>NZ_LYSQ01000007.1:0-179806 GCF_001728955.1 Aeromonas sp. DNP9 | reverse complement strand
TGATGGGAAGGCCTTTTTGCTATGGACGGTTTTTGCCAACTTCCCGCGATGGTTGCACACCGGAACCAACACAAAGCCCAGTCTCACGACCGGGTTTTGGTGTCTTTAGCGTGTTAAACAGCCAGAGTTAGCATTTATCTGCAGGAAGAGAACTAAAACCCTGGCATTTCCTCTATTTTATATATATCAAGCTCTTATCTGATGGATTGCTAACCATTTTAACTGGTTTACTTTTGGTCAAACTCTGTTCATGGTACGCGATTAGGGTTGTATCTCGTTTATAACTCGGTAGAGTAAGGGCATCTTGAGTTTGCCTGTCCCGCGCCGAGTGTGTCGGGCTCCAGGTGTAACTTGGCCAGTTTTTATCAACCTTAAGTCAGTGGTATCGATATGGAACAAGTAAACAAGTCCACCTTTAGCGATGTATTGGAATATGTGCGTATGTCCCGTCGCCAGAACAAACTCAAGCGTGAAATTGCGGATAACGAGAAGAAGATCCGTGACAACCAGAAGCGCGTGCTGCTGCTCGACAACCTGAGCGACTACATCAAGCCGGGCATGAGCATTGATGATGTACAGGCGATCATCGCCAACATGCGTGCCGACTATGAAGAGCGCGTGGATGACCACATCATCAAGAACGCCGAGCTCTCCAAAGAGCGTAAAGAGCTGAGCACCAAACTGAAGGGCATGAGCTCTCACAAATAAGCGTTCAGCTTTCGCTTAAGAGACACCGGCCACTGGCCGGTGTTTTGTTATCAGCTCGGATCTCTGCCACTCCTGCAACAATCGGCTCCCCTTTTTAGAATTGCCCTGTTACCATCACCACAAAGCGGTCAATAGTTTCAAGCCATTGACTTGAAAAGACTAAGCTTGAGTGAAACACAATAAATTGCGCAACCATGGTGGGGCTGATATGGGCGCATCAGAACAGACGGATTTGACACAAGTGGCATCTCAAGATTCATCTGTCCAGACCTCGGACGGGAACCCAAAGCGCAAGCGTCGTCCATGGTGGCGTTGGCTGTTCTGTTTTCTCTTTTTATTGTGCCTGGGGGCGGTGATCGCTCTGGTTGGCTATGAGATGAAAACCTCGAAGCTGCAATCTCAGGAGATTTCCCGCTATGCCGCCAAGCTCACCTATCAGGTCGAGCCTGGCCAGAGCAAGCAGATCGCCTTCCCTGAGGATGGCCCATTCGACAAGCGGCTCGGCTATGTGCAACTGCCGATGATGCAGGAGCGTTTGCTTCAGCGGGGCTATGAAGTCAGCAAGCAGGTGCATTTCTCCGACGCGCTCTATGACTACGCCAGTCGAGGCTTCTTCGTGCCCTATACCGAGAAGGTGCAGGCTGGCCTGACGTTGCACGATTGCCGCGCAGAACCTTTCTATCAATTCAAGTATCCGACCCATCACTATCCGGATTTTGACTCCATTCCGCCGCTCGTCATCCAGTCGCTGCTCTTTATCGAGAACCGCGACTTGCTGAGCAACGAAGAGCCGCTGGCCAACCCGGCAGTCGACTGGCCCCGTTTTGCCAAGGCCGCGCTCTCTCAAGTGGGCAAGGCGCTCGATATGCAGGATCAATCTGCCGGTGGCAGTACCCTGGCGACCCAGGTGGAGAAGTATCGCCACTCGCCGGATGGCCTGACCCTGTCGCCGACCGAGAAGATCCGTCAGATGGCCTCTGCCAGCGTGCGGGCCTATCGTCTCGGGCCGGAAACCCTCGAAGCGCGCAAGCTGGTCGCCTGGGCCTACCTCAACTCGGTACCGCTCTCGGCTGCGCCGGGATATGGTGAGGTGCATGGTTTGGGGGATGGTCTCTGGGTCTGGTTTGGTGCCAATGTCGATGACGTGAACCGTCTGCTGGACCCCGCCCGCAACCAGAACGCACCGCTGGCCGAACAGGGACTTGCCCTGCGTCAGGTTGTCTCTTTGATGATTGCGCACCGCCGTCCCTCTTACTATCTGGCTCAGGGGCGAGAGGCGCTGGCTACCCTGACCGACAGCTACCTGCGCCTGTTTGTGCAGGAGGGGATGATCACGCCACCTCTGATGGAGGCGGCGCTCAAGGCCAAGATTACGTTCCGGGACTTCCTGCAGTCCCCGGCTATCACCCGGGTGAACAATAACAAGGGGTTGCAGGTTGCCCGTACTCGCCTGAGCCGTCAGCTCGGGGTGCAGCTCTATGACCTTGACCGGATGGATCTGACCGCCGATACCAGCCTCAACATGCCGCTGCAGAACGAAATCTCCCGTTATCTGCAACAGCTGGCCGACCCGACGTTTGCCGCTCAGGTGGGACTGTTTGGTGAGCGCCTGCTCTCGCCGGAGAAGACCGGCGATGTGCGCTACAGCTTCACCCTGTTCGAGAAGTCGCCGGATGGGTTCAAGGTGCGGGTACAGACCGACAACACCGATCAGCCGTTCGATATCAACGAAGGCTCCAAGCTGGAGTTGGGCTCAACCGCCAAGTTGCGGGTGCTGACTACCTATCTGGAGATCGTGGCTGAGCTGCACGACAACTATGCCGGGATGCCGGTCGAGAATCTGCGTAAATTGGCTGCCGTCTCTCAGGACAACCTCAGCCGCTGGGCCATCTCCTATCTGATGACGGCTCAGGACAAGAGCCTGCCTGTGATGCTGGAAGCGGCGCTGGATCGCAAATACTCCGCCAGCCCCAACGAAGGGTTCTTTACCGGTGGTGGCATGCACACCTTCAACAACTTCCGCCGCGAGGATAATGGGCGTATTCCCCCCATCCGAGATGCGCTGCGCGAGTCCATCAACCTGCCCTTTGTGCGGCTGATGCGCGATATTGTGCGCTACAGCCTCTACAAGGAGGGCAACCGTGCCCAGTTGCTCAAGGATGACAAGGATCCTCGTCGTCAGGAGTATCTGGCTAAATTTGCCGACAAAGAGGGCCAGACCTATCTGCTGCGCTTCTGGCGAAAATATCGCGGCAAGACCCCCGAGGAGCAGATCGATACCTTCCTCGATGGTCTCAAGCCGAGTGCGGTACGTCTGGCGGCGGTTCACCGCTACCTGATGCCGGAAGCCAGCGAAGCGGCTTTTGCTGCCTTCTTGGCGGAGCGGTTGCCGCGGGAGAAGTTGAGTGCGAAGCGGATCAATCAGCTCTATGTCAGCTATGGCCCGGGCAAGTATTCACTGCCGGATCAGGGCTATATCGCCCGGGTTCACCCGCTGGAGCTGTGGTTGCTGGCCTATCTCAAGGAGTTCGACAAGGCGACCTTTGCCGACGCGGTGGCGGCCAGTCGTGACGAGCGGCAGGAGGTCTACAGCTGGCTGTTCAAGACCCGTCATCGCAGTGCCCGTGACAGCCGGATCCGCACCATGCTGGAGGTGGAAGCGTTCCTCGATATCCATCAGCGCTGGGCCAAGCTCGGTTATCCGTTCGACCATCTGGTGCCTTCGCTGGCGACCGCGTTGGGTAGCTCCGGTGACCGCCCGGCAGCACTGGCCGAGCTGATGGGGATTATCCAGAATGGCGGTATCCGCTCGCCAACCTTGCGTATCGAGCACCTCTCGTTCGCCAAGGGGACGCCCTTCGAGACCGAGTTTGAGCCGCAGCACACCGAGGGAACCCGGGTGATGCCGGCAGAGGTGGCGGCAGCACTGCGCAGTGCGCTCTCCAAGGTCGTTGAAGGGGGCACGGCAAGACGTATCGCCGGTGCCTTTACCCTACCGGATGGCACTGTGCTGCAGATGGGGGGCAAGACCGGGACCGGGGATAACCGGATTGAAACAGTGGGCCGTTATGGCAACGTGACCAGCTCGCTGGCGCGCAACCGCACCGCGACCTTCGTCTTCTATCTGGGTGAGGATCACTTCGGTACTCTGACCGCTTATGTACCGGGTAGCCAGTCTGACAAGTTCCGCTTCACCTCGGCGTTGCCGGTGCAGGTGCTCAAGGGGATGGCTCCCCTGCTGACGCCTTACCTGCAACCGGGCTCCCATACCCAGTGTCTGGCGAACCAGTGATGCGAGCGAATTACCGCTCATCACGCAGATAACTGACCAGAAAAAACGGGGAGGCTGACAGCCTCCCCGTTTTTATTTCCTTATCGGGCGCAGCGGCGCTCGATTGCGATCAGGCGTTCAGTACGAACTGCTCGATCACCTGAGCCACGCCATCTTCATCGTTGCGGGCAGTGGTGTGCTGGGCGAGAGCCTTGATCTCGTCGGTGGCATTGCCCATCGCAACCCCGAGACCCGCGTACTCGATCATGTGGCGATCGTTGCCCGCATCCCCGACGCAGATCACCTGATCGGCGGTCAGGCCCAAGTGCTCGGCCAGTGCGGCCACGCCGGTTCCCTTGTTGCTCTGCTTGTTCATGAACTCGAGGAAGAAGGGGGCACTTTGTACCACGGTATAGCGCTCATAGAGCTCTGCAGGCAGGCGCTCGATGGCGCGGGAGAGCTGGGGCGGCTCGTCGATCATCATCACCTTCATGATCTGCTCATCGGCAGGCAGGGTAGCGAAGTCGATCAGATTGATCGGCATGCCGATCAGGCGAGATTCGTGCTCGGTGTAGGTGCTGACACGGGGACTGATGAGGCCCTGGGTGACCGAGAAACCATGGACGTTCACCTCCAGCTCGTCAGCCAGTTTGGCGACGGCGCTGGCGTCACTGCCGGTCAGCAGCTGGCTGCGGATGATGCGCTGATCGGCCACCTGCTGCACCAGGGCGCCGTTGTAGCAGATGACGTAGTCATGCTCTGTGGTGAGGCCGAGCTCTTCCAGATAGCGGCTCATCCCTTCCAGCGGGCGGCCGGAGGCCAGCACAACGGTTACCCCTTTGGCGCGCGCGGCACTGATGGCGGCGTGGGTGCGGGGAGTAATCTGGCCCTGCGGGTTGAGCAGGGTGCCATCCATATCCAATGCGATCAGCTTGTACATCTCTCACTACCTGAGTCTGGGTGGCCCGCCCGGTGGGGCCAAGGAAGTGGCGAGTGTAGCGAAAATCGGCGGCGGGATCACGGCCGGTTCAGCGATGGGGCCGTGCCGGTTGAGCTATTTGTGTCCCTCGTAAGGGGTCATCTCGAGGGTTTCATCATGGATGGTCAGGCGGGTAGGGCCTCGGGTGATGGTAACTTTGCGTTTGAAGCTGGCCATCTCGACCTCGATGCCGGAGTAGAGGTGCTGGGTGGCAATGACCTCCATCTGAGCCATCAAGTTTCGCAGCTCCTCCTGGTTGGCGGTGAGCTGCTCATCGAGCTGGGCCAGTTCGGCCAGCTGATGGTCCCGGATCGGTTTGAGCTTGCGCAGGGTATCCGGATTGCGCTTGTCGCCGGGCAGTTGCAGCAACTTCATGACCAGCTCCTTGATTTTCTCCAGCTGGGCCTGACACGCCTGCTGGCGCAGCTTGAGCTGGTGTTCCTGCTCCTTGTGGGTGAAGTAGCCGCCGAGGATCTGCAGCCGGGTATGGTTGGCGGCCTCGGCCCCCAGGTTGGGGGCCATGATCAGGCGATTGGCAATGCTGGTGCCCCCCAGCAGAGTGCCTTTGCGCATGTTGCTATCACCCACCTTGATATCTTGTCCGCTGCGGGAGTAGCAGTGGCTGAGCTGGCTCTGGATCTGGATATCCCCCCCCGCTTCCAGCTGGGCATACTGGGCGTAGCTGGCGTGGATCTCCCCCTGCGCATTGAGTTGGCAAAGGTACTCTCCCTGCTCGTTGCGGCGGCCAATGATGCCGTGGCGTACCGTGATGCTGCCCCCAGCCTCGATCCAGCCCCCTTCGATAAAGCCGCCAATCACGATGTCACCGCTGACCCTGATCTTCATGCCCGGGTTGACGTCGCCGCTGACGATTAAGCCCCCTTCAAAATCAATGTGGCCGTGGCGGGCATCCACCTGTTTTACGCTGAGCACCTCGTCCACCTTCATGCCTGCTTTCTCCTGACAGGGCAGGCCAGCCCGACCGGCAATCAGCAGGTCGGGATCGTCGGGGGAGATGAAGGTGCCCTCGCCAGCACTCATCGGGCTGTCTTTGCCATCTTTGGCGGGCAGATCCTGACCGGTCACGGTAAAACCGGGCACCCCGACGGTGGCCGGATGACGGCGCATCAGCGGAGCACCGGCCTTGACGGTGACGATGGAGCCGAGATCCCGCAGGTCGACCTTGCCATGCCCCAACTCCTGCGGTTTGAGGATCCGTTCGGCCGGTGTCTCCACCAGCCGCTCATAGCGAGTGTCCTGACCATTGACGGCAGGCTGGCCGTTGGCAATCACCAGCTTGAGCTGACTGCCGGGGGCGGCCTCCTTGGCTGACTGGATGGCAGCGGTGAGCAGTTGCTCACTCACCCCCTGTTTGATTTCGCTGATGGCGATCGCCTCTTTCAACTGTTCCAGCGTCACATACTTGCCACCCCAGTCGGCAGTGATCTGGGCGATGGCGCTCATGCGATCCTTCTCCACTATTACGGCGAGTCGGGCATCCTGACGCTTGCCGACAGGGATGGGGTTGGCGGGGACGGGGGCGGCAGGGTTGGTGAGCAGGGTATTGAGCAGGCTGATAGCCTGTTTGATCCCCTCGGGCAGCGGCTGATAGCGGCGACAGTTGGAAGCGAGCAGCAGAGCCTGCACATCCTGTTCCGTGACAGGTTTGGTGAGACCGGCGGCAATCCGCAGGCAGACCAGTTCCATATCGCTTGATAGCAGCAACCACTCTTTGCTTAACACCGCATCTCCTTGCTGGATCAGAACGGAGCGATCGGCTCGCTCCTCTACTGTCATTTAATCTCTCAATGATTAATAAAGCGAGTCACCAACCCTGAGAGTGGGCAGTATTCAGATATTTCCTCTGAATGGTCAATGAATTGAAGTCAAATCGGTGATGGCGGCCGGATAAATATGGGTGCTGTTTGGCAATGGTGCGAAAAGGCGGATCGCAGTGCCAGCAACAGAGGGTCGCTGGTAGGGGCGGTGGTTATCAGCTGCGCTGGGCTGTTCTGGCCAGGGTGAGGTAATCGCCGAGCACCGGCTCCCCCTGCATATGGCGGCGCAGCATGTCGAGGGCGGCAAAGGCGAGGATCTTGCGGCGGCTCTCCGGGTCGGGGTGGCTGACCTTGACCGTCTGACCGATGTGCATGCCATCGGCGCTGAGCAGCAGTGGCACCCCCTCTGGCCCCTCTCGCCCTATGGTCAGTTGCAGGCCCGCATCGGTTGTCGGCAGTTGCGCCAGCTCATCGGCCAGTTGTGTACTGAAGTTGGCCTCCAGCCGGGGATGGCCGTGACAAAGCGCCAGCAGGGCGCCGCCACTCTCTCCCTCCAGCAGAGCCAGCGGTTTGCCTTGCAGCTGCGCGAGGATCTGCTGCGCCGGTTCCGTATCTCCGCTGCCAACCAGCCAGGGGCGGATCGTATCCAGCAGTCGGCGCTCTGCACTCTCCATGTCAGCGGCACTGGCGCCGTGGCCGATCAGTTTCAGCTCGATAAGGGGCATGGAGGAGCGGTAACCCAGCTCAATACCAGTTGGCCAGGGTTCGGCATCCAGCATATCGCTGAGTGCCGACTCCGAGACGCCGAAGGTGTAAAAGCGACGCAGCTCGGTATCGATCTGCGCACCGGCCAGCTGTTTGAGGCGCGGCAGAATTTGCTCGCGTACCATCTGCTTGAATTCGAACGGCACGCCCGGGGTGAAGAAGAGCTGGCTCTGGCCACTTCGCACCACAAAGCCGCAGGCGGTGCCGACCGGGTTGTCGAGGATCTCGCACCCCTGTGGCAGCCATGCCTGTTTGGCATTGCTTTGTGCCATGGGGCGGCCACGGCTGGCGTAGCGCGCTTCGATGGTAGCGAGCCAGTCGGGGAAGAGGGTGAGCGGCTGGTCAAAGGCCTCGGCAGCAGCCTGAGCGGTGAGGTCGTCGGCGGTGGGCCCGAGTCCGCCACACACCAGCACCACCTCGGCGCGGCTGACACTCTCTTGCAGCACCGTTTTCAGGTCGGCGAGGTTGTCCCCCACCGTCAGGCGACGGCGCACCTGCCAGCCCTGCTCCAGCAGCAGAGCGCTGAGCCAGGCCGCGTTGGTATCCACCACCAGACCCGTCACAATTTCGTCTCCGGTACTGATGATCTCGATACGCATGGCGGGCTCCTTGGGTGCAACGGGTAGCAACGGTTGGCCTCGGGCCAACACAATCAGGCTTTGTTGTGCTCGAAGTAGTAGCTGATCCGGGTACGCGGATTGAGGTACTCGAACACGGCGGGCGGCAGCCGTTTGGGGTGGATCACCTTGGCGATCGACAGTTCGGCTTGCTGCAGGTCGATGATGGCGGCTTCCTGCCGGGGAATGCGCGGATCGTAGACCAGCACCGAGGGGTAGAGCAGGCGGGAAGCGTTGACCGACATTACCAGCCCCACCTGACCGTTGGAGAGTTGCACCACGCTGCCGGGGGGATAAATCCCCATCAACCGGATCAGCATGCTGAGGTACTCCGGATTGAACTGCGCCTTGCGCTGCTTGTAGAGGCCGCTCAGGGCCGAGTAGGGCACCTTGGCCTGCATGTGGCAGAGGTTATCGTACTCGTTGATCAGCGACACCATCTGGGTCAGCGGATCGAGCTGGCCACCCTTGAGCCCTTCCGGCCCGCTGCCATCGAGATATTCGTGGTGATGGAGCACGATCCCCTTCGCCTCGGCCGGGAAATCCTTGGCCAGATTGAGCAGATCCAGCCCGTAGCGCGGGTGCTGGGCCATCAGATTCTGCTCCGGCTTGGTCAGCGGCTCGGTCTTGCGCAGGATCTGGCTCGGGATCTTCAATTTACCGATGTCGTGGAATAGGGCCCCCATGCCGACCTGACGGATCTCGTCGGCCGTCATGCAGCACTCCTTGGCCAGCAGCATGCTGAGCACGCTCACATTGAGGGAGTGGAAGTAGAGGTTGTTGCCATCCTCGCTGTCGGAGACCAGGTGCAGCACCATTTCGTCCACCGAGAGCAGTTGCTCGGTCATGGCATTGACCAGCTCCTGCGCCTCGCCGATGGCATTGAGGGGGCGAGACTGGATCTTGCTCATCACGCTGCGCACCTGCGCCAGCGACTGCTGGAACTGCTTCTCGCACTGCTGCAGGTTGCGGCGATAGAGTTGCAACTGCTCGATGCGGCGATCCTTCTCCTGCTGCATCTGGGCCTGGCGCTGGGCGGCGTCTGCGCTCTCTTGTTGCTGAGGCTGTACCTGATTGAGGGGCTTGGGCGGAACATCGCTCTTGTCGGGAATGATGGTGACCAGTTTCAGGCCGAGACGGCGGATCAGCTCGATCTCTTCTTCACTTTTGATCTTGAAGCTGGAAAACAGGAACGGGTGTTCGCGCCACCCCAGTGGCAGGGATACATAGTTGCCGACTTGCAGTCGATCTACGGAAATCTTGATACCGGTCATTATCTTGGAAGCAGGAGACACACTGAGCCGTATGCTAGTCAAAGGCGGGGGTGAATACAAAAGGTATCTGATGACAGGGCTGGAGCTTTATTATAGGCTTCTGGATGTCCAGACATATTTACCGATGCAGTACAGGGAGTAAGCATGCCGATCAAGATCCCGGATCAGTTACCCGCCGCCGAAGTGCTGGGGCAGGAGAACATCTTCGTGATGACGGAATCCCGGGCCGTCACCCAGAACATCCGTCCGCTGCGGGTGCTCATCCTCAACCTGATGCCAAAGAAGATTGAGACCGAGATCCAGCTGATGCGGATGCTCTCCAACTCGCCGCTGCAGGTGGATGTGGATCTGCTGCGCATCGATGACAGGGAGTCAAAGAACACGCCGCAGGCGCATCTGGAGAACTTCTATCACGACTTCGAGCAGGTGCGTGGCAACAACTACGACGGCATGATCATCACAGGGGCGCCGCTCGGGCTGGTGGAGTTCGAGGAGGTGGTCTACTGGCCGCGCATCGTCGAGATCATCGAGTGGTCCCATCAGCATGTCACCTCCACCCTGTTCCTCTGCTGGGCGGTGCAGGCGGCGCTGAAAGCCTTGTATGGTATGGAGAAGCAGACCCACGGCGAGAAGCTCTCCGGGGTTTACCGCCACCATCGCCTCGATGAGCACGAGCCGCTGCTGCGCGGTTTCGATGACGAGTTTGTCGCCCCCCACTCCCGTTACGCGGCGTTTGATGGCGATCTGATCCGTGCCCAGACCGACTTGCAGATTTTTGCCGAGTCAGAAGAGGCGGGGGTCTATCTGGCGGCGACCAAGGATTGTCGTCAGGTGTTTGTCACCGGGCACCCGGAGTACGATGCCCTGACGCTGGACGGGGAGTATCAGCGGGATCTGGCGGCAGGGCTCGAACCGACCATTCCGGTCAACTACTACCCGAATAACGATCCGGGCAAGACCCCGCACGCCAGCTGGCGCAGCCACGGTCATCTGTTGTTTGCCAACTGGCTCAACTACTACGTCTATCAGCTCACCAGCTATCGGGTGGAAGATATCGGCAAGGTCTTTACCTACGACCAGGGAGGCAAGTAGTCAGCCGCCCTGCGCCAGCCGCTCGGCCAGCTGGTCGAGCCATTGGCGGTGGCAGGCCAGGGTAAACGCCTTGGGTCTGTGGGACTTGATGGCGGCCATCGCCTCTTGCTGTGGCTGGCCGAGGGTCATCAGCAGCGCGGCGGCGACCAGACCGGTACGACCGCTGCCCCCTTTGCAGTGGATGACCAGATGTTTGCCATCCCCCAGCAGCTCGCGCAGCTGCGGCAGCGTCTGTTGCCAGGCAGCCTCGAAGTCGGTGTCGGGGGCCAGATCATCCTCGATGGGCAGATGAAACCAGCGCATCCCTTCGTGTTCGACCTGCTGGCCGAACTGCGCCAGTTCGAGTCGGATCAATTCGGCGCTTGTCATCAGGGTCACTACTCCGTGGGCACCGGCCAACCGCAGTTGATCGAGCGCCAGGGTCAGCGGCACCTGCTGGGTGCCGGGGCAGGGGGTCAGCAGCAGCTGACCGTCGACACGGGGAACCTCAAGGCTCCAGAAGGGGTGATACGGGTGCATGGCGGATCCTCGCGTGGTGGCCGCAGGGCTGCGACCGGTGAATGGCGCCAAGGATAGGCGGGGCAGGGGGGATGTCAATGGCCGTTGTGTTTGCCCCGATTTACGGGCAGAGTCTAAAAAATTGAGCGGTTCAAGGAGTTAAGATGAGAAACCTGGATCAACTGGATTTGGATATCCTGGCCCATCTGTTTCGGGATGCGGGCATGACCAACAAGGATCTGGCCGCGCTGGTGGGCGTTGCCCCCTCCACCTGTCTGGAGCGGGTGCGCAAGCTGCAGCAGGATGGCGTGCTCAAGGGAGCGCACTGCGAAGTGGATTATCAGGCCCTCGGTGGCCACATTCAGGCCATGGTCTCCCTGCAGCTGGCCCGCCACAGCCGCCAGATCATCGATGCCTTCCGCGATGCCATTCTGGCGCTGCCCGAAGTGATCAGCCTGTTCCACATGGGGGGCAAGGATGATTTTCTGGTGCACCTCTGTGTTTCCGATACCGAGCACCTGCGCAACTTCGTCTTCGATCACTTCACCTCCCGCGAAGAGGTGGTGCACCTCGAAACCTCGCTGGTATTCGAGCACAAGTTCAGTCGCTCCCTTCCCTGCTTTCCCCAGCCATAACGGCCAGTGGGCCGACGGTATGGATAGATGGAAAAAACCGCCAGCTGGCGGTTTTTTCTATTCTGCTATGGGTTGAATCTGCACGGGGTGCTCAATTGGCGGCGGTGCGTTCATCCTTGGCCGTCTGATAGAGACTCTTCTGATAGGCCATGCTGCCCCACAGGGCCAGACCAAGGGCATCTTCCTTCAAGGTGTCCGGCTGCGCCGCAAGGGTCAACTTCTCGCTGGCATTGTCGTAGACATAGCCTTCCGCCGCCCGCTCCGGTTGCAGGATTACCACATCCTTGCCGCGCATCAGGGCGAAGTTCTTGTCGTATTGCATGATGGCGCGCCCCGGCCAGTCGGCGGGCATGCGGGTCAGATCCTTGCCGAGCATGGGGTAGTCGGCACTGATCCCCATCAGTGAGAGCAGGGTCGGCGCCATATCGATCTGGCTGACGACGCGCGGATCTTTTCTCGGTGCAATGCCGTCACCCACAATGACGCCGGGGATATGGAAGCGGGGAATGGGCACCAGACTGGCGCCACCGACCCGGCTGTCGTGGTCGGCGATGACCAGGAACAGGGTGTCCTGCCAGTATTCGGACTGTTTCGCCCTCTTGAAGAACTCGCCGATGGCGTAATCCGCATACTTGGCTGCGTTGTTGCGGGTCTGCTTGGGCTGCTCGAACAGTTCGATGCGGTTGTCCGGGAATTCGAACGGATCGTGATTGCTGGAGCTGAATACCAGACTGAAGAAGGGTTTGCCCTCTTTGTGCAGCGCCTTGAAGGTCTCGTCGGCCTTGGCCATCAGATCCTCATCGGAGGCGCCCCAGGAGCCCTTGAACACCGGATTGTCGAAATCCTTCTGCTCGACGATGGTGGTGAAGCCGTTGCCGAGGAAGAAGCTGCGCATGTTGTCGAAGTGACTCTCGCCGCCATAAATAAAGCTGGTGTCATAACCCCGCTGTTTGAGCAGATCCGCGATGGTGAAGAAGTTGGTCTGGCTCTTGCCGAGTTTGACCACCGCCTGTGCCGGGGTCGGCGTGAAGCCGGTCAGTACCGCCTCGATACCGCGCACCGAGCGGGTGCCGGTGGCGTAGAGCTGCTCGAAGGCCCAGCCCTGCTGCGACAGGGCGTCGATGTTGGGGGTAAGCGGCAGGCCGCCGAGGGAACCGACAAACTGGGCACCCAGACTCTCCTGCAGCAGGATCACCAGATTCTTCGGTTTACCCTGGAAGCTCGCCTCGTTGAAGGTCTGGCTGGGCAGCAGATCGGAGTTGAAATCACTGGCCGGACGGCCACTCTCCTTGCGCATGACCTCGAGCACCTTCTGAGGGGGCATCTCGCCGTAAAACTGGCCAGCATCCTCCTCGGCGCCCATCTGTTTGATGGCAAAGAAGAGGGAGTAGGCGGAATTGACGGTGAGCGAGTTGACCAGCGGATCCTCGGCAAAGGCGACCATGGCCGGGTTCAGGGCGCGGTGGCCGAGACTGGAGCGGGCACCGAGAAAACCTATGGCCAGAATGAGCAGGGCGAAGGCCGGACGCAGATACCAGCGGGGGAAGCTGAGGCCATGCACCAGACGGCCGCTCAGCCACCAACCGCCGGTCAGCACGGCGCCACTGAAGAGTAACGCCAGCAGCAGCTCGGCTTTGCGGCCCGCCCACAGCATGGCGAAGACCTCTTTCGGATAGATGAGGTACTCCACATAGAGACGGTTGGGACGCACGCCATATTCGGTGACAAACGAGGGGGTGGAGATCTCGAGGAACAGCATCAGCCAGAGTCCGACGGTCAGCCAGACGCGTATCAGTTGCAGCCAGCCCCGGCCGATGGCATGGGGGCCTGCCAGCAGCAGAGTGAGCATGGCGGGGACACCCCAGACCCAGCAGAGGGTTGCAAAGTCGACCCGGATCCCTTGCAGCAGCATCTCCTGCCAACCGGCCACGGCATCCACCCGTTCCAGTTGCCAGAGACCGAGGGCGATTCGGCTGAAAGAGAGAGAAAAAAGCGCGAGCGCGCAGAAGACGGCGAAGGGCCAGAACGGGCCGAGTCGCTGTTTTAGATCTGTCATGTTTGTTCCTGAATGAGACTCTAAACGTCTGTCCACAGACGTTTTTTTAGTTGTTGTGAGGTTATGACAGAACGAATTGGTTAAGGTTGCATTCAAGTTTGTTAAAAGTCGGCATTAACACATTTGTCATCTAAAAATGTGATGTCGCGCCACTAATGAGCACAGCATAATCTGCTGGGTAAAATGTGAGCCACAGCGTGTATGGATGGAGCGCTGGTGTTTATAATTGCCGCGAATTATCTCAATCGGAGCCGAAGGGATGCCGGTCTTTATCGATGTCGAGTATGTGCGGGGATGGCGCCTGTTTCTGGTGTTATCGGATGGCACCACGGGTGTGCTGGATCTGACCCCCTGGCGAACCCAGCCGCTGTTTGCAAAGCTTGAGAGCGAGCGTCACTGCGCCCGGGTCTTCATCAACCGTCACCACCAGCTGGAGTGGCCTGTTGGCTGCACGCTATCCGCTCATGAGGTCTATCACCTCATCTCTCCCATCGATGAGCGGGAGGCCTTCAGCTAATCCCCATTTTTTGTGAGCCAACGCCAGATTCCTGTTGCTGGAATGTTTGCCCGTTTGCCTTTCTGAGCCAACTTGGGTAAAACCTGCGCAACATTTTGCCAACTTGCCTTCGCTTCACCTGACAGAGGCTTGCCGCTTTCGCGCCGCAGGCCTTTTTTGCGGCCTGACGGCAAACCTTTCCCTTGCTGAAAGGTTTGATTGGTTGAATGAAAATAACAAAACAAACAAATACATAAGGAAAATGTATGGCTTGTCATATGCGCACACCCCTTGCCCTGCTGGTTGGTGGACTCGCCTGTCACGGCGCTGCCGGTCAGGAATCGGTGCAACAGCTGGATCCCATGGTGGTGGTGGCAACCCGCCCCGCCAGCACCCTGGAGGTGACACTGGATCCCAAGAAGCCCGGTTCCCCCATGCCCGCTGCCGACGGCGCCGGTTATCTGAAGAATGTCACCGGCATGAGCATGGTGCGCAAAGGGGGGCTCGGTGGCGACCCTGTACTGCGGGGAATGGGGATGTCCCGCCTCAACGTGCAGATGGATGGCGGCATGCTGGCCGGTGGCTGTGGCGGCCGGATGGACCCGCCCACGGCCTACGTGTTCCCCCAATCCTTTGACCGGATCCGGGTGCTGAAGGGGCCGCAATCCCTCGAGCAGGGTGCCACCCTGGCGGGAACCGTGCTGTTCGAGCGGGACAGACCCGAGTTCACCGCACCGGGCCTCAAGGCCGATGCCTCGGCCCTCTTTGGCAGCTTCGGCCGCGATGATCAGATGGTGGATATGACGGCGGGTTCGACTGATGGCTATCTGCGCGGTCAGTTCACCCACTCCGACAGCGACGATTACCGCGATGGTCACGGTAACAAGGTGCGATCTTTCTATCGCCGCGAGAACGGCACCGCCCAGCTGGGCTGGACGCCGGGGGAGCACACCTGGCTGGAACTGACCGCCGAGCGTAGCAATGCCCGCGCCGCCTATGCGGACCGCACCATGGATGGCCCCATGTTTGATCGCGAATCCTTCGGGCTGAAGCTCAAGCAGGAGCAGATCACCACTCACTGGCAGCGCAGCGAGCTGACCCTGTGGGACAACTACATAGACCACATCATGGACAACTTCAGCCTGCGGCCAAACAGCGGCATGAAGATGCTCTCCAACCCGGATCGCCGCAACACCGGCGGTCGCTGGGCCAACGACATCGCCTTGCCTGCCGACTGGTTGCTGACCGCCGGGTTCGACAGCAACCGGGATCAGCACCGCAGCCGGGGTGGCGTCGATTATGCGACGCAAGATCGCCAGCGCACCCTGCGTTTCGAGCAGCAGGGCGGCTTTGCCGAGCTGGGACGTCAGCAGGGGGCCCACAGCTACAAGGGGGGTTACCGTCAGGATCGGGTCGAGACCACCCGTTATGGCGCCGGTGAACAGACCATCTACAGCGATACCCTGAGTCTTAACAGCGGGTTTGGCCGCTACGAATATCAGTGGTCGCCACGCTGGTCCAGCTATCTGGCCTGGGGGCAGGCAGAGCGTGCGCCGGACTACTGGGAACGCAGCAAGGACAGCACCCCGTTCACCCTCAACCCGGAGCGCAGTCGCCAGTGGGATGCTGGGTTGGCCCTGCGCAGTCGCGAGCTGGACCTGACCCTCTCTATCTTTAGCGCCGATATCAAGGATTACCTGCTCTACAACAGCAAGTCGAACAAGGTGCGCAATATCGATGCCCAGACTCGCGGTGGCGAGCTGGAGGGGCGCTGGCAGTTTGCCGAGCAGTGGCGTCTCGACGGTGGTCTGGCGGTGGTCTATGGCGAAAACCAGAGCGACAACAAGCCACTGGCCCAGATGCCACCGCTCGATGGCAAGCTGGCCCTTGGCTGGCAGCCAAATGAGGCGCTGAACTTCACCCTGCTGGGGCGCGCGGTGGCAGCGCAGGATAGGGTGGACGTCGGTTCCGGCACCGTTGCGGGTCAGGATCAGGGGGAGACTCCGGGCTTCTTCACCATGAACCTGAGCGGCGCCTGGCAGTTTGCCAAGGGGTGGCAGCTCTCGGCCGGGGTAGACAACCTGTTCGACACCTTCTACTACGAGCACCTCTCCAAGTCGGTGCACGCCAGTCAGGCTGGGTTGGGCTATGAGCAGAGCGGCCGCATCCCCGAGCCGGGTCGCTCCTACTGGCTCTCTGTCAACTACCGCTTTGCCTCGGCAGGTGTGCTCTAACCAGTTGAGTCAGATAACGTTTTCAGTCACAGACACCGCTGTGTGAGCATCGCTATCATGGTGAAAAACAGGCGTATAAGACGCTTGCTCTCACAGCGGGAACATAACAATGAAACAGGGAACGTTGCGCTATGGCGGCCTGCTCGGGGCCGCCCTGTTACTTGCCGCTTGCGGCGGCAGCGGTAGTTCAGGTGGGGAGGGCGCTCCCCCCGTCGTGAATCCGCCGGTCACCCACCCTCCGGTCGCCACGGCCAGTCGTGCCTGCTATGGCGACGATCAACCCGCCTGCAACCTGCGCATCTATCAGGTGATGGTGGAGTCGTTTGCCGATGGTGACGGCAGCGCCAACTACGGCGTTGGCTATGGCCCCTCCCAGCACAACGGCGATCTGCAGGGGATCATCGACAGTCTCGACCACATCAAGAGTCTCAACGTCAACGCTATCTGGTTCACCCCGGTGTTCGACTCCTGCGCGGGGCAAGGCGGCGATAACAAGCTCGATGCCACCGGCTACTTCGCCTGCGACTTTTTCACCGTGGACCCCAACTTCGGCAGCAATGCCAAGCTCAAGCAGCTGGTGGATGCAGCGCACCAGCGCGGCCTCTATGTCTTCCTCGACGGGGTGTTTGGCCACGTCAACAAGGTGGGGGTGAGCAAGCCCTCGCCAGAGGGGCGTCTGCCAGCCCTCACCAGCGGCGGTGCGGGTTATCCCGGCCAGCTGGTGAATTACAGCAAGCCGGAGAGCCTCGCCTACTTCAAGGAGGTGGCACGCTATTGGGTCGAGCAGTACGGCATCGACGGCTGGCGCCTCGATCAGGCCTATCAGCTTGGGCTGGATGATTGGCGCGCCATTCGCAGCGAGGTGGAGCAGGCCAGCGCAGCGCGCAAGGCTGCCGGTCAGCAGTGGGGCACCCTAGGCTATATGGTGGGCGAGGTGTGGAAGAGTGCCGACGAAATCCGTGCCGAGGCTTACGGCAGCAGTGACAATCCGGCGCTCTCCTCGGCCTTTGACTTCCCGTTGCGCTACGGCATCCTGCAGGCGCTGGCGGTGGAGGAGTCCGGCAAGGGCGGGCAGGGGGCCAGCGTGCTCGATGCCAGCTGGAACAAGGTGGAGAACTACCCGAATCATGCCATGCCGAACCTGATGCTGGGCAACCACGATCTGGTGCGTTTTGGTGATCTGCTGGAGCGCGGCAACTTCAAGTCGACCGAGTACTGGCAGCGCCACAAGGCAGCCTTCAGCTTTATGGCGGCCCGCTCCGGCCCCATCACCTTCTACTATGGCGAGGAGTTTGGCGACGAGGTGCCGGGCTTTGCCGCCAAGGTTGGTGGTGACTGCGCAGCGCAGGGCTTGTGCGACGATCATGTGGCCCGCAGCGATGGCAAGGTGCCCGCTGTCACCGGTTTTGTGCCAAGTAGCGAACAGGCCGAGCTGAAAGAGTGGATGGCCCAGCTGCTGGCGATGCGTGCCGCGCACCCCGCTCTCTATCAGGGAGAGCGAGTCAAACTGGTGGCCGAGGGCAGTCTCTATGGTGACATCAAGCAGACGGCGGGGGAGCAGATAGTCTATCTGCTCAACCTCTCCACCACTGCGCTCAGCTACAACCTGCCTACGGGCAAACTGCGCAGTGGCAGCGCGCTGGTGGATCTGCAAAGCGGCGAGAGTCTGGCTATCGGTGGCAGCAGTGTGACGGTGGAGATACCGCCCTTGAGCGGGCGTTTCCTGCGTCTGCAATAAGTCAGCCGCAGCACGCTTTGATATGAGAGAGGGCCCCATCGCGGGGCCCTCTCTGTCATTGGGGGCGACAAAGTCATGGCGGGGTTATGCGGTGCTCTGGCCCCGGTTTTCCAGCCGCTGGCGGAAGGCGCGGGCCAGTCGCTCGTAGAGATCCTGCGCCTCCTTGTCTTCGATATCGCCGCGGATCCAGGGGTTGTCGACGATCTCCAGCAGCACGCAGTCGCGCCCCTGCTGGCGCAAATCGAGCCCGTAGAGGCCATTGCCGAGCTGATGCACTGCGCGGCGAGCGGTCTGCAGTACCCGCTCCGGCACCTCGTTAAGCGGCAGCGCCTCGATGCGGCTCATGTCGAGGGGGTGTTTGCGGCGGCGGATGCGGTTGCCGGGCTCGGGTCGGTAGCGGCGGCAGGCAAACAGCGGCGAGCCGTCGAGAAAGCCGATGCGCCAGTCAAACTCGGCGGGGATCCGGCTCTGCACCAAGAGCAGGGCGGAGCGGCCCAGCCCCTCGTCCAGCAGGCGGGCCAGCTGCTGCTCGTCGCTGGCCATGGCGAGATCGCGCCCCTGTGCCCCGTCAGGCACCTTCACCATCAGCGGCAGGCCGAGCCGCTGCACCAGCTCATCCACATGGTGGCGGCCGCGGCGGGTCACCACCATGGTGGGCGGCATGGGCACGCCGCTGCGCACCATCAGCTCGTAGAGGTAGAGTTTGTTGCTGCAGGCGAGGATGGCGCGGGAGCTGTCGATCACCGGCATCTTGAGCTGTTCGGCGCGATGGGCAAATTCGAAGGTGTAGTGGCCGACCGCGGTTTCGGCACGCAGCCAGAGGGTGTCGAACTCCGGCAGCCGCTCGATGGCGGACGGTGGCAGGATCTCGGCCCGGATCCCCTGCGCGGCGGCAGCCCGGATAAAGCGCTCCAGCGCCAGCCCGTCACTGCTGGCACGGCCATCATCGGGATCCACCAGAATGGCGAGCTGGTAGAGCGGCGCCGCCTGCTCCTCGTCACCGGTCCCCACCAGCGCCTGAGCGTGGTGCAGCATCAGCTCTTTCTCGCTTGGGCTCAGCGCCAGTGGCGACAGGCTCTGCTGCTGGCGCACCGACCAGCCGTGGCGGCCGCGCTTGAGGGTCAGCTCCTGCAGCGGCAGCTGGCTCAGGCCATAGTAGTAGCGGGCCAGCCCCGCCAGCTCGCTCTGTTCACACTGGCCGAAGATGGCGCGCACTCGAATCCGATCCTCGCTCTGCTGGGCCAGCCATCCCTGCGCCTTGCGCCACAGCTTGGCCGGTGGCTGCTGGGGTTGCAGTCGGCTGATGGCCTGCAGACCCGGCAGACAGTGGTGGCCGCGGGCCTGGGCCAGCAGCGAGCAGTAGTAGCCTGCGCTCAGGTGCTCCAGATTGCGGCAGAGGTTGATGATGCGGGGCCTCCCGCCGGTAGTCGGCACGCCATGTTGCAGATAGGTGCGGGCGGTCAGCAGATAATCGGCATGGCAAGGCCAGTCGCCCAGCTCTTCGACGATGACATAGGTACTCATATTTTCGGCTCCACAGATCAGACTGCCTGAACAGGCAGGATCCCCAGTGGGCTTCGATGCACCGACAAGCACGACAATGGCGCGAGGGGAAACAAGAGGTTACAGTGCCTAATATGACGCCTTGGTAACTTGTGATACAAGTCGCATTTTTGGTGCTGAGGATAAATAACCGAACAAGGACTCTCCGTGTTGACCGTACGTGCGGCCCGAACCGATGATCTGGGCGCCATCGTGAATCTGGAACGCTACTGTTTTCCGCCCGAAGTCGCCTTTGGCCGCAGCCGCTGGCACTATCTGCTGGCCCACGCCAAGGGGCGCACCCTGTTGCTGCTGGACGAGAAACATCAGCTGATGGGCTATCTCTGCCTGCTGGAGCACAGAGGCTGGGATCGGCTGGTCATTCAGGCGCTTGCCATCCGCTGGACAGTGCGTCGTCTGGGCTGGGCCCGCCGCCTGCTGGAGCAGGTGATCCGCGAGGGCAAGGCCGCTGGCTGGGGGGCGATTCGCCTCGAAGTGGGGGACGCCAACGAAGAGGCGCTGGCGCTCTATCAGGGATTGGGATTTCGTCCCCAGCAGCGGCTGGCGGACTACTATGGCCGCGACCAGCACGCCCACCGGCTGGTGCTGCCGCTGGTGAGCGACGAGGAGCGTGAGCGGCGCAGACTGGCTCGCAAGCCGTCTGCGCAGGCCAACTGACCATGTTGCATGAGCAGAATCGAGGATCAAGATGAGCTGCGACAACTGTCTTGCCACCGCCATCAAGGCGAAGCTGGGGCGCTGCCCGGTCTGCGCCATCCAGACTTTCGTCATCGGCCTGAGTGGCTGGTTGGTCTGGTGGTGGTGTGGCGCCGACACCTCGGTCAACGCCCTCACCGGCCTGCTGTTTGCGCTGGGTGGCTCGGGCCTGCTGCTGCTCCATCTGGTGGTATTTGTCTGGCGCAAGGCGACCGGACGTGAATTGAGCGATGAATGAATCTGAATAGATTCAAACAGATAAATAACAATATCGATGTAGATATGGAGGTTCAGATGATTGCAATGGTAACGGGCGCCTCGTCTGGTTTTGGTGAGTCCATCAGCCGCCAGCTGGTGCAGGCGGGCTACAAGGTGATCGGCACCGGTCGCCGCGCCGAGCGGCTCGCTGCGCTGGCCGACGAGCTGGGTGCGCAGTTCCTGCCGCTGGCGTTCGATGTGCAGGACAAGGCGGCCACCCGCGCCGCGATCGCCGGGCTGCCGGCCGCCTGGCAGGAGGTGGATCTGCTGGTCAACAACGCCGGTCTGGCGCTGGGGCTGGAGCCGGCCCACAAGGCGGATCTGGAAGATTGGGAGCAGATGATCGCCACCAACATCAGCGGCCTGACCCTGCTCACCCGCCTGCTGCTGCCGGGCATGGTGGCGCGCAATCGCGGCCACGTCATCAACATCGGCTCCATCGCCGGTACTTACCCCTATCCGGGCGGCAACGTCTACGGCGCCACCAAGGCGTTTGTGAAGCAGTTCAGCCTCAACCTGCGCGCCGATCTGGCTGGCACCGCCATCCGCGTCACCAACGTGGAACCGGGCCTGTGCGGCGGCACCGAGTTCTCCAACGTGCGCTTCCACGGTGACGATGCCAAGGCGGCCTCCGTCTATCAGGGGGTGGAGGCGATCCAGCCGGAAGATATCGCCAATACCGTGCTCTGGGTGAGCCAGCAACCGGCCCACGTCAACATCAACAGCATCGAGATCATGCCGGTGGCCCAGACCTTCGGCCCGCTCAATATCAGCCGCCGCTGATCGCTGGATTGGCTGAAACAAAAGAGGCTCCCGTGGGAGCCTCTTTGCGTTGGCGAGCCGGTCACAGGCTCATGATCTTCTTGAACTCCTCCGGCGAATACTTCTTCTCGCTGCGCTTGGTGAGATCCGTCATCAGCTTGTAGCGCAGATCTTTGGCCATCTGATAGGTCTGCTCCAACTGGCCATAGGAGTAGTCGGCAGCCAGCCCGATGGCGGTAGCCTTGTCGCTGGCGTAGGCGTGCTTAAGGCTTTGGTCGAGCAGGGCCACCTCCTTATAAAGCTTGTTGCTCTTCTTGCTCCAGACGCCGCGCAGCAGCGGCAGGTACTTGTCCGGATCGGCGCTGGCCAGCGCGGTCAGGCTGCGGAACTGCCAGTAGGCGGAGTCATCGGAGTAGCTGTCGCTGCCGGTGCGATAGGGCAGGGGGTAGGATTCCAGGGTGTTGTAGAGCGGCACCATCACGGATTCGGCCAGCACGCCGTAGCTCTGCCAGATCAATCCCTGCAGCTCTTTGGGCATCTCCTTGCGCAGCTGGATGACGTGGGATTCCAGCTGGCGATCGATGCGGATCGGCCGCTCCGCCTTGCCCGCCAGCGGCGTACCGTCATAGGTAGCGCTCAGCAGTTTGGCTACGTCCGGCACGGCGATGGGGGCATCCGGCTTCATAAACAGCGGATATTGTGCCTGCCGGGTCGGCTGCGGGTGGCTGGCGGTCAGCATTTTCTGGCCGAGCCACTCCCGATCCACGTTATACGGGTCAGCGATGACCCCGAACGCCTTGGCGAAGTTGAACTCTTTCGGGTCGGCGTTATCCAGCAGTTTGTGCTCGCGTACGAACTCCAGCAGTTTGGGCGAGTGCAACACATCGGCGCTGTCGAGATTGACGCCGTGGATGCGCAGGCCGTTGGCCACCATGGCGTAGCTGTCGTCCGGCACCCGCACCGCGATCCAGTGGTGGCCGGAGCCAATCTCCATCAGCCAGGCCTCGTTCACATCTGCCAGATAGAGGCTGTTGCCCTCACCGGCGCCATATTGCTCCACATAGCGGCCGAGCAGCGCGACCCCCTCTTTGGCCGTTTTGGCCTGCGGCAGGATCAGGGTGGGAATGATGGCTTCAATCACTCCCTTCTCAATCAGCGGATCGGCCTTCTGGGCCTTGTCGTTGACCTCGGCGCTGGTGGTGGCCGAGATGGCGACGTTGAACTCGTTGATGCCGCGCTCCTCGTAATACTTGCCTGCCGGGTCGCTGGTTGTGGCATCCCAGTCACGAATGGCTGAGTAGGCGAAGAAGGCCTTGGGCATCGGTACTTCCAGCCCGTTGCCCAGTTTCCAGACCTTGCCCTCGTTCTGCTGGGCGGGCCGGAAGGCGAGGTACTTGTTCCAGTTGTTGACGCCAAAATCCTCGTTTCTGGCGATCATCACGCTGCCATCGGCACTGGCCCCCTTGCCGACAATAAGGCCGGTACAGGCGTCGGCACTGGTGCCAAGCAGGGTGAGCAGGGTGGCGGAGAGAAGACTCAAGGTGTGTTTTTTCATAGGTGTACCCGAAGGGTTGCGGTGAGTGAGAGTCAGACGAGGGGATGAGGTGTGGGGAGGCTGCAGCTCCGAACTGGCAGTGGAGCGAGCACGGCAGATTGGTCTGCCTGTTATTGGTTTGACGAACAGATCATCCATGACACGGCTGGCTGGTTGTGATGTGCGCCAAAATTGTATTCCTGAGTGGTTGTTTGTTTTGTGATCGATCTGCGGTTCCTGACTTTTCTCTGGCGTCGTGGCGCGTGGACGGCGAAATGTGCCAAAACAGCGAGAGCCGGCAGCAGATGAGTCATGATTCTGACGCCAGCCTTGCGTGTGGGGCGTGGTGAGATCCGCCATAGCGCGGGATCTTGCACCATCTGACAAGTTGGCCTGTAACTTGCTGGTTTAATTGATAATGGTGGGGCCTGACGCCCCATGTGACCGGATCAGCCTGTGCCCATTGCTGCAGATGCGCACTGAATTGGAGCCCCCATGGATATCAAACCCTACAGCCAGCAGCTTGCCCAGAGCGCATCCAACAACCGTGCCCTCGCTACTCTCAACAGTGCCAGTAGCGGCGGTCAGGGCGGTGGCTGGGAGGAGATGGTCAGCCTCTCCACCCAGCGCATGACCGGCCAGGCCCAGCAGGTGCTGACCTACGAACATCTGGCCAAGAACAACAAGTTGCCACCGGCGCTGGATATGAGCTCCGACAAGGGGGGCGTGGTGCAGCAGCTGGTGGACAAGGCGCTCGGGTTTGATCGCAAGAAATTCAACGAGATAGAAGACAAACTCAAGGCTATTGCCGACAACAAGAAGCTGACGCCGGAAGAGCGGGCGGAGCAGAGCAAGCCGCTCAACGAGCAGAAAGATGCGATGCTGAAAGAGGCGATGGATCGCCTGACCGGCAAGAAGAGCTCATCCAAAGATGAGGCCAAAACTGCCTGATCCTGCCGCAGTTCTGGGATCTACCCGGTCGGCACCGATGGGCCAGTGTCGACCGCCGATGGGCAAGCTTCTGCCACCTCTTTTGACCTCACCTCCCCACAGGCGCACAATGTCCGCGCATTGAGCCAGTCGAGGAGTCCGCCGTGTACAACTTCCAATATGCCAATCCGACCCGCATCTGTTTCGGCGAGGAGCAGATCGCCAGCCTGCCCGAACTGATCCCGCCCGGCAGCCGGCTGCTGGTGCTCTACGGCGGAGGCAGCATCAAGCAAAACGGCGTCTATGAGCAGTTGACCCGGGCGCTGGAGGGGGTGACGTGGCAGGAGTTTTCCGGCATCGGTGCCAACCCCAGATTCGAGCTGTTGATGGAGGCGGTGGCGCAGGTGAAGCGCGAGTGCATCGACTTCCTGCTGGCGGTCGGTGGCGGCTCGGTAGTCGATGGCACCAAGTTTGTCGCGGCGGCCGCCTGCTACGAGGGGGATGATCCCTGGGATATCTGCGGTAAACAGGCGAGTGTGCACAAGGCGCTTCCGATGGGCTGTGTGCTGACTCTGCCCGCCACCGGATCCGAGAGCAATCCCACCTCTGTGGTGAGCCGGGGGGATGTGAAGATCTCCTTCAGAAGCCCGCTGGTGCAGCCGCAATTTGCGGTGCTCGATCCGGCGACCACCTACAGTTTGCCGCCGCGCCAGACCGGTAACGGAGTGGTGGATGCCTTCGTCCATATCGCCGAGCAGTACCTCACCTTCCCGGTGGGAGGCGAGGTGCAGGACAGACTGGCGGAGGGGCTGCTGCAGGTGCTGGTGGAGAACGGCCCGAAAGCGCTGGCGGAGCCGACCAACTATCAAGTGCGAGCCAATTTGATGTGGGCGGCCAGTCTGGCGCTCAACGGCCTTATCGGTTGCGGGGTGCCGCAGGATTGGGCTTCTCACGCCATCGGCCATCAACTGACGGCGCTCTACGGGCTCGACCACGGCCAGAGCTTGGCGGTGGTGCTCCCCTCACTGCTGCGTGAGCGGGCGAGCCAGAAGCAGGACAAGCTGGCTCAGTTTGCCGAACGGGTGTGGCATTCGACCCGCGAGGACAAGGCCCTGCGCATCGAGGAGGCGATCATCCGTACCGAGCAGTTCTTCCAGAAGATGGGATTGGGTACCCGGCTGGCCGACTATGGCCTCAGCGAAAGCTGCATTCCGGCGGTCTGCTCCAATCTCAAGCGGGTGGGGCGCACCGCGCTCGGTGAGCAGCAGGATATCGACCCTGATCGGGTGGCGCGCATTCTCGCCCGCGCGCTATAAGCCGGCGCCGGTGTGTGTCCCTGGCTGATTCATTTTCCCAATAAAAGAGGGCCGCTTGTTGCGGCCCTCTTGCATGACGGGTTAGCCGATCACTCGGTACGCGCCTTGAGATAACCGGCGTAATCCGGGATCTGCACGCTGAATGCCTGCCGCATGTGGGGGCTGTCCATGATGAAGTCGGCGGTCGCCTCATTGGTGGCGACCGGGATGTTCCATACCGCCGCCAGCCGCAGCAACGCCTTCACATCCGGATCGTGCGGCACCGCATTGAGGGGATCCCAGAAGAAGATCAGCACGTCGATCTTCCCTTCGGCGATCAGGGCGCCGAGCTGCTGGTCGCCCCCCATGGGGCCGGAGAAGAGGCAGGTGATGGGCAGCTGCGCCTTCTTGCCGAGCATGGTGCCGGTGGTGCCGGTCGCATAGAGATGGTGGAGCTTGAGCTCCTCCTTGCGGCGCATCACCCAGTTCAGCAGAGGGGTCTTCATGTTGTCGTGAGCCACCAGTGCCACCCGTTTGTGGGGCGCCATCTCGCGTGCAATCTGTTCCATGGAAATCGTCCGTAGCATTGTTATTGGCAGAGAGCCGTATCCTAATCGAAAGCCATGACAGATGCTGTGTCGGGGCTATTAACTGTGATCCTGTCGAAAAGTTTTCGAGTCATGGCGACCCAAATATGGCGGCCAAAATGAAGAGACCCGCGCTGGCGGGTCTCTTTGCTTGCTGGTCTGCTGGCTTAGGAGCCGTGGTGCAGTTGCGACTGCTGATAGTTCTCCAGCCCGATGCGATCGATAAGGTCAAGCTGGGTCTCCAGCCAGTCCACATGCTCCTCCTCATCCTCCAGAATTTCCTGGAACAGGTCGCGGCTGATGTAGTCTTGCACCGATTCGGCGTAGGCGATGGCCACTTTCAGGTCGGGAATGGCATCCATCTCCAGCGAGAGGTCGCAGCGCAGCATCTCTTCCACCGTTTCACCGATGCGCAGCTTGCCGAGATCCTGCAGGTTGGGCAGCCCTTCGAGAAACAGCACCCGCTTGACCAGCTCGTCGGCGTGCTTCATCTCATCGATAGACTCGTGATACTCCTTGTGTCCGAGCGCCTTGAGGCCCCAGTCATCGTAGATGCGGGCGTGCAGGAAGTATTGGTTGATGGCAATCAGCTCATTGGCCAGCACCTTGTTGAGGTGGGCAATGATCTTGGGATCTCCTTTCATCGACAGTGCTCCTTGGTTCGTGCCTGAGGCTTCGATCGTTAGAGCTTAGTCCAGAAAAGTGACAACAAGAGGTCTGGCGAGCCAGCTCGCCTGAGAGAAGGGATGACCCGGTTGGCGGGTCGCATCAGAAAAGAGGTGTCCGGATCAGGCCACTTCGTAGTAGAGCACGGGTTGCTCCTGCTCCATCTTGTCGAGTTCGGCGGCAATGATCTCCATGGTCATGCGCACGCATTTGCCACACTGGGCGCCCACCTCGAGCGACTGCTTGAGCTGGCGGAATTCGCTTTTACCTGACTGCACCGCTTTGCGGATCTGGGTATCTGTGATGCCGCGGCACAAACAGACGTACATGATGGTCACCTCTTGTGGAATGAGATGAAATCTAAATGAGAATGGTTCGCAGTGCAAATAACCATTGGTAATAAGATCCCCTGCTTGCCACTGTGCAACCCCTTGGGGACAATGCTGGCAACCAGAGGAGATCACCATGCTCAAGAAACTGTTCAGCGCCCTGTTCGGGGGCGAGCCGACCAAGGCGCCGGAAGTCACGCCCACCGAATATGCCGGCTATCTCATCTATCCGGAGCCCATGGCCGAAGGTGGCCAGTATCGGCTGGCAGGACGCATCACCAAAGAGCTGGATGGGGTGCTGCAAACCCACCGTTTCATCCGCTCCGATCTGTTTGCCAATCCGGCCGATGCCGAGCGTTTCATGGTGCAGAAGGCCCACACCTTTATCGATCAGATGGGAGATCGCATGTTCGAGCCCCGCAAATCGGCTGACAGCCAAGCTTCATGACACTGCAAGAGGTCACCCTGCTACGCGAGGCGCTGGCCCGCGCCGGTGAGCGGCGCCTGATCTGGCTGGAGGGGGAGGAGGCTGAGTGCATTGCCCGCGCCCAATCCCTGCTCGGTGAGACCGTCTTCTGGCTGGGGGCCGGGCCCGAGTGTTATGCCCCTCAACCCGCTGCCAAGGCGCTGCAACGGCTCGGTCAGGAGTGCGACACGCTGGTATTCAACGCCTTCAGCGGCTTTCACCCCGATGCCTTCGGGGCGCTGGCAGGCACTCTATGCGCCGGTGGCTTGCTGTTGCTGCTGACGCCGCCAAGAGTAGAGTGGCCTGCATGGCCGGATCCTGACCGGATCCGGCTGGTGGCCCAGCCGGAAGAGGCGAGCCGGGCCGGCCACGGCTTTATCGCCCGACTGGTTCGGTTGCTGGAAGGTGATCCAGCCCTCTCTCTGGAGCCGCCGGTTTGCTCACAGCCGTGGCAACCGCTTGGGCCAGAGCGCAGGCTGAGCTGGGATCAGGCACGGGCGCTGCCCGCCATCCACAAGGTGTTGCACGGTCATCGCCGTCGGCCGCTGGTGCTGAGCGCCGACCGTGGCCGTGGCAAGAGTGCGCTGCTGGGCCTGGCTGCCGCCGAGCTGTTGCGCCAGCAGCCAGGGCTGAACATAGTGGTGACGGCCCCCTCGCAGGCGACGGTAGCGACCCTGTTTGCCCACGCCGCTCGTGGGCTAGATACCACGCCGGAACAGCTGACCGGACTGAGCTACTGCTCGCCGGATCGGCTGGTGCACGAGGCGATGAATCCCGATCTGCTGCTGGTGGATGAAGCGGCCGCCATTCCGACCCCGCTGCTCGAAGCCATGTTGGCCCGCTACAGCCGCATCGTGTTTGCCACCACCGAGCACGGTTACGAGGGGACGGGGCGCGGTTTTCACCTGCGCTTCAAGCGGGTGCTCGATAGCCAGACCCCGGAGTGGCAGGAGATCCACCTCTCTGAGCCTATTCGCTGGAGTAAGCGCGATCCGCTGGAGCCGCTGATTTTCCGCCTGCTCGGCCTCAATGCCGAAGTGGCAACGCCCTTGCCGCCGACCAGCCCGAGCTGGCGTCTGGTCAGTCAGGAGGCGCTGGAGAGCGACGAGACGTTGCTCAACCAGCTGTTCGGCCTGCTGGTGCTGGCTCACTACCAGACTACGCCGAGCGATCTCAGATCCCTGCTGGAGAGCCCGGATCTCGATATCCATCTGCTGGAGCAGGACGAGAGCCTGCTGGGTGTGGCCTTGGTGGCGCGGGAAGGGGAGATAGAGCCCGAGCTGGCCGAGGCGATCTGGGCCGGGCGCCGCCGTCCGCGCGGCCATCTGCTGCCCCAATCGCTGCTGGCCCACGCCGGTTTCAAAACGGCGGGGGGGCGCAGCTACGCCCGGGTGATGCGTATCGCCATCCATCCCGAGCTACACCGCCACGGGTTGGGGTCGCTACTGCTTGGCAGGCTTGAAGAACATTATCGTCAGGCGGGGATCGATTACCTCGGTTCTGCCTTTTCGGCTAGCGCCGACCTGCTCCCTTTCTGGCGCAAGGCCGGGCTGGAGGTGCTGCGCATCGGCCTGCAACGGGATGCCGCCAGCGGCTGCCACGCAGCCCTGCTGCTCAAAGCGCTGAAACCCGAGCATGAGTCCGAGCTGGATCAGTGGCAGCAGCGTTTTGTTCGCCAGTTGCCGACCCTGCTGGCGGGTGAGTTGAAAGGATTGGATCCCGAGCTGGTATGGCAATGTCTGCAAGGCAGCACCGCTACCGCAGCGGAGCTTGGCGAGTACGAGCGCGATGAGGTTGAGTGCTTTGCCCTGCATCACAAGCCGTTCGAACTGAGCCAATCCAGCTTGCAGCTGTGGCTGGCGCGCCATCTGGTTGTGCTGGGTTCACTGACTCCTGAAGAGCGTTATCTGCTTATCGCTGCCATCTGGCAATATGCCGACTGGGGAAGACTGGCTGCGAGGTTGCAACTGGCTGGCAAGCCCGCCGTGATCAAGAGCTTGCGGGTGCTGCTGGCGCGTCTCCTGATCTCCTCTACCACTCGATAGGTTTGCCCTGCCAGTCGAGAAAGCTCAGTTCGCCATCCGGTTGCAGCCGGCTCATCAGGTTAATCAGATGGTCGGCTACCAGTTCGGGACTCTGCACATTTCCTGGCGGTACATTGGCGTGAAACGGGCGAGAGAGTAGGGTATCCACTGTGCCGGGATGGAAGGCCAGCAATTTGACGCCGGGGGCCCGCCGGGCCAGCTCGATGGCGGCACACTTGAGCAGCATGTTGAGGGCGGCCTTGGATGCGCGATAGCCATACCAGCCGCCCGCCCGGTTGTCGCCAATGCTGCCGACCCGAGCGCTGAGAACGGCCAGAGTGCAAGGCTCTCGGCCAAACAGCGGTAGCAGCTGGCTGATCCAGCGCAGCGGCAGCAGTGCGTTGGTCTGGTAGAGACGGGTCATGGCATCGAGATTGATTGCTTCGAGTCGCTTCTCTGGCTGAATCTCCCCCTGATGCAGGATGCCGTTGCAGATCACCACCCGATGTGGTCTCGGTGCCAACTCCGCGATGCGCTCCACCACTTCTGTCATCTGCTCATCGCTGTAATCGCAACATAGCCAGTGCAGACTCGGCGATGAGAGGCCAGCAGGTGCGGGCTGGCGGCTGATGGCAATCACTGGCCCGACACCCGCCGCCAGCCAGTGTGTCACCAGAGCCGCCCCGATACCGCCAGAAGCGCCAATCACGACGATACCTTCACTCATCTCAGGCTCCTTTTGAGTACATGATGGATTTCACCATACGCCAATGTTGTCCTGATTGGCAGATACGATCCCGCCAGCCTGCGGGATCAAGCGGTTAACGCTGCAATCTTGCCGAGATCCGAGCCGTTGGGTGAAATCCATTCCTATACTGAGGGAAAACCGCAGCGGTCTGCTGCCCGCGCAACCAGAATGAGAGTCACCATGATGTCCAAAGATGGGGAAGAGCGTAAATCTATCCTGACCGAAAGTGGCACCAACGAGCTTGAGATCATCGAGTTTCACCTCAAGAAGCAGCTACCGGACGGCCGTGAAAAAACCGCTTATTACGGGATAAACGTCGCCAAGGTGCGCGAGGTGATCCGGGTGCCGGAGACCACCGATTATCCCAACGCACAGCGCCACATGGTAGGGGTCTTCTCCCTGCGGGATCGCCTCATCCCGCTGGTGGATCTGGCGGGCTGGCTCGGCATCAAGACCAACCCGGACCCCAGCCACAAGGTGGTGATCGTCACCGACTTCAACAAGATGGCCAACGGGTTTCTGATCGACAGCGTCAGCCGGATTCACCGGGTCTCTTGGGAGGATGTGGAGTCCCCCAGCCAGTTTCTGGAAGCGGGGGAGAACGACTGCGTGGTGGCCGTGGTCAGGCGCGATGGCAACCTCATCATGATCCTCGACTTCGAGAAGATCATCGCCGATATCAACCCCGAGCTCAGCATGGAGAAGTACGACGTCACCCAGGATCGCAAGGTGCTCATCGACGATCGCATGATGGCGCTGCGTCAGGGCAAAACCATTCTGGTGGTGGACGACTCGGCCTTTATCCGCAAGATGATCGAGACCACCCTGCGCACCGCTGGCTACAACGTGATTACGGCCAAGGACGGCGGCGAGGGGCTGGAGATGATGACGGATTTCGATCGTCTGGCCCAGGAGGAGAGAATGCCGGTGACCGGCTTCGTCAATGCGGTGATCACCGATGTGGAGATGCCGCGCATGGATGGCATGCACCTGCTCAAGCGACTGCGGGATACCCCCTCCTACAAGGAAATGCCCATCGTGATGTTTTCCTCCCTGATGAGCGATGACAACCGTCAGAAAGCGCTACAACTGGGGGCTAACGATACCATCACCAAGCCCGAGATAGGGCGCATGGTGGGGATGATGGATCACATGCTGCTGGGGATTGCCCCGCCTTCGCCAGCCAACAACATCTGACCTGCCGTTAACTTCCAATTAGCCGGTCGAATCCACTGACCGGTGCCTCAAGCGGCCACTCCTTGCCAAGGAGTGGCCGCGCTGTTTTGGCTGTTTGCTGCGATCCCGACGCCCCTTGTCTCCCGGATATGATTTATGTAATGATAATTATTATCATTTGTTGGTGTGAAGCATATGACAGCAACCTGGGTGAAGGGGTGGGTCGAGTCGACCGAAGGTGGCAGCAGCATGAGTCACTGGAAACAGCAGACCAGAGAGGGCAACCGGCTGTTTGACTACGGCGAGTATCATCAGGCGCTGGCCCATTATCAGCAGGCGCTCTGGCTGGCTCGTCAGCAATTGGTGCAGTGGCATGACGCCGATGAGGCGGTGGCGGCGCTGGTGGTGGCTCACCACAATCTGGCGGATCTGCTGGTGGCCATGACCCTGCCCGATCGCGCCGCCGACCTGCTTTGTTATGTGCACGACTGCTTGCTGGCGACCTGCCACTCCCCCGCTTGCTCCTCTCGCCTGCGAGAAGCCGCGTTGCGTCATACCCGCACAACCTGTGCCGAGTTGCTGACGTTCGTACAGCGCCACGGCAGCCACGCCGGGATCATGCGTTCGCTCGGTCACTGCCTGTGTCAGAGCGAGCCCTCATCCCGGCTCCATTAATCCGAACAGAGGTCATCATGAGCCATACCCTGCCAGCCCTGAACTATGCCTACGACGCACTGGAACCCCATATCGATGCACTGACCATGGAGATCCACCATAGCCGTCATCACCAGACCTATATCAACAACCTCAACGCCGCGCTGGAAGGGGCGCCCGAGCTGGCTGCACTGCCGGTAGAGGAGTTGCTGCGCCGCTTCGACACCCTGCCAACCGCCCTGCAGGGGGCAGTACGCAACCATGGTGGCGGCCATGCCAACCACTCCCTGTTCTGGCTGGTGATGAGCCCGCAGGGGGGCGGTGAGCCGGGTGGTGAGCTGGCTCTGGCCATCGAGCGGGAATTGGGGGGATTCGATGCCTTCAAGCAGGCTTTCACTCAGGCGGCTCTGAGCCGCTTTGGTAGTGGCTGGGCCTGGCTGGTGGTGGACAAGGCGGGCAGATTGCAGGTGGAGAGCAGTGCCAACCAGGATAGTCCCCTGATGCATGGCCATACCCCGATCCTGGGGCTGGATGTGTGGGAGCACGCCTACTATCTCAAGTACCAGAACAAGCGTCCTGACTATATCGCTGCCTTCTATCAGGTGGTGGATTGGGTCGAAGTGGCCCGTCGCTATCAGGCGGCGAGAGGCTGACTTGGTCGCTGGGTATGGGTGTGCAGGCTCACCGCCACAACCCGCGCAGCCATAACAAGACCCGCCAGTTGGCGGGTCTTGTTTATTGTGCTGTCGTGCTGGTGTTGGCGGCTGAAGAGGCCATAGGCAATATGGGCAAGGCCGCGCTGGGCGTCTTGGCGGTGGTTTCTGCCGCTGCGGATAAAGCAGGAGTGAGTTGTTCAGTTGCGGCCGAGGCAGATGGAGTAGCCGACTCGGTGGCAACCGCGGCAGAGACTGCCGCTGGCTTTGCCTCATCCACCGCCGGTTTGGGCTGTTTGAGGCAGGGTTGCAGGCTGCCGATGGTGCTCAGTGACTGGCAAGGCACAGGCAGACCGATGGGGACCGGTGCCCCGAGGAACTTGGGCCCCTTGTCCAGTACATAGAGGTCGAGCAGCCCCATCAGGCGGGCAAAGACTTCCCGCACCCGGGTGCGGATCCCCTGATAGGCGCTGGGATCCTCGGCATTAAAGCCAACCGCGTCGATACCGAAATGGCGTGCGATGAAAATGGCCCGCTCGTTATGAAAGCCTTGGGATACTACGGTAAAGCGCTCCTGACCGAACACCTCTTTGGCGCGAACCACTGAGTCGAGGGTGCGGAATCCGGCGAAATCCATATAGATGGCGGAGGCGGGGATGCCCGCCTTGACCAGGGCGCGGCGCATCTGGCGTGGCTCGTTGTACTGCACGGTGGCGTTGTCACCGGAGACGATGATGAAGTCCACCTTGGCATTGTTGTAGAGCTCGGCTGCTGCCTTGATGCGGTATTTGAAGTAGTGGTTGGGGCCGCCACCGGAGAGATATTTGGAGGTCCCCAGCACCACCGCAACCCGGTTGTAGGGCACCTTGTCCACCTGATCGTAGGTGTAGTGACGGGCATCCGAGACGATCCACTCGCTGTAGCCCAGCAGCATGGCAATCAGGGCCAGCAGCAAAACGAGGCAGGCGAGGAGGATCTTGGCAAACTTCTTCATGCGCGGTGCGGTCAGGGTCTGAAGTTGGGAGTGGCTATCGGCATTCTATTACAACTCGGCCGCTGGCGTCAGGCTTGATAACGGGTGGATACCTCATTCGGGCAGAGGTTGTCGCAGCAGAGGCCGGGGGGGCGGGAGGATAAAGCGAGGGGCTGCAATGGCAGCCCCTCTGGTCGGTGAAGGTTTATCAGTGGGCGGAGTCGTTACCCTTGCAGGCGTCTGACTCCTTGTTTGCTTGCCACCAGGGCAGCAGATCCCGGGCGAGCCACGCCTGATAGGCGTCGCTGTCGTTGGCGATCAGCCGGTCCAGCTCCCCTTCGAAGTCGCTCATCGCCTGCTGCCGATCCGGATTGCGTAGCGCTTGTGCCAGCGCCAGCCAGCTGGCGCCGCGACCGGTATCGTTGAGGAAGCGGTGCACGGTATAGGACCAGGAGTAGACCATCTCGCCACCCTGCTCGTAGTCAAGGTGGAGGATAGCCGCCAGTGTCGGGCGCTGGTTGGCGGGGCGGTTTGCCACGTTATCCAGACCCCGGGCAAAGCACTGGCCGTGGGCGATGTACTCTGCAATCCCCTCGGCCCACCAGGTGGTGCGGTTGAGCGGATAGTGGCCGAAGCTGCCGTACTGGTTAAAGCGGCCGTCGAGATAGTGAACGTACTCGTGGCGCAGGTTCCACACCTGGAAGGCGGGGCGTTTCCACTCTGCCTCATAGGCGAAGAAGCGGGCCTGATTGCCGGGGCGAGCCGGATCCCCCTCGATATAGATGCCGCCATTGTCGGTAGAGACGCCAAACAGCGCGCTGCCGTAGCGGCCCCAGTCGGCGGAGGAGTTGAAGAGCACCAGCTCCAGCGCTTCGTTGTGATCATCGGCCACCGGTTGCCAGCCAGTCTCCATCTGCTGGTGGAAGCGCAGCTCTTCATCACCCAGCTCGCGGCAGATCCCTTCGGCCTGAGCCTGAGTCAGATCCTGGGCGCGCAGACGCAGGGTGGGTGAGCAGGTGTGCTCGAACGGCAGAATATCTTCCATGCGGATCGGGGTACAAAGCCCGGCGAACTCGCCGCTGACACAGGCTTCGCTGGTGCGATCCGTGTAGGTGAGGTAGTAGCTGGAGAGGGTCAGGGAGACCTCTTCCAGCATGGCGGCCGGATGTTGGCCACCCGGGATCAGCCCCTGCTGGCGCATGATGGCGATGACATCGCGATCCAGCTGTTGGCGATAGGCGATCGCCTTATCCGGGCTGGTGTGATGGAGGTAGCGCATCATCTGGTAGAGGCGGCTGTGGGCATCGAGGATGTTGTTGAAGATAAACAGATCCCGTGAGCCATCGCGCTGTTTCCAGAGGGCCAGCTCGCTCAGGCCCAGTTGCAGCAGGCTCTGGCGCAATGCCGCCTCCTGTTGCAGCACAGCTGCGCTGAAGTCTGCCTGCTGACCGTAAGAGGCGCTCTGATCGACCAGATTGAGCAGCTCGAACAGGCCGTCGGCCCAGGGTTTGTGGCCATTGATCTGCGCCGCATGTTGCACCGCATAGCCGAGCGCCTGGTTGAGCTGGGCCAGCATGGGAGCGGCACTCTGGCGGAAGGCGGCTTGCCCAAGCTGTCCCTGCGCCGCCACGCTCCAGGCTTCCAGCACTGTGCCAGCCTGATCCTGCGGTTCGGCACCCAGCAGCAATGGGTGGTTGAGCAGATCAATCATCACCCCGGCCAGTGCCCGGGCGGCCTGATCACTCTCTTTGCCAACGCCGCCGTGGTAGTTGTGGGCGCGCACATAGTAGAGCAGCTTGTCCATTGCCGGATGGGTCGGTTGATTGGCCGCCAGCAGGGCACGCATGCCGCGCACCACCGCCATCAGCTTGGCATCATCGTGGCCGTAATCCGCCTGCCAGGCAGGACTGTTCTGGCCGCTCACATCGGCTACCAGTTTGGCGGCATCGCTGTCGAGCAGATCCACATCGGGCTGCTCGGGCTCGGAGCAGAGACGACCGTTGGCGCGGCGGCACTCCAGCTGCTCCTCCTTGCTGGCCAGCACGATGGGGCGATTGAGCACCCGGCTCTCCTGCCACTCTTTGCTCTCTGGCAGGGGTTGCCACTCGCCGCCAGCGACCGGGTATTGGTAGCCGCTATCTTGCAGCGTTACCTGAACCTCGCTGCCTGCGGGGATCACCTGACGGCAGATGCGATAGCGGATGGTGTTGCTCCCCTCCTTGCGCTCCTGCGGCTCATCACACTCCTGCTGAGGCGTGAGCTGAGCCAGCTGCCACTGATAGCGGCGCCAGACGTGGATCTCGCTGACCTGAGCGGCAGCCTGACTGCCTGCCACCGGTTGCAGGCGGAAGAAGATTTGCTCCAACCGGCCATCCCGCTCACTCGGGGTCTCTTCAAGTACCTGCAACTGCTGCCAATCCTGCGGCTGATAGTGCCACTCCGACTCGGCGCAGCGGCCTTGTGCGTTGAGTTCGCAGCGATCCAGCTCCCTTTCACTCTGGCCCAGGATGATGGCTTGCGGCAGCGGCAGGCGATCCTGCCGCTGGGCGGTCGGCGTGCCCGCCAGCTGCTCCCAGCGACCCTGCTTGAGGCCATAACCAAAGTCATAACTGCTGGCGGGAATGAGCTTGCCCGCCGGAATCCGATCTTCACAGCGCACGAAGCGGATCTGCCAGCCCGCATCTACCTTGAGCTGCGGCTCGCCACACTGCTGCTCGGCCAGTGCAGTGAGATCGCTGCTCTGCCAGTCGAAGCGACGGTAGACCCTAAGCTGCTGGTAAGGAGCATTGCTGCTACGCGCCTTGAGCTCGTAGGTGATCTCGGTGATGCGAGCGGCCAGTTGCCGGCTCGATGCGCCAGTCAGCTGATACTGTCGCCAGTCATTGGAGGAGTAGTTGGCTTGCGCCGAGGATGTCGCCAAAAGCAGGGGGCTTGCCAGCAGCAGCCACCCGGTACCTGAACGGTTCATTTTTATCCCTTTGTTCTTGTTTGTGTATTGTCTTGCGAGTAATCGCAAGGCAATTTACAGGGACTCAAAAGAATATCAACGGTTTTTTAAATGACATATAAATCAATGATATGCCGTTGATTTATATGCTTGCGATTTCTGAACTCCTGCTGCCGTAGTGAGGGCTCACATGCGACTTGATTGAGGAAGTTGTTCGTTGTGTAAAGTGTGTGTCAGATCTCATTTCACCAACACGAGACATGCAGCAAATGACTAGGAAAAGCGAGATGTCCCTATGGCTTAAGTCACATTATCTGGGCGCATGATGACTTGTGACTCAATCAGCAAAGCCAGCTATTTGTTTGTGAGGAGGCAGGATGAAAAGATATTGGCCGCCTGTATCGGTAGCACAGGCGACCTGATAAGAGCTTCTTTCAACACCACCAGATCATCTGTTTCGCGCCAACTTCAGCGTCACTACAGATGAATCATCAGAGATAGCTGACGGTCACGATCGCCATGTTGCTGGCATTGATCACTCTGTAGTTGATCGTGCTGCTAATTGAGCTGATTTGACCGACTTGCTGCAAGTGAGCCAAAGGCATGGTCTGCTTGTTGATGCCTGAATAGCAGGTCACGTTGCTATCAGAAAAATCACATGGAGATTCGTAGATAGCACCAGTAAATGTCACTGAGCCATCAGCAGCAGATGCGGTGGATGGCAACAAGGCGGTACCAAGTAGCAGTGCGGTGAATGCAGAGAAAACTGTTTTGCGGACTAAATTGGAGGCGGTGTGTTGAGCTTTCATATCTATGTCCTTTTCGTCACAGGTGTTGTACGAAAAGGGCAACGCAATCAAAGAGTAATACCATAAATTGGCAATGACATAACTCTTCTCAGATGGCAGCTCCGCTGTCTTAGGTATCAAAACCCTTAGACCGGTGGCTTTGCGTCCCGACCTTTCGACCGGTTTGCCCTTTACTCTATGTTTAGATGATAACACTCCACTTTGAGAAATCAATCGGCTTAAAAATCATGAGAGATGGATCACAGTAAGTCTGCATAATTAATAACGTATATTTATTTTTTATCTCAAATATTGCCTGTGAATATTGCGGACAAGCGCTATATATTAGCGCAACATATCCATGTTTAATATGTAATGTAGTAGATGTATATTTATGTGTTGGCTGCCAATAATTTGATTACCTGATTACCTGATTACCTGATTACCTGATTACCTGATTACCTGATTACCTGATTACCTGATTACCTGATTACCTGATTACCTGATTACCTGATCACCCCTTTAGGGGGGGGGACGAGGTAGTTGATAACTATTGTTGAAACTAAATAGATTATCTTTGTTGTGTTTTTGTTATGTTGCTGAGGATAATTTTAAATTCACAGTCTGACCATATTGAAATAGATGTATTTTATATGGTGTTTATTTGTTTTGTGATGTCTGTAAGTGTTGTGAGTGTTTTATAAGTGATTGTTTTTTAAGGGTTTATAAAAAAATTTATATAAATCAAAATGTATTTGATGTGCATCGGACGAGTCGTTAATTTGTTCGCCAAGCAAAAGTGGAATGCGGCTTTCTGCACAGACGACAAGGATGTATGTAGTTGTGCAGTTTAGGTGTAGCGGGAACTACCCCTGATGCGGTGTGCTGCTTTTGCTTACTTAAAATAAACCTTAAAAGGCACAGCTGATTATTGGCATGACCTCTCATCGGCTTAATGAGAGGCGAGCACCAGCAGTTGCTGTGCAGTATATTGCGGCATCACTGAATATCGTGACTCCAGCATGATTGGAGTGATGCAGTACAACACACGTTAATGTAGGTATAAACAAATGAAAGCTAATAAGATTCTGGTTGCTATGGGTGTTGGTTCCATGCTGCTGTGTGGCTCCGCTTTTGCTGCTGCTGGTGGTGCCGGTTCCGGTAAAGTCACTTTTAACGGTGAAATCATCAACGCCCCTTGCTCTGTTGCTCCTGAGTCTGTTGACCAGGTTGTTGAAATGGGCCAGATCAGCACCAAAGAGCTGGCCAACGGTGGTGAGTCCAACTCCAAGCCGTTCAGCATCAAGCTGCTGAACTGTGAAATCTCCGACGCCGAAGATGCTGTCAAGGTGACTTTCAGCGGTGCCAAAGACCCGGTAGATTCCAGCCTGCTGGTGATCGGTGGTGGTCAAGCCGCTGGTGCCGGTATCAAGATGACCGCTCCGGGTGGTGCCCCGATCGTGCTGGGTACTCCGACTTCAGCCTTTACCTTGGTTAATGGTGATAACGAACTGCCGTTCAGCGCCGTGCTGAAAGGTTATGCAAGCCAAGACACCAACCCGCTGACTGCTGGTGCCTTCACTGCAGTGACCAACTTTACTCTCTCCTACGAGTAATAGAGTGCCTTAACGTGTGACAAGGGTTGTGGTGGCGCGAGCCACCACAACTTCACACATTCTGTTTCCTCACATCGAACCCTAATCATGAAAACTTCAATGATGGCGGCCATGGTGCTGCAGCTGGTGATGATGGCGGGATCAGTCCACGCCAACGAACTCACGGATGGACTAGCCGAATCAGGCTGTACGCTGGAGGTGCTGCGCAGTATTCCATTGCAGGCTCAGCAACCGGGCACGTTGAAAATCAGCGGTTGTCAGGTTGATGGGGCAACGGTGGCATCACTGCCTTTTATTTCCATGTCCGTGCGTGGTGCCATGAGCGATGAGCTGGGCATTCTCAATAACGGCCAATATCACAAGGTGTCCGGCGAGCGCTTTATTGTCTCGGATATCGTCAACAGTGATCTGGAATTCAATTTGGGGCTCATCAGCAGTCAGCTGTTTTTTCCGGACAGTACGACGCTGTTAGAACTCAATTATATGTAAGCAAACCAATTGCTTAGTGTAGATACCTCATTACGTGAGACCTTTATGCAATTCCTAGAGTGAAAATATGAGCGTTTCAACATCAGACTCTGTGAGAAAAAAACATTATTCAAAAATGGCTTTTATGCTATGCGTGCCCGGCCTGATGGCGGTGGCAAATCACGCATGGGCAGAAACGGAGTTTAATATTGATGCGCTCGATCTGGATGAGCGAACCAAGATCGACCTCTCCCAGTTTGCCGACGAAGGCTACATCCTGCCTGGCGACTACTACCTCGAGATTGAGGTCAACAAGAACAAGCTTCCCCTGCAGAAGATCCCTTTCTACGAGACTGACACCGGCAAAGGAAAGGGTGGTGTGGCCTGTCTGCCCCAAGAGGTGATCCCCAAGCTGGCGCTGACCGATGAGGCCATCGCCAAGATCGATACTTGGCACGATGGTCAGTGTGCCAACCTGCTGGCGCTGGACGGCGTGGTGATCTCGAACGATATCGGTAACGGTCTGCTCAGGATCGCCGTGCCTCAAGCGTGGATGAAATACAGCGATCCAAACTGGATTCCGCCCGAGCAATGGGATGAAGGTGTTCCGGGGATGATGCTGGATTACAACATCAATGCCCAAGTTAATGAAGGGGATGGCTACTCCAACCGCAACATCAGCAGCTACGGTACGCTGGGGTTCAACTACGGCGCCTGGCGTCTGCGGGGTGACTATCAGGCCAGTTCTTACTGGGGTGATAATGAGCGGACGTCGACTGAGCTGAACCGTATCTATGCCTATCGTCCGCTGCCGAACATGGCCGCCAAGCTGACGGTGGGCGAGCAGCAACTCAACTCTCAGCTGATCGACGGCTTCCGTTATACCGGTGTCAATCTGGCTAATGATGAGCGCATGTTGCCGCCGAGCCTGCAGGGCTATGCACCGGAAGTGAGCGGCATCGCCAAGACTAACGCCAAGGTGACTGTTTCCCAGTCCGGCCACATTCTCTATGAGACCAACGTGCCAGCCGGTCCGTTTCGTATTCAGGGGCTGGACAGCTCGGTGCGCGGCCGTCTCGATGTCCGGGTAGAGGAGCAAGATGGCAGTGTCAATTCGTTCCAGGTAGACACCGCGACCGTGCCCTATCTGACCCGCCCGGGCTATGTCAGATACAACCTGGCGGTTGGTGCACCTTCCGAACAGACGGATTCGGTGCACGACGTGCACGGCCCAGCCTTTGTCACCGGTGATTTCTCCTGGGGGGTAGCGAACTCCTGGTCGCTCTATGGTGGCAGCCTGGTTGCGGGTGAATACAACTCCATGGGGCTGGGTATTGGTCGTGATCTCTATGCCTTGGGCGCCATCTCCGCTGACCTGACTCAGTCAATCGCGAAGCTGCCGGGCCTGTCGACCAAGATTGGCCAGTCGGTGCGGGTGAACTACGCCAAGCAGTTCGATGAATACAACAGCTCTATCACCTTCGCCGGTTATCGTTTCTCCCAGCATGACTTCATGACCATGTCGCAATTCCTGAGCAACAAGGAGCGGCTGGAGAACAACACCACGACCTCGAGCGATGACTACAACACTTGGGGTGACAAGGAGCTTTATACCATCACCGCCAACAAGACTTTCTGGGCGGAGGATGCGGCCAAGGCGCTGACTATCTATCTGGACTACACCCACAGAACTTACTGGGAACACGATGCAGAGGATCGCTACGGCCTCACTATTAACAAGAGCGTGAATATTGGCAGCTTCAAGGATGTATCTGTCTATGTGTCGGCTTACAAGACCAAGACCGAGAACTACGAGGATGACAAGAGCGTCATGCTGACCCTGAGCATGCCGATTGGGGATAGAAAGAGTGCGGGATATAGCGTGCAGTCCTCCAACGGCAATGTGACCCACCTGGCCACCTATCAGGATTACAGCCGGCCGGATGATACCTATCAGCTGGGGGCGGGTGTGCAGAGCAATGGCCACGCCGTGGCGCGGGGCTACTACAACCACAACAGCGACGTCGGGGCGGTCAGCCTCAACGCCTACAGTGTGCAGAGCGAGTACACCTCGGTCGGTGCCAGCCTGCGCGGCGGTCTGACGGCAACCGAGCACGGTGCAGCCCTGCACCAGGCGACCCGCCGTGGCGGTACCCGCATGATGGTGGATACCGACAAGACCTCCGGTGTCTCCTTCAACAACGGCCGCGCCGTGACCAATCGCTTTGGCGTCGCGGTGATCAGCGATATGACCGACTATCGCAAGAGCGATACCCGGATCGATGTGGATCAGCTGAGCGATGACATCGATGCGATGAACGCCATCAAGCAGGGGACCCTGACTGAGGGGGCAATTGGATATAATGCCTTCGAAATCGCCGAAGGATTCAAGCTACTGGCCAATGTCAGATTGCCTGACGGCTCAGTGCCGCCGTTTGGTGCCACCGTCATCAAGGATTCCGGCCGGGTGCTCTCGGTAGTGGATGAAGATGGCCTGGTCTATCTGACCGGGGTGAAACCGAATGAAGCATTTGAACTCTCCTGGGGCGGGGCCCGCCAGTGCAAGATGGTGGCGCCGCAACAAGTAACCGATCTGTCGATGAAGACTCTCACTTGCAAGTAATGGGATACCGATGAAAAAACTGCTCTCTTATACCTGTCTGGCCGTGCTGGGCATGACCTCGCTCAACGTCAGTGCCGCCATTGTGCTGGACCGTACCCGCGCCGTTTATCCGGGTGGCGCCAAGTCCATCAGCCTCAACATCAAGAATGAGAACCAGAAGCTGCCCTACCTGGCTCAGGCCTGGATTGAAGATGCGCAGGGTCAGAAGATCTCTTCTCCCTTCGTGGTGCTGCCGCCGGTACAAAGGGTGGATGCCAACCAGAAGTCCATCGTGCGTATCGCCAGCGTGCCGGCCATCGACAGTCTGCCCAAGGATCGGGAGTCCATCTACTACTTCAATCTGCGCGAGATCCCGCCCAAGAGCGAGAAGAGCAACGTGATGCAGATTGCCGTGCAATCCAAGATCAAGCTGTTCTACCGCCCCGAGGCCATCCTGCCCGAGCGCGGCGCCATCTGGCAGGATCAGGTGCTGATCACCAAGCAGGGCAAGGCTCTCAAGGTCAATAACCCGACTCCTTACTACATCACCTACGTGGGCCTCGGCCATCCGCAGGGCAAGGAGCGGACCACCATCAAGGGGTTCTCCGCCTTTATGGTTGCCCCCAAGTCAGAGCAGACGGTCACCATTCCGGAAACACTGGGAAATGAATTTGTGATCAGCTACGTCAATGACTACGGCGGATATATGGACATCAAATACCAGTGTGCAGGCAATGCCTGTAAAGCCGTGAAGAGCGAGTAAGGCCTATGCTACGTTCCATCTTCTGTTCAAGTCTTATGCTGTTTGCAGGAACGGCATTGGCAAATGGCTATGTAACGCCTAACCCAACCCATGATTACTATATATCGTTGGACAAGGCTGACATTCAAAACAGACCTGGTTTTACTACCAAGGCATTTGAGTGGAATTTGGGAGGGCAATATTCAGGTATCGTTACCTGCCCTGATAGAAGCATTCCACAATCTCCAGTTTACTATAAGTCGACCATGACGGACGGCCTGCCTCAGGCTGGTGGTGGTTTTGTAAAATTAAATGACTTTCTGGATATGAAGGTCGAAATTTGGATAGCAGGTCGGAAGAATAAGTTTGTTACGGCTCCGTTCCCGAATGAAAGTAATGATTACCCAAATTACGCCTGTACTAAGGGAAAAGAGACCAGGATTAATAATTTTGAAAGTGGTAGCCGCGGGAAGGTCACTTTTCGCGTGAGAAAACAAATAATTAATGGTGTGCAAATTTCAGATCGTCAAGTGGTAGAAATGTATGGCCGTTTGGGGTCTACCACTACAGATTTCAATAATTTGCCAATGTCTCGAATTACGATTACATCTGCAATATTATATGTTCCTGAAGAGTGCGTGATTAATGGTGGCCAGACTATTGAAGTCGAATTTGGTGATCTGCCGGGCATAGGATTGGATGGAAATAACTTTGAAAAGACGGTTCCGCTGACATTTCAATGCCGTGGCGGTGTTTTCGAAGGGGATGCCTTGAAGATCAATCTTGGTATTTCTGGTAAACCAACCTCCTTCAGTCAAGATTATCTGCGAACAACCCGGGATAGCTATCAAGGTGGAAATGTCATTTCCGATCTGGGGATAAAATTCAAGCAACTTGATGGTTCTCAGCTGAAATTGAATACCTTCTATCCGGTTTCCATGCAGGGTAATATCGGTGACTGGGGTTTTATCGCTGCGCCGGTAACACCAGCAGGAGCAGATATCCCGGCTGGTGACTTTTATGCCACCGCTACTATCGTTGCCGAGTTCCAATGAGGAGTTGTTTTATGCTACGGACATTGTGGATAGGCTTGGCGCTATGCCCACTGTTGGCAGTAATGGCAGAGCCCCGTGCCAGCAATGATCTGGAATTGCTGGGCAATACGGTCCATCTCCATGGCCGGATCATCGATCAGCCCTGTGTGGTTGCCCCTGAATCCCTTGATCAGGAAGTCGAGATGGGAGTAGTTGACGTCAAGGAACTCTATGCCAACGGAGCCGGACAGCTGGTACCTTTCTCCATTCGCCTGACCAATTGCAAGTCGGGTATTTTCCGTATGGCCAAGGTAACCTTTACCGGCTCGCAAGATACCCAACTTGGCGGCGGGTTGGCATTCACTGCCGGGATTGCCAGGGGGGCGGGTATTCGTCTGTATGACGTGACTCAATCACCTCTGGATCTGGGTACTGCTTCCCGCGGCTATCTGCTGGGTGGTGCGACAGATAATGAGCTGCAATTTTTTGCTCGGGTAGAAGGACATCCGGCTGCACTGGCCGCCAAGAACATCAAACCTGGCGACTATTCTGCCGTCGCCAATTTCATCGTTGCCTATGAATAAAGTCAGAGGTCATTACGCTGGATGACCTTTGAATTGCTATGGCTGGGCCAGGTGATGACGCCACCCAGATAACTGGAGAGGTAAATGCCGCCCGGCAATTGAATAAACTGGGACTTTTGTCTGGGGGGCGTTAGCGCTGCCACCAGAGTGGCGACCATTCCATTATTGGTCAGCGCCTGTTGGTCAATGAAATTGACAATGGTGTTTTTGATTTCGACCGAAATATCACCATTATCCCGCTCCAGATCCCCGACGGAATCCAGATTAAACAGCGTCTTTCCCTGATTGTCAGTGGCTATCACGGTGGCCACCACTATCTCTCTGTTCATGGTCACAATATATTTACTTTTTCTGGTCATCTCTACCCAGTTGTCCGGTGCCAGACAATTTCTGTGATATCTGACAGTGGTATCAGGATTGTTGTAATAGTTGTGGGAAACATTGTCTCCCTGCTGGTTCATGGTTGTGATGACACATTGCACTTCTTCAGCAACCGGATGACCGCTACGCAGCAGAAAGATATTCGCAGAAAGTTTTTTACTGTCATTGTCGATGGAAAAATAGCTGATGGCTTCTTTTCCGACCAGAATTGAAACTTGCTCATCAGTCTTGCGTGAAATACGTTGTATCAAGGGTGTCAGCGAATCTATTTTGACATTCAGCGTTTTTTCGGTATCGCTGGTCATATAGAGAGAGGTTTGGCTGAGATTGATAGTGCGCAGCGTATTTGCTGTCACATAGTTATAAATGACGACGGCCAGTGAAGTCAGCGAAACCAGCAGCAACGCAAACAGAAAAATACGCTGTGGGTTGAAATACCGGTCATATTTTCGACGAGAATATTGTCGTCTGGCTTGAGGTGCCTGGGAAGGCATAGTCGCTTGAATTTCTTCATTTGGCGCAGGTTCTTCCGTTTCACCTGCGGCCTCAATAGGGGCACAAAAGATATAGCCTACCCTCGGAATAGTATCGATTGCGTCCATCAAGCCGAATGATTCCAGCTTTCTTCTTAACGAGAGTATCTGCCGATTCAAATTGGTATCGGTATTGTCCTGATTTGGCCACAAAGCATCCTGCAGTTTACTTCTGGGAATGACAGTGCCTGCTTCATCACACAGCATTTCGAGTAGCTCCGCTTCCTTGTTGCTGAGCTTGATGTCCTTGTCCCCTTTCGAGAGCCGGAATATTGCAGCGGAGAAAAATATATCCTCTGCAATTTTATAAATTCTGTTACTCATGTGTGACTCGCCTTACTACCAAGGAGAGCATTTTACCACCATGCAGTCTTTGTTCAAATAATGATAAATCGTCAATTTCCTTTGTTATCAAATGGTTACCTTTCCGCTTAAATGCATGGTGGGGTATATGGTACTACAGCCAATTAATTTGGTTCAAAAAATGTGCAAAAAAATGGCCATTTATGTAATCGTTCTCACTTATTCAGGCTAGTGAGGGAGATTTTGACACCGCCAGCATTTTATTTTGAGTCATGTATGTATTTGGATGACTCCTAAGTGTCAGGTCTTGTCGCATGATTTATTGTTGCGATTTAATAATATTATGAAATTGTTTCCGCTGTGGCTTGAGATTGCCGCCAAGATCGGGCCAGGGAAGCCAGTGGTCGGGGACCATAAAGCCGGGCAGGGTGCTGCGGATCCAGGCTGCCAGTTCGGAGTCGGGTACCGGCTCGTCGTGCCAGTCGATAAAGGCGGCGGGGCGTTGCCCCCACTCGTCGCTCGTTACCGGCACCACCAGCGCCTGGGCGACAGCGGGATGATCTACCAGTCGTTGCTCTATGGTTTCGGGCTGGATGTTTTCGCCACCCGAGATGAAGAGGTTATCGAGCCGTCCCTCTACCAGCAGCTCCCCTGCCGCAGTGAACCTCCCCTTGTCGCGGGTATGAAACCAGCCTTCGTCATCGAGGGGCAGTTCCAGCTCGCCATCTCGGTAGTAACCGGCAAACAGGGTGGCGCCGCGCACGCAAATCTCCTGCCCCCGGATGCACACCTCCCGCCCCGGTAGCGGTTTGCCAACTACGCCTGCATCGCCGGGGATAGCGGTGCAGACCTGACTGCCCATCTCGGAGAGACCATAACTCACCTTGGGTTCGAGCCCCATGGCGCAGAGGCGACTCACCAGCGGTTGCGGAATGGCGGCGCCACCGAGCAGCAGTTCGCGCAGGCGGGTGCGGGGCGGGTCAAATCCCTCTGCCAGCAGGCGCCAGAGCTGGGTCGGCACCAAGGATAAGTGAGTGATGGGTTGGCACTCCAGCCGCTCCTTAAGAGGCCGTTCACGCTGATCCAGCACCAGAGTTGCGCCCGCCAGAAAGACCCGAAACAGGATGGCGTAGCCGCCGACATGGAACAGCGGCAGGGAGAGCAGCCAGCCGCAGGCCTCATCGAGGGGAATGAGGGTGGCAGAGCCGAGTGCCGAGGCCAGGTGGTTGCAGAGCCGGTGCACCACCGCTTTCGGCGTGCCGCTGGAGCCCGAGGTGAGGATCATGTTGTTGAGCTGGGTCGATGCCAGCGGCCATGTTTCCTCGCTTGCTGGCAGTTCGCGCATGAAGTCGAGCCGCAAGGGCTGCCAGTTGCCTGCCGGGATCTCCCCTGCCGACCAGAAGGCATCGGCATCGAGTTGCACCGCCAGCTCGCGCTGCTTTTCGAGAGGAAAGGCGGGATTGAGCGGGCAGAACACCACGCCGCTGCGCACGCAGGCCCACGCCAGCAGCACATCTTCCAGCGCACCGCGCACCACCGCCGCCAGATGAGCGCCACGGCGCACGTCGGCTTGTCCCATCTGTTGGCACAGGCTGTTGAGGCGGGCATCGAGCTGGCGATAACTGAGGGGCGAGGCGGCGTAGATGGCAATGCGGTTCGGGGTGGTGATTGCCCGGTGGCGTACCGGGCAAGGTGTCTGTTCGGGTGAACGTGAGGGGTCAATCACGGTAATACAGTTGCTCCAGTCGGCTCAGATCCGGTTTGCCATCTTCCCCCAGCAGGTTGCCCGCCATCCAGCGGCGGGTATCCAGACCCGGCGCCTGTTCCGGCGCCCACTCGCCTGCCAGGTGAAAGAGCTGGTTCAGGCCCAGATCCGATTCGAAGCAGGAGGAGATGATCACCTTGAGCCGCAGTTCGCGGGCGCGGGCGATCAGCGATTCGCAGTGGGCGAGTGAACCGAGCAGGGTAGGTTTGAGCACCAGCGCACGCAGTTGCGGGATCGGCTCCCACGGCTTGCCTTGTGCCAGCAGTTCGTCCAGCGCCACCGGCATGCCGGTGCGGTTGGCGACAAAGGCTATGTCGGCAAAGTCGGCGCAGGGGTCTTCCAGATACTCGATGCGATTTGGGTCGAGGTGGCCGCAGAAGGTCCACGCCTCCTCGCGGGTCCAGCCCTGGTTGGCATCCAGCACCAGCTTGAGGGAGGGAAGGCGGTCGCACAACAGGCGGATCAGCGCCAGCTCGTCACGCATCGGGTAGCGCGCCACCTTCAGCTTGGCCTTGCCGGGCGTGCGGTGCAGCCACTCTTTCCAGTTGCGCAGCAGCTCCTGGGGGGAGCCTTGAATGAGGGGATAGGGCTCCGGCAGCGGGTTGCTCTGCTCGGGCCATGTCCGGCGCGCGCAGTCGAGGCCAAATTGCACCGACGGCAGCACGGGGTTCGGGGTGTCGCCAGCGGCCAGAGCCGCCAGCGTGGCAAGGGCTTCCGCCTCTGCCTGTTGCAGGCTCTCTTTCGAGAAGCCGGGCAGGGGGGCAATTTCCCCCCAGCCGTCGTTGATGCGCACCAACAGCCCCTCTCGCGCCACCTCCACCTTGCCGTGAAAGGTCAGTGGCTGGGTAAAAGGCAGTTGATAGCGATAGAGGGCTAGTGTCATCAGGGGTTCCGCTTGTATTTGGAGAAGTCGGGGCGACGCTTTTCGTTGAAGGCGTTGCGCCCTTCCTGACCCTCTTCGGTCATGTAGAACAGCATGGTGGCATTGCCCGCCAGCTCCTGCAAGCCCGCCTGACCATCACAGTCGGCGTTGAGGGCGGCTTTCAGGCAACGCAGCGCCATCGGGCTGTTTTGCAGCATTTCACGGCACCAGCGCACGGTTTCGCGCTCCAGTTCCGCTAGCGGCACGACAGTGTTGACCAGACCCATGTCGAGGGCTTGCCGGGCATCGTACATGCGGCAGAGGAACCAGATTTCGCGGGCCTTCTTCTGGCCGACGATGCGAGCCATGTAGGAAGCACCCCAACCGCCGTCGAAGGAGCCCACTTTCGGGCCGGTCTGGCCAAACTGGGCGTTGTCGGCGGCGATGGTCAGGTCACACATCATGTGCAGCACGTGGCCGCCACCGACTGCGTAGCCCGCTACCATGGCAACCACAGGTTTCGGGCAGGTGCGGATGTCGCGCTGGAAGTCGAGCACGTTGAGGTGGTGAGTCCCCTCGTCATCGCGATATCCACCGTAGTCGCCACGGATCTTCTGGTCGCCGCCGGCGCAGAAGGCTTTCTCGCCAAAACCGGTCAGGATGATGGTGCCGATCTGATCGTCATAACGGGCATCGGCCAGCGCCTGCAGCATCTCTTTGACGGTACGGGGACGGAAGGCGTTGCGTACCTGGGGACGGTTGATAGTGATCTTGGCAATGCCATCGTTGGACTTGTGATAGAGGATGTCCTCGTAACCGGCGGAGCAATCTTGCCATTCAACAGGTGCGTACAGTTCAGCTTCCGTCATTGCTTCAATCATGACTCGTCTCTTCTTGTTGGTTGACCCACTCCGCGAGGAGTCGGGCAAAGTTATCAGGCTGATGGGCGTGCAGATTATGGCCGCCATCCAGCACCAAGTGGTTGATTCTGCGATTTTGGTTCGCCAGCTGGCAAGCCAGCTGATGGAATTTGTGATCCCGCTTGCCACTCACATAAGTAACCGGCAGCTGGCTCGCCATGAGCCAGGGGGCGAGATCCGGCTGCTTGCCTAGCGAGGTGGCGCGCAGCATGGTGGCGATGCCCTGACCGTCGTTGCCAAGACGGCGGGCGATCTGGCGGGCCCGGGCCGCATCGTCAAGATCGGCAAATACCCCTTGCCGGTACCAGTCTGCCAGCACGTCAGCCAGGGGCTCACGCTCGAAGCGCCGCGCCCACTGTTCATCGTGCTGGATGCGGGCGGCCCGTTCACAGGCCGGTAACCCCGGGTTGCAGTTCTCCAGTAGCAGCCCCCGCAGCCCGGCGGGCTCGCGGCTGGCGTGATAGAGGGCCAGTCGTCCACCCAGCGAGTAGCCCACCAGCAGATAGCGTTCAATGTTGCGGCTAGCCAGCTCGGAGATCAGCCACTGGTGGCTCTGCTCAAAGTCGCTGACGTTGAGATCGCTATGCTGGCCGTGACCCGGCAGATCGAGGGCGATGCAGCGGATGGCGGGCAGCCGGTCGATCACCGGTTGCCAGTCGCCGCTATCCCCCAGCAGGCCGTGCAGCAGCACCAGCGGCACATTGGCATCTTTATTTGCCACGGATGGCTGCCCCCAGCGTCTTGAGATCATCTGCCACCTGCTCGCTCGGTACCCGGATCTCGATCAAGGTAACGCCATGTTGGAGGGCGGCGCGGTAATCGCGTTCGAACTCGGGCAGGGTGGTCGGCGCCCGATAGGCGAGGCCAAACATGGCGGCGGCATGTTCAAAGCTGAGACCGTGGGGCAGCCGGTAGTAGCTCTCCAGCAGCTCCCCTTCGGTGGGCACCGGCAACATACGGAAGATGCTGCCGCCATCGTTGTTGAGCAGGATCACCACCAGCGGTCGGCTCGCCTTGCTGAGCAGGGCGAGACTATTGAGATCGTGCAGGGCGCTGAGATCGCCAAGCAGCAGGGTAGTGGGCTCATCACTGTCCTGCTCGATTGATTGGGCAAACCCGTAGGCGGTGGCGATCAGGCCATCGATGCCGGAGGCGCCGCGGTTGGTCATCACCCGGCTTGGCCCCTTGCCCGTTTCGCCGAGCATATCCATCAGTCGGGCTGGCATGCTGTTGCCGACAAACAGTTGCCCTTCGATCAGGCGGTTGAGGCGATGGCAGACCCCGAGTTCCGAGAAGCGTTCGCAGGCAGCGGCGATCTGCTGGCTGGCGTTGTGTTGCAGCTCGGCCAATGTGTGCCAAGGAGCTTGTGTGGTGACCGGATGGGCCGTGGCAAAGGCGCTGGCACTGCAGAGCAGCCGGTTGCGCAGCCGGTAGTCGGGATCCAGCCGCGCCGGTTGCGGCTCCACCAGCCAGTAATCCTGCCATGAATGGTGCTTGATGAACTGGCCGAGCCGCTTGGAAACAAGCCGCGCGCCAAATTGCAGCAGCACCTCGGCGCGGCCGAGCTCGGCGACGAATTCAGGGTCGTTGAGCGCCATATCCATGTGGATGAGGTTACGGCAATCGAAGCGGATCTGGCTCTGCAGGTCTGCCAGCAACGGCCAGCCAAGTTGCTCTGCCAGCGCGGCGACCACCTGTGCCTGTTCGGGGTCAGTGATCCTGCCGGCGACAATAATGCCGCGCTGTTGGCGAAAGGTTTCCCACTCCGCCTGAGGTGGGCAGCTCGGCTCGTTTTGCTGCCACGGGCTCCAGGGCTTGTGCGAGCCGATCCAGTCACCGAGGGGAGCCAGATAGTCGGAGAAATCCTGATAGTGCTCGCCCGGGTAGAGGGGCTCGGGGTACATGCAGTTGAAGTGCACCACTCCGGGAGTGAGCGCCTGTTTGGCCAGCGCCTGATCCACCGAGCTCAGCACAAACGCCGCCGGAATGGTCGGGGTGGGGCTCGGCAGGTTCTGTTGATAGACGGGGTAGCGGCCGAAGATCCCCTGCTGGTCGATCGCCTGATTGGCGCCGTTGTCGATAAGCTCGTGAGGGCGATCGGCGGAGAGAATAATCAGCGGCACGCCGGTGAGCTGGGCCTCTGCTACGGCAGGCCAGAGGTTGGCCACTGCGGTGCCCGAGGTCATGATCACCGCCACCGGCCGGTTGCTCCCCTTGGCCAGCCCGAGCGCCATAAAGCCGAGGCCGCGCTCGTCAAAGTGCAGGTGACGACGAAAGCCCTGATGGGCGGCGGCGGCCATGGTCAGCGGCGCAGAGCGGGAGCCGGGGGCCAGCGCGATGTCGCGCACCCCGAGGCGAAAGAGCTCCTCCAGCAAGAGGGAGGACCAGACGTGGTTGAAGGTGGCGTGCTGGCTCGAAAACGGGGGGCAGGCAAACTCTTCGCTGGCAGGCTCTTTACGGGTGGGCATAGGGGCTCTCGTAGCGTGAAAAGGGTGAATGACTATCCCAGCAGGGAGAGCACATTGGCGATCTTGTTGTCGAGCTCGGCCCACTCGGCGACAGGCTCGGAACCGGCGACAATGCCGGCGCCGGCAAACAGGGTGACGCTGCCCGGCTGAATGCGGGCGCTGCGAATGGCGACCGAGAACTCGGACGTCTCCCGACTCAGCATGCCGCAGGCTCCGGCGTACCAGCCCCGATCGTAGGGCTCGAACTCGCGGATAAAGGCGAGCGCTGCCTCGCGCGGGGCGCCGCCCACCGCCGGCGTCGGGTGGAGGGCGTCGAGCAGCTGCCAGTCGCAGACCCCGGGCTTGAGCTCGGCTTCGATATCGCACTTGAGGTGTTGCAGCAGCCGCAGTTTGAGAATGCGTGGCTCGGTCAGGGTGGCATCGTGGGTCAGTGGCGCCAGTCGGCTGAGGATGTCGGCATGTACCAGCCGGTTCTCCAGCCGGTTCTTGCTGTCGGTCAGCAGCTCGGCGGCCAGTTGGGCATCCACCTCTTCATCGCCGGAGCGGCGGATGGTGCCTGCCAGCGCCTCAGTAAAGAGGTGGCGATCTTCCCGGCGGTAGAGCCGCTCGGGGGAGCAGGCGATAAAGGCCTGCTCGGGGGAGAATTGAAAACCGAAGTGGAAACAGTCCTGGGCGTGGCGGGCCCACTGGTCGAGCATGGCCCAGGGATTGATATCCGCATCGTGGTTCGGACTGGTCAGCACGCTCTCCCGCGACAGCACCACCTTGGGAGTGTGGGCCTGAAAATCGGGGGCGGTGACGCGCTCCACCAGCGTTTGCCACTGGGCGGAGCCGGGGCAATCCTGTCGCTGCCAGGGCTGCTTTTTCAGGGCGGGCAGCGGGGCTTCCGGGCGCAGGGCATCGAGGGCGGCGTCGGCCGCCTGCAGTTCGGCCTCGAGATTGTTTTCATCCAGCCAGAGGTTGAGGCAGAGGCTGACGCACTCGCCACGGCGCACCAGCTCGATGCGGGGCAGCACGAAACGGCAGGGGCCAAACCCTTGCCAGCTTGATTGGGCCGGATCGAACGCCAGTCCACCATAGTAGCGAGGGCTGTCGTCATGATGCTGGTTGGCTGTGTTAGTGCACACCTGCTTGATGGCGTGCGGCTCGGTCAGTTCATGGATGGCGCCCAGCGCGACATACTCGGGACGAGCCTCTCCACGGGCCTGCCAGTAGATGCGGGGATAGAGGGTTTGCGCCGCGAGCCAGCCCAGAAAGGAGCGGATTTCGATCGCTACTCGCAACCGTACGAAGCCGCTGACGTTGCTGTGACGCAGGGCGTCCAGTTGTTGCTTGATATGGGTCTGAGCCAACATGGATTCTTGTCTGAGCCGGGTAGTAACGAGCGATCCGGTAGCTGGATGCCGTAGGTTTATGCCAAAGGGCGATGATTTCCTATATATTATCTGCCCATTCGTCCATGTAAATCGCCCGCGGGAGCTTCACTCTCCGGGGCCAAGTATACCCAAATCCGGTTCGATAACCCTTAACACGATCAATATCCGATTGTTTGGCCATCACAAAATGACAAATACCTTCTCTGTTTGGTTGCTGGCGGCGCGTTTGCGAACACTGCCGCTCGCCTGCTCTTCCATCCTGCTGGGCTCGGGGCTGGCTGCCAGTCGTGGTGCCTTCGATGGCACCATCATGGCGCTCTCCCTGCTGACCGCCATCCTGCTGCAGATCCTCTCCAATCTGGCCAACGATTACGGCGATGCGGTCTCCGGCGCCGACAACGGTGAGCGGATCGGCCCGCAGCGGGCGGTGGTCTCCGGTCTTATCACCAAAAAGCAGATGTGCGTGGCGATGGGGCTGACTGCGCTGGCGGCGGTGGCCAGTGGCCTGCTGCTGCTGGGCTGTGCCTTTGGTGGCCAGTGGCTGCAGATTTTGGCATTTGTGGTGCTGGGTGGCGCGGCCATTGTCGCGGCGGTGACCTACACCGTCGGCAAGACTCCCTACGGCTATCGCGGGTTTGGCGATATCTCGGTGTTCCTGTTCTTCGGTCTGTTGGGGGTGCTCGGCTCCTACTACCTCTTCACCAAGAGTCTGGAGTGGGATCTGCTGCTGCCTGCCACCGCTTGTGGCCTTCTGGCGACCGCCGTGCTCAATATCAACAATGTGCGCGACATCGAGACCGACGCCGCCAGCGGCAAGATCACCCTGGCGGTGCGCCTTGGCCGCAACCGCGCCATCGCCTATCACTGGGTACTGTTGGGGGCAGCGTTGCTGGCAACTATCGCCTTTATCCTGATCCAGCCCGCCAGTTTCTGGCCGTGGATCTTCCTGCCCGCCATGAAGCCTCTCAGCGATGCGGCCCGCACCCTTCGCGAAAGCTACGATGGCGAGGTGCTGACCGGTTCCCTCAAGAAGACCGCCATCAGCGCGTTTCTGTTCAGCCTGCTGCTCTCCATCGGGTTGGCGCTCTCCTGATGAGCGACCGGCTTGTTGTTATGTGAAACGGGCTCCCGAGGCGGGAGCCCTTTTTGTGTGCCGATGCGACGCGTTGGTACTGAATCAGTCAGACAGGAAGACTGCCATGCGTGCATCACTCAAACAGAAAATCATTCAGGTATGCCAGCAGAAAATCGCCCAGAAGGGGGAGACGGTCGGGCTCTCCTTTTATGCTTTTTTTGCCAATCGCAATGACGATCCCGAGTTGTTGATGGAGGCGGCGACCTGGTGGATCCGGACCCACAAGCTCGATCACTTCGAGAAGGCCAAGAAAATTCTCTTGTTGGTCGAGCAGGAGTGATAGTCGGCGGCCATGAAACAGAGAAGGCTCCCAAGCGGGAGCCCTCTCTGCTGGTTAATGATGTTATCGACTAGCTGGCGCGTGCCACCCTGAGAGGGCGGCGGGAGAAAATCAGGGTATCCAGCAGCCAGATGGCGACCATGGAGGCTCCCACCAGCGGGAAGGCAATGCCCAGCAGGATCAGCAGGGCGATGGCACCACGCATCGGCGGGAGTTTGGCGGGCAGCGGCGGCGCGGCGAGACGGCCCTGCGGACGGCGGCACCACCAGATCCACAGACCACTCATGGCGCTGGCCAGCACCATCAGGCAGATAAGCAGCATGGCGAGCTGATGGGGCCAGCCGTAGAGCTTGCCCATGTGCAGCATGACGCCGCTCTCCACCGTCTTGGCGACCGGGCCGTAATCCTGCCAGCGCACATCGGTCAGCACCTTGCCGCTGTATTGATCGATATGCAGGGTGGCGTCGTTGCGCGGATCGTCGGCAAACAGGGCGATGGTGTAGACGCCTGTGGCGCCGACCGGCGGGGTGATGCTGTAACCCGGATGGACTCTCCGCTCATGGGCGATCTCGACCACCTGTTGCAGCGGGATCCGCTGGCTGGCCATCACCACTCCCTCGTGCTCGCCGTGGTTCATGGCGCCGTGATCGTGCCTCTCATCAACCGGCTGCGAGCTGGGCATGGGGGTGTTCTCCACCGCCCAGGGAACGGTCTGCTCATGTGCCTGATTCAGGCTGCGAGCCAGCGGTGCCGATTTGGGCACCTCGTTCCACATGGCAGCGGGGAAGCGGTTCCAGACTGCCGCAAACTGATCGCCCCAGAAGCCGGTCCAGGTCATGCCGCTCAACAGCAACAGCAGCAGGAAACCAGCTCCCCAGAAGCCGACCACGGCGTGCAGATCCCGCCACCAGAGACGTCCGCGCTGGCTCACTCTGGGCCAGAGGATGCCGCCCACGCCGGGCCCCTTGCGCGGCCACCAGAGGTAGAGGCCGCTCAGCAGCAGTACCAGCCCCCAGCCTGCCGCCAGTTCGATCAGCCGGTCCCCCGTGGTGCCGAGCAGCAGGTCGGCGTGCAGGGAGCGGGCTACCGCTTGCAGATTCCACTTGTTATCCATGGTGCCGAGCAGGACGCCGCTGGCGGGATCGAGGAACAGGGTCAGTTCCTGTTCACCCCGATTGACGATGAACTGGGCGCTTTGGTCGGGAGCGGCAGGCGGCAGGTATTTACGCAGGCTGGCATCGGGCATGGTCATCATCGCCTTGGCCAGCAGCTGGTCGGCACTCAGGGTCTGGCTGGCGGGGGCGACTTTCATCAGCTCTGGGTACATCAGGTTGTCGAGCTGGGGTTTGAACAGATAGACGATCCCGGTCAGTGACAGCAGGATCAGGAAAGGGGCGACAAAGAGACCGGCGTAGAAGTGCCAGCGCCAGATCCGTTGGTAATGACTCGAGTCCCTGTTTTTCATTGCACATCCTTGTTGAGGTGCCAAACCTTTCGGTTGGTGGAATGTTTGTGGCGGCGCGGATAATAGCAGTAACGTTTCGTTAACTGCAATCGCACATCTTGAGATCGATTCAGTGCGGGATGTCGGTAACATGAGGTGCAGACGGTTTGCCGGATAGGATGATCACGCTTTGGGGAAAGCCTGTTTGCTGCTGGACTTTTCCTTATAAATTATTACCTTGTGGTAACAATTTGCAGGCGATGGTGGTGGTAAAGGAATGGGAGCAGTCATGCAGCCACATGGGCAATTTGACATGGAGCGCAGGGGCCAGATGCTGATCTGCCGCCCGAGTGGCCCCTTCAATCTGGCTGGTGCCATGGCCTATGAGGCGCGCTTTCGTCACGAACTGGCCGGATTGATGGATGGCCCCTGGGGGATTGTCGAGGTCGCGACCGAGTTTGAAGCGGCCGGGCCCGAGGTGCTGGCCCGTTTTCGTCGCCAGTTTGGCTGGTGTGCCGAGAGTGGCTGTCAGTTTCTGGCGGTGGTTTTCGTAGGGGGCTTCAAGCGCTATCTGGCGGATAACATCTTCAAGGGATTGCCCTTTCGGGCGGTACGTTACTTCGAGCAAGAGGCAGCGGCCATCCAGTGGCTGGGGGAGCAGCTCAACATCGCGCCCTGTGAACCTGCGAGCGCTTGACCACCCTGCTCCCCGCGTGGACGGGCTTCACTCCAGCTTGATAAACCACTTGTCCCGCTCGTCAACGCAGTTGGGTTCACCCATTTCGAATTCGCGGCAGATCAGCGGCCGTACCTCGTACATGGATGGGGCACATCATCGTGGTGAGTGTATTCGAGGAGCCTGGTTAATCCAGCTTGATAAACCACTTGTCCCGCTCGTCAACGCAGTCGGGTTCACCCATTTCGAATTCACGGCAGATCAGCGGTCGCACCTCGTAGATACGGCACATCATGGTGTTGCGGTCGAGGGCGGCGCACCAGCCGTCGTCCAGCCGGCGCATGACCGGTATCTCGCCATCCCGTTCCAGTACATAACGGTCCGGCACGCCGGTATCGGTAAAGAGCATCACTTCGAGGCGGCAGCAGCAGGCTTCGCAGTTCTGGCAGCTCACATCGGTTTGGATTGCTTGGGTCATGGTGCCTGTCTTGCCGCATGGCGGCATCGGAGATATGAAACAGGCGCCTGTCAGGCGCCTGTGGTCTGGCTAACGGCTTGCAAAGAACCTTAGCCCAGTTTGCGGGCGCGGTAGCTGCGACCCTTGATCTTGCCTTCCTGCAACCGCTTGAGGGCGGCGCTCGCCACGCTGCGCTTCACCGCGACGTAGGAGTACTGTTCGGAGATCTGGATCTTGCCGACGTCGGCGCCGGCAATGCCGCCTTCACCGGTCAGGGCGCCCAGAATGTCACCAGCCCGCACCTTGGTCTTGCGGCCTGCATCGATGGAGAGGGTCACCATCTGCGGGGCGATTGGCTTGATGTCGCGGCCGATGCTGTCGAGATCACCCAGCGGCATCGGAGCCTGCTGGTACTCTTCGATAAAGTTGACACGCTGGGCCTCGTTCGGCTGATAGAGGCTCAGGGCCAGACCCTGCTGGCCGGCACGACCGGTACGACCGATGCGGTGCACGTGCACTTCGGGATCATAGGTCAGCTCGTAGTTGATGACGGCGCCCAGCTCCTTGATGTCGAGACCACGGGCCGCCACGTCGGTGGCGACCAGAATGGTGGCGCTGCAGTTGGCAAAACGCACCAGCACCTGATCCCGCTCCCGCTGTTCCAGATCGCCGTTCAGCGCCAGCGCCGAGAAGCCCTTGGCGGCCAGATGGTCGGCTACGTCGTTACAGGCGCGCTTGGTGTTGCAGAACACCACGCAGGAGCTGGGCTGGTAGTGGCTCAGCAGCCAGGTGAGGGCGTCGAGGCGCTGACCGGCAGGCACTTCGTAGAGCTTCTGTTCGATGGCACTCCCCTCGTGCAGGGACTCGACGCTCACCTCGACCGGATTGCGCTGCACGCCGCGGCTCATCTGGGCGATCCCTTCCGGATAGGTCGCGGAGAAGAGCAGGGTCTGGCGCTGTTGGGGGGCATAGCTGATGACCCGGTTGATATCTTCGCCAAAGCCCATGTCCAGCATGCGATCCGCTTCATCCAGCACCAGCGTCTTGAGGCCGGAGAGCTCCAGCGTACCTTGCTCCAGATGCTTGAGAATGCGACCCGGGGTACCGACGGCGATGTGGGCACCAAAGCTCAGGGTGGCGGACTGCGGTGCGGTCGGGGTGCCGCCGCACAGGGTCACCAGCTTGACGTTGGGCAGGGCGCGCGCCAGACGACGGATCTCCTGAGCCACCTGATCCGCCAGTTCGCGGGTCGGGCAGAGCACCAGCGCCTGCACTTCGAGGCGGTTGACGTTGAGCTTGGCCAGCAGGCCGAGGCCGAAGGCGGCGGTCTTGCCGCTGCCGGTTTTTGCCTTGGCGATCAGGTCTTTGCCATCGAGCACCAGGGGCAGGCTCTGGGCCTGGATCGGGGTCATCTGCAGGTAACCCAGGCTGGTGAGGTTCTCTTGCAGGGCGGGGGAGAGATTGAGGCTGCTAAATTCGCTGTTGTTCACAAAAGGACTCTATTTCGGAGAAAACGGGGATGCGCGAGCGCTAAGGCCGCGCATCATACCAGAATGTGGCACCGGATGTGGCGGATTTTTGAACGGCTGGCCACGAGGGGCCATGAAAGGTTCATTTGTTGCCAAACCGATCGCGGGCGAGCACTAACAATGTAATAAGGACTATTTTTCAAACACCCATCTAATTATTTATCGTGGATAAACGTTTTCTATTTTCGGTATTTTAATATAATTATCGGGAAATATTCCGCGAACAGTTACTGCGCCACAGGGAATGTTGCGAAAATGCTGATGAAATATTTTCAAAGAACATGAAAACGGCACCACTATTACTCAACGTGATGTTTTAAAAGGATTTATGTTGTCCGTGTTGCGCGATTAATATCAGTTCATTGCACAATTAATTTAAAAACGTTTGTATTATCCTGCCTCCATAATATTGCGCGGGATTGTGATGGCTATCTGATTTTTAAATGTGCAAATGTCTATGATGACGCCGGTCAAAAATTACAATTTACTCAGGTGCTACAGGTATGGAATACGTTCACTTTGTGCTCGGACTGGTGATGGTCCTCGCTCTCTCTCTGCTGGCTAACCGCCACAACTGGAAACAGATCAAACTGCGTTATATCGGCCAACTGCTGGTGGTCGAACTGGCGCTGGCCTGGTTCATGCTGAACTCCGAAGTGGGTCTGGCGGTGGTGGGTGGCTTCGCGGCCGGCTTCACCAAGTTGATGGAGTTTGCCAAACAGGGTACCGACTTCGTGTTCGGTGGCCTGGTTAACGAAGGGGCCTTCTCCTTCTTCCTGATGGTGCTGATGCCCATCGTCTTCATCTCCGTGCTGATCGGTATTCTGCAGTACATCCGCCTGCTGCCGCTGGTGATCCGCGGTATCGGTACCGTGCTGGCCAAGATCAACGGCATGGGCAAGCTGGAGTCTTTCAACGCCATCAGCTCGATGATCGTCGGTCAATCCGAGAACTTCATCGCCCTCAAGAACATCCTGCCGCACCTGAACGAGAAGCAGATGTACACCCTGGCGGCGACGGCCATGTCTACCGTCTCCATGTCCATCGTCGGTGCCTACATGCAGCTGATCGAGCCGCGCTACGTGGTTGCCGCGCTGGTGCTCAACATGTTCAGTACCTTCGTCGTGCTGTCGTTGATCAACCCCTACGAGCCGGATAACTCCGTGACCGACATCAAGGCCATTGCCGAAGGTGACGAGCACCACACGCCGAAGAAAGAGAACTTCTTCGAGATGCTGGGCGAGTACATCATGGCCGGTTTCACCGTTGCCGTGATCGTGGGTGCCATGCTGGTGGGCTTCATCGCTCTGATCGCCCTCATCAACTACCTGTTCGAGATGGCATTTGGCGTGAACTTCCAGTTCGTCATGGGCTACCTCTTCTACCCGATCGCCTGGATCCTGGGTATCCCGAGTGGTGAAGCGCTGCAAGCCGGCTCCATCATGGCGACCAAGCTGGTGACCAACGAGTTCGTGGCGATGATGGATCTGGGCAAGGTGGCTGCCGAGCTCTCTCCGCGCACCGTCGGCATTCTCTCCATCTTCATGGTCTCTTTTGCCAACTTCAGCTCCATCGGCATCATCGCCGGTGCAGTGAAAGCGCTGAACGAAGAGAAGGGCAACATGGTTTCCCGCTTCGGTCTGAAGCTGGTCTACGGTTCTACTCTGGTCAGCCTGCTCTCTGCTGTTATCGCTGGCATTATGATCTGAGCCTCTGGCTGCACCCGCCACGGTTTGAGCCCCTGACCTCGTCAGGGGCTTTTTTGTTTCTGGCTTACAGCTGCCAGCCGCACCACCAGCCGGCAACCAGCAGGGTGAGGGTGCAAAAGCCGGTTTCGATGGCGCCGCCAGTGCGCAGCGGCCAGCCCGGCAGGCGGTAACGGCGTTTGATGGGCCAGAAGAGCGGAATGCCCGCCGGGGTGAGCCAGTCCCCCAGCAGATGGCTGAGGTAGCCGACGATAAGCGCATCCTTGACCCCCATGGGCAGGGTGCCCGGCGGCAGGCTCTGGTTCAGCCCCCAGATAGCGGCGGCGACTGCCAGCAGACTGTGGGTGAAGCCGCGATGGCCGAACAGCCGCGACAGAGGTTTCGAGATCCACGGCAGGCGCTGCCCCAGCACCGATTTGGGGTGGTCGAGGTCGGGCAACAGGGCGCTGGCCAGCGCGGCAGGGATGGTCTGCCACAGGCTGGCATCGGCCAGCGCCGGAGTGAGCTGCAGTTTATGGGCGATCAGGGTGCAGGTAACGGAGAAGAGCAGGTGCCCTTGGGCGGTCATGATGATTACGGCGTGGACAAGATGGCGGCGCATCTTACCAGCCTGACGGTTGTGGTCAGCTCTTATTTTAAAAATCAGGATGTTACGGCGAAAAAGCGCCCATGTTGGGCGCCTTTAGGGTCTCTTTACAGCTTGCCTTTGACCAGCCACTTGTCGAGGGCGTTGGCGAAGCGCTGCTTATCGGCGGCATTGAAGGGGGCCGGGCCGCCGGTCTGCACGCCAGCCGAGCGCAGCTCTTCCATAAAGTTGCGCATGCCGAGCCGTGCCTTGATGGTCTCGCGAGTGTAGATCTCGCCGCGGGGATTGAGCGCCTCGCCACCGGCATCGATCACCCAGGAGGCGAGAGGAATATCGCCAGTGATCACCAGATCGCCGGGTTGAACCTGCTGGGCGATGACATGATCTGCCACATCGAACCCCTTCTCCACCTGCTGGGTTTTGATGAAAGGCGAGGGGGGCACCCGCAATCCCTGATTGGCCACCAGGGTGGTGACGACCTGGGCGCGGTGGGCGGCGCGGTAGAGGATCTCCTTGACCGGAATGGGGCAGGCATCGGCATCAACCCAGATGGGCATGGCATGGTTTCCTGTAGTGAAAGCGGATGGAAAACGAGAGCGGCCATGTTAACACAGGCCTCCCCTTCCCGGCGCGGGGCTGAGTCGGCCCAACCTTTGGTGTAAGCTGGGGCCAGTACATGAAACGAGAAGGAGACGAGATGGATCGGGTGCCCGGTGAAGTGATTTATGCCCTGACCCTGGATGGCAAGGGTGGCATGGCGCCGCTGATGGCGGGAAGCGAAGTCCCGGCGGCGCATCCCGGCTGGCTGCATCTGGATTACGGCAATCCCGATTCGGCGCGCTGGCTGTTGCAGACCCCCTTGCTCAGCGAGGCGGCCAGGGAGTCGCTGCTCGGCCAGAGCAATCGTCCCAAGCTGGTGCGGATGGGGGAGACGGTGCTGCTGATCCTGCGCGGCATCAACCACAACAAGGATCACAGGCCCGAAGAGATGGTGGCGCTGCGCATCTTCATCACCCCGGATCTCATCATCAGCAGCCGTCGTCGTCCGCTGCTCTCCGAGCAGGATGTCTTCAACCAGCTCAAGCTGGGGGGCGGCGCCGATACCCCGGCCGACTGGCTGGTGGAGATCTGCGATGCCCTGACCGATCGGGCGGGGGAGTTTGTCGAGGAGCTGCACGACAAGATCCTCGACCTGGAGGAGATGGTGCTGATGCGCGACATGCCCGCAAATGGCCGGCTGGCGCTGATCCGCAAGCAGCTCATCATGATCCGTCGTTACCTCTCCCCCCAGCGGGATCTGGTGGCGCGCCTTGCCAACGAGAAGATCAGCTGGCTGGATGAGGATGATCGCCGCCGTCTGCTCGATATCGCCGATCGGCTGCGGCGCTGGCTCGACGACCTCGATGCCGGGGTGGCGCGCACCGCTGTGCTGGCAGACGAGATCAACAATCTGATGGCGGAGGCGACCAACCGCCGCGCCTACCAGATGTCGGTGATGGCACTGCTCTTTTTACCTGCCAGCTTCCTGACCGGCCTGTTTGGCATCAACCTTGGCGGTATCCCCGGTGCCGAGAATCCGACTGCCTTCTGGGTCTTCTGTGGTTCGCTGGTGGCGCTGGCAAGCGGGCTGGCTATCTGGCTCAAACATCGGCGCTGGTGGTAAGGAGGCATAACCCATGTGGCAATCAATTGGCCTGACCCTGCTGCTGTTGCTGGGTCATACCCTGATCCGGCGGCTTATTCACAAGAGCCTGCTGGCGCTCGGTCAGAGCAGGCAGGTGAGCGAGAACCGGGTGCTCTACGTGGCCCATGTGTTCCATTTCCTGCTCGGCTGCGCCACCCTGCTGGTGCTGGCCGGGGTATGGGGGCTCGACTTCTCCCGACTGGTGGTGCTCGCCTCCTCCTTCTTTGCGGTACTGGGGGTCGCCATGGTGGCCCAGTGGTCGATCCTCTCCAATATCACCGCCAGCATCACCATCTTCTTCGCCTTTCCCTACAAGATTGGCGATCGGATCCGTATCCTCGACAAGGATGATTCGGTCACCGGCGTCATCACCGAGATCGGGCTCTTCTACGTGCGGGTGCGTGATGACAACGGCGATCTGGTCACCTATCCGGCCAACCTGATCCTGCAAAAGCCGGTCAGGAAGCTGGAGGGCAAGGTGGCGGAACCGCTGCAACCGGAATAGAAAGCAACCGGAATAACAAAAGGCTCCCTCGGGAGCCTTTTTACTGTGCGGTAGGTGGAGCTAGCGTTCGAAGAAGCGGTAGAGGTGCTCCACCTGAACCGGGCAGTCTGCCACCTGATGCAGATGTTCGCGGGCCTGCTCGACGGTGCCGAAACTGACCGGGCAGCCGAGGGTGTCGGTCAGCTCGTAGAGTGCGCCATCCTTGCCTCTGAATTCGATGAGCCAGCCGGGAATGGCCACATCGTGGAGGATTTCGGCTTCTTGCAGGATCTGTTGCTGATAGAGCTTACGAAGTTCACTGACTGTCATGATGCTCTCCTGTGGGGAATATCCAGCTCCAGTCTATGCCTGCCCTTTATATGCGGCAACGGGATCATCCCCGCAGGACCTCCCATGCCCAGCGGATGCGGATAAAGGTCTCTGCGTTGCCGCCCCGATCCGGATGGTGCTGCAGTGCCAGCTCCCGCCAGCGGCGGCGGATCGCCTCCTGACTCGCTCCTTCATTCAACTCGAACAGGGCCAGCGCCTCGGCTTTGTGCCCCTCACCGTCATAGGCGTGCCAAAAGCGGTTGAGCAGGGCTTCAACTTCGGCACGGTCGGTCTGCCAGAACACCTGCCAGTCGAGATAGTAGCTGCGCAGATTTTCGCCAACAGTAAAGCCGTGGTTGGCCTCCTGATTCCCGGCCAGCGGTTCGAGCCGGATATCCAGAGTGCTGATCACCAGCCACCATCCTTCTTGCCAGAGCTCGGCCTGCAATTGGTAGAGGGCGTTCATGATCAGGAAGTTGAGCCGAAACAGCTGTAGTTGCTCATCGTCAGCCAGTAGCGGAATTACCTCCTGCAGGCGCAGTGCCGCCATCAGTTCGTGCACCTTGTAGCTGCCATCGGCCCGTTGCAGCAGAGCCAGCAGCGGGGCGATCAGCGGGTTGGCGTTCTGGTCGCTCATGGGGGGTGATTCCTCCGGATGAGAGCTGTGGTGACAGCTGGGGCCACCGTACAGGCGAGGGGGGGATGAGTCAGAGTGACATCTGCCAGAGGGCGGAGCAAGGTGCAGTGGCAAGGGAGGCGCAGAAAAAGACCGCCAGCAGGCGGTCATGTCATTTCATGTGGCCGGATTAGATGGGGCTCTCCTTGTGGAGTTCGCCGACACAGTCGGCCAGCGCCAGTACCAGTGCGGAGCGCACCATCTGATCGAGCCGGTTGAGCTGCATCTGGTAGAAGGCCCAATCCTCTTCGCTGGCGGGGGGCTCCAGCTTCATCATGCCGCCCTGATTGACCCCGTGCAGGCGGTCGAGCAGATCGCGGATCGGCTTGTCGCTGAAGCGGTAATCCTTGGGGTCGCGCACCAGAAAGTCGCGGATCTTGATATAGGCTTCGATATCCTGATAGCGCTCGAGGGAGATGAGGCCGAGGGCGAAGATGAGCTTGAGGCGCACCTCCAGCTGGCCGAGGGGGCCGCTCTGGTTGAGCAGGGGTTCGATGGCGTATTTGACGGCATACTCCTCCTGACGAAAGGCGCGTCGCATCAGGGAGTCGACCGCCTCTTCCAGGATGGTCACGGCTTCGAGAAAGAAGCCGCGGGGGCCATCCTGCTCGTTCAGTCGTTCCAGTACTTCATCTTCCTGGTGTGTGGTCATAGGTGCATTGGGTCCAGCTGACAGGGAGAGAGTCAGCCTCTCTCCCGGTTTTTATCATATGGGGCACATTCCCTTGCCATTCAAGCGCTTGGCGCGCTATCAGTGGTGGCTGAATGCGCCGCAAGCAGGGTCATTACAGGGTTTCGTAACGGGCGACGATGGCGCGAACCACCTCGCTCTCTTCATCCAGTCCGGTGACGCGGGCCAGCGCTTTGGCCGGGCCCAGCTCCGCCAGCAGGGCTTGCAGCTCCACCGCCTGCGGGTCATCGGCATTGCGATAGTGGAGCGCCGCGGCGATCCCCTCCTGCAACTGATCGCTCGGCAGGCCGTACTCCAGGGTGCCCAGCAGCGGCTTCACCAGTCGATCCCCCGCCGCCAGCTTGCGCAGCGGCTGACGGCCGACCCGGTCAATCTCGTCCACCAGATAGGGGTTGGCGAAGCGGGCCAGGATCTTCTCGATGTAGGCGGCGTGCAGGCGCGGGTCGAAACCGTAGCGTTTTACCAGCACGGCACCGCTCTCCTCCATGGCGCGGCGTACCTTGCTGCGGATCACCGGATCCTCGATAGCCTCGCGCACTGTGCGATAGCCCCGCAGCTTGCCGAGGTAGGCGGTGACGATGTGGCCGGTGTTGAGGGTGAACAGCTTGCGCTCGACGAAGGCCATCAGGTTGTCGGTGGGTTCCATGCCCGCCACCTGTGGCAGCTCTCCCTTGAACTGGGTCTGGTCGACGATCCACTCGCTGAAGCTCTCGACCGTCACTTCCAGCGGATCATCGTTGGCAGCCGCGGCGGGCGGCACGATGCGATCCACCGCCGAGTCGACGAAGCCGATACAGGATTCGAGCGTGGCATGATACGCGACCGGCAGGTACTTGAGTACCTCCCGCTTGAGGTGGCTGGTGCCGCGCACCATGTTTTCGCAGGCGATGACGTTGAGGGGGGTCAGGTTGCCGGCATCGAAGCGGGCCTGCAGCCCCTTGGCCAGGGTGCTGGCAATCTTGTCCAGAATGTTGGGGCCCACTGCCGTGGTGACCAGATCGGCGGTGATGATACGGGCGATCACCTCGTGACCGGCGGAGCTCACCGCCGCCACGTTGCGCACCACGTCCAGTTTCTGATCCGCCCCTACTACATGGACCTTGTACTCCTGACGGTGGTTGAGCTGGTCGATCAGGGTGTCGTTGACGTCGGCGAAGGTGACCTGATGGCTGGCATCTGCCAGTACTTTGCCGATAAAGCCGCGACCGATGTTGCCGGCACCAAAATGCAATGTTTTCATGATATTAACCTCTTGAACCAAAGACGATGAAAGATGATTACGCAGCCTGTTCGGCACCCAGCAGATCCAGGAAGGCCTGGGGATCCGTGGTGCTGGCCAGCCGGTCGATGAGACCGGGTTCATCCAGTGCATTGGTCAGGCGGGTTATCACCTGCATATGTTCGTCGTTGCGGGCGGCGATACCGATCACCAGCCGCGCCACCTCATCGGCGGCTTCGCCAAAGGCGACCCCGGCCGGGTACTGGCAGATGACGATGCCGGTACGCTTCACAAACTCCTTGGCGGCGATGGTGCCGTGCGGCACGGCGATGGATTCGCCGAGGTAGGTGGAGACCAGCTGTTCCCGCTCCAGCATGGCGTTGACGTAGTCGGGCGCCACGTAGCCGCGCTCTGCCAGCAGTCGGCCAGCGGTCAGGATGGCGGCCTCCTTGTTGTCCGCTTTCAGCCCCAGATGCACGTCATGACGGTTCAGGGTAAAGACTTCGGCCGCTTGCGGCTCGTAGCTGTCGTCGTTGGCCGCCACCAGCAGTTGCGGGTTGGCGACATCATCGTTGGCAGCGCGGCTCAGGCTCTGTACCAGCTCCTGATAGAGGCCGTTGTCGAGGAAGTTGGTCAGGGAAATATGATGAGCATTCGGCGCATGGCGACGGGCCCGCTCGGTCAGATCCTTGTGGGTGATGACCCAGTCCACCTGATCGTCGAGCTGATCGATGGCGCGGTTGGTAACGCTGATATCGAGCCCGGCGGCTTGCACCCGCTTGCGCAGCATGCCGGCGCCCATGGCGCTGGAGCCCATGCCCGCATCGCAGGCCACCACGATATTGCGCACCGCCATCAGTTCGCCGCCCGGCTTCTTGGCCGCTGCGGTTTCGGGCTTGCCGCCCTTCATGGCTTTCATCTTGCGGGTGGCTTCACCGAGGGCGTCAGCCTCATCGGCTTCCGGCTGCTGGGCGCGGACGAACACGGCGGCGACCAGGAAAGAGACCAGAGTAGCGCTGATGATGGAGAGGGCGACCCCGATCAGGGAGGCTTTCGGCGTCATCAACAACACTGCGAAGATGGAGCCCGGCGACGCGGGTGAGACCAGACCGGCGTTGAACAGGGTCAGGGTAAAGACCCCGGTCATGCCACCTGCGATCACCGCCAGAATGAGGCGCGGGTTCATCAGCACATACGGGAAGTAGATCTCGTGGATGCCGCCGAAGAAGTGAATGATGGAGGCGCCAGCCGCGGACTGCTTGGCCGCACCGCGGCCGAACACCATGTAGGCCAGCAGCACGCCCATGCCCGGGCCCGGGTTCGCTTCAATCAGGAAGAAGATAGAGCTGCCGTGCTCGGTCGCCTGCTGGATTCCCAGCGGCGAGAAGATGCCGTGGTTGATGGCGTTGTTGAGGAACAGGATCTTGGCCGGCTCGACGAAGATGGAGGTGAGCGGCAGCATGTGGTTTTCTACCAGGAAGCCGACGCCACCGGCCAGCAGGCCGGAGAGCACCTTGACGAAGGGGCCAATCACGAAGAAGGCCAGGATCGCCAGCAGCATGCCGATAAGGCCAGCGGAGAAGTTGTTGACCAGCATCTCGAAGCCGCTCTTGACGCGACCGTCCATCGCCTTGTCGAAGCGCTTGATGGCCCAGCCACCGAGCGGGCCGACCATCATGGCACCCATAAACATAGGGATGTCGGTCCCCACGATGACACCCATGGTGGTGATGGCACCGACCACGCCGCCGCGCTCACCGCCCATCAGTTTGCCGCCGGTGTAGCCAATCAGCAGCGGCAGCAGGTAGGTGATCATGGGGCCGACCAGCTTGGCCAAGGTTTCATTGGGCAGCCAGCCGGTGGGGATAAAGAGGGCGGTGATAAAGCCCCAGGCGATAAAGGCGCCTATGTTGGGCATGACCATATTGGACAGGAAGCGTCCAAAATTCTGTATCTTGACTTTGGTATCCGGTGATAACATGTCGGGACCCCGTTTTAAGCCTGTTTGATTAAAAGTGGTAGTCGGGATGGCCGGTTTTGCCGAACCTCCATCCCGGTCGTCTAAGCAACTTCAATCTACCAGCTTGATATCAAATTAGGCTGAAAACGGGGTGTCTTGTGATCCAGCTCTCAGATACCCAGCGATACCCCCTCCACAACCAGTGACACACGTCACATTCCCATGCTGTAATTCGGCTACATTTCGATCTTTTCTGTTTTGAATGACCATTTTTTGTGATTTAGATCATCAGTTCAGCTTTGCCGCTCCTTTGCGCAAAGGTGATTTGCATCACAAATTCAGTTTTTGTATTCGAATGGGACAAATCACTCAATTACTCATCAGCGGGTAGTGACGATGGATCTATCGAAACACTCCATTGCTTACCAATGAATCAATAAATTTGTAACCCGCTTTCAGTTTTTACGGTCGGTGATGAGGGCTCTTTTGCGGCTGATTGATGGGAATGGGCGCCAACATGCAGGATGCTATCGAGCGGCAGATGTGCGGGGCGCTTGTTTGCCGCGCAGGCCAGATTGCAGATAAAAACAAACCGCCAGCAGGCGGTTTGTCAGTTTTTGCGATCTGGCCCCTGTCGAGGCTGCGGCTCAGTAGAAACCGGCATCCTCGGGGGAGGGGCGGGTCTTGAAGCGGCGATGGAGCCACATGTACTGCTCCGGCGCTTTGCGCACGGCGGTTTCAATCTCACGGTTGGCGCGGGCGGCATCGACCATGTCATCTCCGCTCGGGTAGTCGGCGAGCGGCGCCCCGATATGCAGGGTGTAACCCTCGCTGGTGCGGATGTTGTAGCAGGGCAGGGTGACGGTGTTCTTCACCCTCGCCAGAGTGGCGGTGCCGGTGATGGTGGCCGCCTGCTCTACCGCGAAGTAGGGCACGAACACGCTGGCGTGGCTGCCGTAGTCGTGATCCGGCGCGTACCAGAGGGCGTCGCCGTTGCGCAGCGCCTTGATCATTCCCTTCACATCCATCCGGTCTACCAGATATTTGTTGGAGGCACAGCGCCCGTGGTACTGGGCATACTCCAGCACCGGATTGGTGTTGGGGCGATAGACCCCCACGCCGGGGCGCACCAGCCCGAAACAGCGGGCGTTGAGTTCCAGCGTCAGGAAGTGGCAGGAGAGCAGCAGCATGCCCTGACCTTTTTCCATGGCGGCGATGACGTGCTCTTCCCCTTCCACCTTCATCAGGCTGCGCACCCGCCAGTCTGGCCAGAACCAGGCGATACCCACCTCGAACACGGCGCAGCCCACGCTCTCGAAGTTTGCCTTAAGCAGTTTCTCCCGCTCATCCCGGGTCAGCTCAGGCATCGCCAGTTCCAGATTGCGACGGGCAATCTTGACCCGGGACTTCAATATCCTGGCGGCGAGACGACCGAGCTGACGCCCCAGCCACATCTGGCTACGCCACGGCAGCAGGGTCAGCAGCCAGAGCAGGCCGAGGCCGAACCAGCTGGCCCAGTAACGGGGATGAAACAGGCGGGGCTCCAGGCGGGGAGCGTTGTCGTGGGCCATGGCTAATCTCTTGTTCGCAAACACAATCGGGGGATTCTAGCCGAAAAGGGGGGGCGGGGGCGAATGGCTGTGTGCTGGTCAGAGGGGCTGATTGTGGTTCACTGGTGTTACGGGAATCCTAACTATCGGTTTCCTTTAAATGGAAACCGCAGGTTTGCTTTTTCTCCCTCAAATAAAAGAGTGTGATAAAATCGCCCGCTGATTTTTCAGGTTTTGAGAGTCGATACAGATGAAGATCACCCTGCCCGATTTTGAAAAAGCCCGCGTTCTGGTCGTTGGCGATGTCATGTTGGACCGTTACTGGCATGGCCCTACCGGTCGGATCTCGCCCGAGGCACCGGTGCCCGTGGTCAAGGTTGAACACATTGAGGAGCGTCCCGGTGGCGCAGCCAACGTGGCCCTCAACTCCGCCGCCCTTGGCGCTCACGCCGTGCTGCTTGGCCTGACCGGTGAGGACGAGGCTGCCGATGCCTTGGCTGGCCAGATGGCTGGCGTCAAGGTGGCCTGTGATTTCGTTCGTCTGGCCGACTTCCCGACCATCACCAAGCTGCGGGTGCTGTCCCGCAACCAGCAGCTGCTGCGTCTGGACTTTGAAGAGCCCTTCCACTCCGTCGATGCCACCCTGCTGATGAGCAAGGTTGAGCAGGCGCTGCCAAACAGCGACGTGATGATCCTCTCCGACTACGGCAAGGGTGCTCTCAACGACGTGCCCGGCATGATCCAGCGCGCCCGTGCCGCCGGTATTCCTGTGTTGGTCGACCCCAAGGGTACCGACTTCGAGAAGTACCGCGGCGCCACCCTGCTGACCCCCAACATGTCCGAGTTCGAGGCTGTGGTAGGCAAGGTGAAGAGCGAAGAGGAGCTGGTCGCCAAGGGGTTGGATCTGGTCAAGCGTTTCGAGCTGGATGCCCTGCTGGTCACCCGTTCCGAGAACGGCATGACCCTGATCCGCGAAGGTCAGCCGGAGCTGCATCTGCCAGCTCAGGCCCACGAGGTTTACGATGTGACCGGTGCCGGTGATACCGTCATCTCGACCCTCGCCACCTCGCTGGCGGCAGGCAAGAGCCTGGATGAAGCCTGTGCGCTGGCCAATACCGCCGCCGGTATCGTGGTCGGCAAGCTGGGTACCTCTACCGTCAGTCCGGTCGAGCTGGCCAACGCCCTCTACACCGAGCAGGAGACCGGCTTCGGCGTCATGTCCGAAGCCCAGCTGAAAGTGGCGGTTCGTGCCGCCCGTCTGCGCGGCGAGAAGGTGGTGATGACCAACGGTTGCTTCGACATCCTGCATGCCGGTCACGTCTCCTATCTGGCCAACGCCGGCAAGTTGGGGGATCGCCTGATCGTGGCGGTCAATACCGACGAGTCGGTTCGCCGTCTGAAAGGGCCGGGTCGTCCGGTCAACCCGACCGAGCGCCGCATGGCCGTACTGGCTGCGCTGGGCGCGGTGGACTGGGTTGTGCCCTTCTCCGAGGATACCCCGCAGCGCCTGATCGCCGAGATCCTGCCGGATCTGCTGGTCAAGGGCGGTGACTACAAGCCGGAAGATATCGCCGGTTACGCCGAGGTGACCGCCAATGGCGGTGAGGTGCGCGTTCTCAACTTCGAGGATGGCTGCTCCACCACCGACATCATCAAGACGATCCGCGAGCGCGGCTAACGTTCTGCTGGCCCCGCAATCTGGCGGGGCTCATTATCGGCGGTAGCAAGCCGACAGAAATACGGATAACAAAAAGGCGACCTTGCGGTCGCCTTTTTCATGTCTGATAGCGGCTATCAGCCTTTGGCTTTTGCCGTGGCAGGCATCAGACCCTGATTTACTTCCACCAGGTCCTGCGCTTCCAGAATACCGGCAGCCTGTTTCAGGCTCAGGATATTGAGAATGTAGTTGTAACGGGCTTCGGAGAGCTTCTGCTTGGCCTCGTACAGCTTGCGAGTGGAGTCCAGCACGTCGACGATAGTACGGGTACCCACTTCGTAACCGGCTTCGGTCGCTTTCAGGGCGCTATCGGCGGAGACCACAGACTGGCTGTAGGCGCGCACCGAGCCGATGCTGGCGTTCACGTTGTTGTAGGAGGAGCGCACTGTGCTCTGCACCGAACGGAAGTTCTTCTCCAGCAGCTCGCTGGCCGCTACGTAGTCGTACTGAGCCTGCTTCACCTTGGAGCTGGTGGCGCCACCGCTGTAGATGGGCAGCTTGAAGGTCAGGCCGATATTGGCTTGATTGTCATTGCCCCCGCTCTGAATGCTATCCAGCTTGTAATCGGTATTGCTGGTTTGCAGTCCGGCATCCAGACCCAGAGTCGGCTCATGGCCGGTCTTGGCCAGATCGATCCGCTCCTTGGCAATGTCCTTGCTGATGCGGGCACTGTGCAGTTGCAGGTTCTTGTCCAGCGCCAGCTCCAGCCACTTGTCGGATCCGAAAGCGGTCTTCTGCGGGCTGAAACGATCGGTGTTGAGGATGTCCAGGTTGCGGTGATCAACACCGGTCAGCTCGCGCAGGGTCTCGTAGCTGTTATCCAGAGTGTTCTCGGCATTGATCTCGTCAGCCAGCGCCTGGTCGCGGGAGGCTTCGGCTTCATGGACGTCGGTGATGGCGGTCAGGCCCACTTCGAAACGCTGCTGGGTTTGCTCCAGCTGACGCTCTACGGCAACCTTGTTGGCACGGACGAACTCCAGGGTATCCATCGCCTTGAGCACATCAAAGTAGGCTTTGGCGGTGCGCACCATCAGGTTCTGGATCTCGAGGTTGTAGGCGACATCTGACTGGGTGGCTTGCTTCTCGCTGATATCGAGATTGACCCAGTCACTGCGACGATAGATAGATTGAGACAGCTTTACCTCACCCTTGGCGTTGGTATTGCTCTGGGTATCGTTCTTGTTTTGCAGATAATTGAGCCCGGCACCCAGATCGATCTGGGGCAGCAGAGGGGCACGGGATTCGTTGATCTTCTCGAAGGCCTGGTCGCGAACGGCTTTGGACTGCAGCAACTGCGGGTCTTTGATCTGGGCTTGCTGGTAGATGTCGAGCAGGTTTTCGGCATGGGCACCGGCACTGACGCCCAGCAACACCATGACGGACAAAAGTGTTCTTTTCATAGATCGTTTTAACCTTATGTAGTAACCCAAACTGGTTGCTGGAGAGGCAAATATTGTCACCGACCAAGCTTGATTGCAGCTTAATCACTCTACTATAAGCAAAATTTAATGCTAAGAGTCTCAGGTCCGGTGACGGGAACGTCAAGAACCGGACGCAGTTTTCTCCCCGCGCGCCTAGCCAAATGGTCTGTGGCTGCTAAAATCCACCCCTCATTACCATGGCACGCCGAGTGAATGAACGTTCATTCATGTTCCTCGGATTTTATGGTCAAACTGATACAAGTCAAGCTGACGGGAGCCCCGGATGTCGCAGCAACCCTTGCCGCAAGATCGGCATTACGCCGCCGATGATGTGAAAATCATTGAAAAATCAGCTGGATATAACGGCTTCTTCAAGGTGAATGTCTATCGTCTGCAGCATCGGTTATTTGCGGGCGGCTGGAACCAGCCCATCGTGCGCGAGCTGTTCGAGCGGGGCCATGCTGCCGCGCTGCTGCCCTATGATCCGGTGCGCGACCAGATAGTGCTGGTGGAGCAGTTCCGTATCGGCGCCATGGAGACCAGCCCGACCCCCTGGCTGCTGGAGCTGGTGGCCGGCATCATCGACGAAGGGGAGACCGCCGAGGCGGTGGTGCGCCGCGAAGCGGTGGAAGAGGCCGGGATCGAGGTGGCCCGCTGCGAGCATGCCATCAGCTATCTGGTGAGCCCGGGCGGCAGCACCGAGCGGATCGAGGTCTTTGTGGGCGAGGTGGATGCCAGCAAGGCGAGCGGCCTGCACGGTCTGGCGGATGAGGGCGAGGATATCCGGGTGCACGTGGTGAGCCGCGAACAGGCCTATGCCTGGCTCAAAGAGGGACGCATCGACAATGCGGCCTCGGTCATCGCCCTGCAGTGGCTGGCCCTCAACCATGGCGAGCTGCGTGCCCGCTGGCTGGCGGATCGCTGAGGTGGCGCTGACCCTGCAACAGAGCAGGCGCTATGTGCCTGATCTGATGTCCTTGCAGCGTACCTGCGAGGTCAATTACATGGCGTTGATGAAACTGCTGCCGCCAGATGGGGAAGTCGGGGCCGAGCGCCGCTATCGGGTCGGCAACGATCTGCAGTTCCAGCTCACCATCATTGGCGAGAGTCGCTTCACCAATCAGGTGATCCTGAGCCAGCACAACCCCGAATTGCCCGAATATTTACAAGCTCAGATAGAGATTCGTTTGTATCATGATGTGCGGATGGCGGAAGTGTGTGCAGCGCAACAGATTTCCCGTTTGCAACCACGTTATGATTATCCCAATAAAAAGATGCACCAGCGGGACGAAAAGGAGCAGGTAAATCTGTTTCTGGCCGAGTGGCTAAAATTTTGTCTCAGACATGGTACCAGCCCGATCAATATCTCCAGTTGAACAAATATAAAGAAGCGTGATTTTGGAAACAGAGCTCCCCCAGGCGCAGGACGGCAGTGTGCGCCTGTTGCAAATTACTGATACCCATCTTTTTGCCAGTGCCGAGGGTCGGCTGCTGGCTGTGCGCACCGCCGAGAGTCTGGCTGCGGTGCTGGAGCGGGTGCAGGCCAACGACCATCCCTACGAGGTGATTCTGGCGACCGGCGACCTGTCGCAGGATCACAGCCCGGAGTCCTATCAGCGCTTCGCCTCCATGATGGCGCCTCTTGGCCGCCCCATCTACTGGCTGCCCGGCAACCATGATGACAGTCCCCTGATGACCGAGCAGCTTCATGCCGCCGGGATCAGCGAATCCAAGCAACTGGTGGGCGACCACTGGCAGGTGATCCTGCTGGACACCCAGGTGCGCGGCAAACCCCACGGCATGATCGGCGATCACCAGCTGGAGGCGCTCGACCGCGCCCTGCGTCAGTATCCGGATCGCCATGCCCTTATCGCCCTGCACCATCAGGCGGTGCCGGTGGGCTGTGCCTGGCTGGATCAGCACAATCTCAAGAATGCCGACGATCTGTTTGCCGTGCTGGCCCGTCACCCGCAGCAGAAGACCATCCTGTTTGGCCACGTCCATCAGGAGTTTGACGAGGTGCACCGCGGCGTGCGGCTGATCGCCAGCCCATCTACCTGCATCCAGTTCAAACCGCTCTCTGATGGCTTCGCGCTGGACGAGTCCGGCCCGGGCTGGCGCTATCTCACCCTCTACCCTGATGGTCGTATCGCCAGCCAGGTGTGGCGTCTGCCGGTGGGGCAGTTTGTGCCCGACCCCAATGCCACCGGTTATTGAGGAGTCGTCATGAAGCCCGTTCTCCTCTACCTGCACGGTTTCAACTCCTCGCCCGGTTCAGCCAAGGCGCAGCAGATGGCTGCCTGGGTGGCAGAGCACAGACCCGATATCGAGGTGGTGATCCCGGCCCAGCCCAACACCCCGGCGGCAGCCTGGGCGGCCATCGAGCAGACCATCGCCAATCTGCAGAGCCGTTATGGCAGTGAATTCAAACTCGGCGCCGTGGGCAGCTCCCTCGGCGGTTTTATGGCGACCCGGGTCAGCGAGCAGTACGGCTGCCGCGCAGCACTGATCAATCCGGCGGTGCGCCCCCACGAATTGCTTTGCGACTACCTCGGCCCCCAGACCAATCCCTACACAGGCGAGCAGTACCAGCTGCTGCCTGAACATATGGACGAGTTGCGAGCGCTGGCGGTTCCGGTGACTGCCCCCGATCGCCTCTGGGTGCTGCAACAGCAGGAGGACGAGGTACTCGACTACCGCAAGGCGCTGGACGAATACCGTTTTGCCCGCCTCTCGCTGGAGTGCGGCGGCGACCACGCCTTCGTGGCGTTCGAGCGCTACCCCGCCCAGATTATCCGTTTCCTCGGACTTTAATCATGCAACCGCCGTTGGCCGCCTTTCTGGAACAGGTACTGGCCACGGCGCAAGCGGGCCTCACCTACTCCAAAGATCCCTTCGATATCGGCCGTTTCGAGGCGCTGCGAGCGGCCACCGTAGCCCTTATCGCCAGCCAGAGCGAGCTGGCACCGGAAGCCATCAGTGACTGGATTGCCCTCGACAGCGGTTATCCCACCCCCAAGCTCGATGTTCGGGCCTTCATTCAGAACGATGCGGGCCATATCCTGCTGGTACAGGAGCGTAGCGACGACTGCTGGACTCTGCCCGGTGGCTGGTGCGATATCGGTGACTCGCCGGCGGATGCTGTGGTGCGTGAAGTGGTGGAGGAGACCGGCCTTGAGTGCCGTGCGGTGCAACTGCTGGCCCTGTTCGACAAGCTAAAACATCCTCATCCGCCCCAGCTGCCCCACGCGCACAAGGCTTTCTTTCTGTGCGAGGTGACCGGCGGCCAGCTGCTGGGCGAAACCGATGAAACCAAAAGGGCGGGGTACTTCCCCATCGACGACTTGCCTCCTCTCTCCCGCCATCGGGTGGTGGCGTCCCAACTGCATACTCTCCATGAGCATCTGCTGCAGGGGCGGCGTGATACCCTGTTTGATTGACATCTGAGGAAGTGAACCCGTTCGAGCTGGGGGAGGTGCCGACGCGCGATGGCGTGCACCATCCAGCGGATCGACAGGTCTGAACGAAAGGGGCTCATATGTTCCTGTTGCGCCCTGCGGGGCAGTGTTAATCTTTAGCGGCCTGTTTACTTTGCCTCGCCCGGGGCAGGGGATGGCCGAACTCTTCTGAACTTCACTGCCAACAGGGAGCACGTTTGTGACAACTCCTTCTGCGCTGCCGGATCTGGTACTGGGCGCCTCTCTCTACTTTCCGCCGCTGTTCAAGGCGGTGCTGCTCGGCCTGCTCTGCTGGCTGCCGGTGCACCATCTGCTGCGTGACTGGCTCTATGGCGGGGATGTCTGGCACCCCTTGCTGATGGATCTCTCCCTCTTTATCCTCGCCGTCAGCGGCGCTCTATGGATGCTGTTACATGGCTAAATCACCTCTCGCGACCCTCAAATACTTCTCCACCCTGCTGGTCTGTGCGCTGGCGCTGGCGGCGGGCTGGTGGCTGTGGAACTACTACATGCAGGGGCCCTGGACCCGTGATGGCAAGGTGCGCGCCGAGCTGGTCAGCATTACCCCCGAGGTGTCGGGCAAGATCATCAAGATAGCGGTGAAGGACAACCAGCTGGTGAAGGCGGGGGAGGAGATCTTTACGCTCGACCCCGAGCCCTACCGGATCGCCCTCGATAATGCCCGGGCGGCGTTGGCCAAGGCGAAATCGGATCTCGACAAGGCCGAGCACGAGGCGAACCGCCGCAGCGGACTGTCGCGCAGCGTCATCTCCGCCGAGACGATGGACGAAGCGCGCCTCAATGCCCAGGCAATGCAGGCGGCCTATCAGGTGGCGCAGGCCAATCTGGAGAAGGCGGAGTGGTCGCTGGCCAAGACCCGGGTGCATGCCGCGAGCGATGGCTACATCACCAACCTGCAGACCCGGGTCGGCAACTATGCCAGTGCCGGCGTGCCGCTGGTGGCGCTGGTGGATACTCACTCCTTCTATGTGCAGGGTTACTTTGAAGAGACCAAACTCGGCCACATAGCGCCGGGCAAACCGGCTGAAGTGGTGCTCTACAGTGGTGAGCAGCGGTTGCGCGGCGAGGTGGAGAGCATAGGGCGCGCCATCCACGATCAGAGCGTCGATGGCGGCAACGGCCTGCTGATCGACGTCAAACCCAACGTGCCCTGGGTGCGGCTGGCCCAGCGGGTGCCGGTGCGGATCAAGCTGCTGGATGTGCCGGCGGACATGACGTTGATCGCCGGCTCCACCTGCACCATCACCATTGGCGAGTAGGGTGAGCGAGTCATTCTGGCTGCGCACCCCTTGGGGGAAGGCGACTGGGGGACAGTGGCGCTATGCCCTGCGCAATGCGCTGGCCATGTGCCTGTCACTCTGGCTGGCCTTCGTGCTGCAGCTCGACTCCCCCTACTGGGCGATGAGCTCGGCGGCCGTGGTGAGTTTTCCCACCGTGGGCGGGGTGATCAGCAAGAGTCTGGGACGGGTGGTTGGCAGCCTGATGGGGGCGATGGCGGCGGTGGTGATCACCGGTCTTGGTATCAGCGATCCCTGGCTGTTCAGCTTCCTTATCGCGCTCTGGCTGGGCTTGTGCACCTACATCTCCAACCACTATCAGAACAACGTCTCCTACGCCTTCGCCCTCGGTGGTTATACGGCCGCCATCATCGCCTTCTCCTGCGTCAATGTGGCGGATCCCCACCATATCTTCGATATTGCCCAGGCGCGGGTGAGCGAGGTGATCATCGGTATCCTCTGCGGCGGTCTGATGATGATGATCCTGCCCAGCACCTCGGACAGCGAAACCCTGCTGGAATCCCTGCGCAAGAGCCAGACCCGCCTGCTGGATCATGCCCAGCTGCTCTGGCTGGGGGAGATGACGCCCGAGGTGCGCAGCTCCCACGAAGGGCTGATCGGCCAGATCCTCACCATGAACGTGCTGCGCATTCAGGCGGTCTGGAGCCATCACCGGCTGCGGCGCCAGAACCGGCTGCTCAACTTCCTGCTCCATCGCCAGCTGCGCCTGATCAGCCTTATCTCCAGCCAGCGCCGCATGCTGCACAACTGGCCGGAACAACCGGAAGGCATTCAGGCGCTGCTCGCCACCCTGCTGGCCGAGCTTGGCAAGCCGGAGTGCGACAAGTATCGGGTCGCGAGGTTGCTGGCTCCCCTGATGCCGACCGGCGAGCATGATTATCGACTGCGCACCTTTTTGCTGCGGCTGCGCCACTTCTGCTGGAGCTATCTGGAGTGTCAGCGCTGGCTTGACCGGTTGTCTCGCTACGACGATCAGGAGTGGCCGGCGCCGCCCCGTCACACCTCTCTCACCAGCCATACCGACACGCTGGAGGCCGCCTACAACGGCGGGCGTACCTTCCTCTGCGTGCTGCTCGGCTGCACCTTCTGGATCAACAGTCAGTGGGATGCGGGCAGCTCGGCGCTCACCATGCTCTCCATCTGCTGCGTGCTCTACTCGGCGACCCCGGCGCCGGCTCAGGGGGCCAACACCATGCTCAGGGCGATCCTGCTGCTCAGCCTCATCTGCTTTGCGGTCAAGTTTGGCCTGATGATCCGCATCGATGACTTCTGGGTCTTCTGCCTCTTGCTCTTTCCGGCGCTGCTCACCATGCAGCTCTGCAAACAGCAACAGGTGCGGCAGGCGGGCCTCTGGGGCCAGATGATCGTGCTGCTCGGCTCCTTTCTCGCCATCACCAATCCGCCCAGCTACGACTATCAGCAGTTCATCAACAGCAGCCTCGCCCAGATGCTGGGGGTGATGAGCGCCGCGCTGGCGTTTCAGCTGCTGCGACCCAGCTCGGATCGGCGCAAGAGCCGCCGGATTATCCGCTCCCTGCGCCGCCACTTCATGGATCAGCTGGAGCCAGCCCCGCGCCAGAGCGAGAGCCAGTTCGAGTCGCTCATCTACCACTGCATCAGCCAGCTCGGTCAGAGTCAGGATCAGACCGCCCGCCTCTGGGTGCTGCGCTGGGGCGTGGTGCTGCTCAACTGCAGCCATATCGTCTGGCAGCTGCGCCAGTGGCGCGGTGACGAGCACTCCCTCTATCTGGTGCGCGACAACTGTATCCGCAGCCTGAAGGGGATCCTCACCGAGCAGGGGGTGCAGTACGCCTCCCTGGATCGCACGCTGGCCGAGCTGCAGCGGATCAGTCTGGGGCTGGCCAACCATGGCGATGGCACGGCGCGAGAGCTGGCAGGCATGGTGTGGCGGCTGCAAAGCTCGCTCTCCCAACTGCAACAGGCGCTGCCGGGCCCCGCCGAAGGAAGCTGAAACAGGCTCCGGAGGGGCACAATCCCCTCCGGATCACCCTTTCCCGCAGCCAAGTTTGTCCAATACCCTCCCAACGAGTAAGATTCTCCCCAAACGTCAATTCGCAAGGCCCTCCATGTCTACTCAATACAATGCGGATGCCATTGAGGTCCTCAATGGCCTTGAACCGGTGCGTCGTCGCCCCGGCATGTATACCGACACCACCCGGCCCAACCACCTCGGCCAGGAGGTCATCGACAACAGCGTCGATGAAGCGCTGGCAGGTCACGCCCGCAATCTGGAGGTGATCCTGCATGAAGACCAGTCCCTCGAAGTGATCGACGACGGCCGCGGCATGCCGGTCGATATCCACCCGGAAGAGGGTGTCAGCGGGGTGGAGTTGATCCTCTGCAAGCTGCACGCGGGCGGCAAGTTCTCCAACAAGAACTACCAGTTCTCCGGCGGTCTGCACGGGGTGGGTATTTCGGTAGTAAACGCCCTCTCCGATCGGGTCGAGGTGACGGTACGTCGCGACGGTCAGGTCTACGACATCGCCTTCGAGCGTGGTGAGAAGGTGCAGGAGCTGACCATCACCGGCACCTGCGGTCGTCGCAACACCGGCACCCGGGTGCGTTTCTGGCCGCAGGCGAGCTACTTCGATTCGCCCAAGTTCTCGGTCACCAAGCTGGAGCACCTGCTTAAAGCGAAAGCGGTACTCTGCCCCGGCCTTACCATCAAGTTCCTCGACAAGAACACTGGCATCAAGCTGGAGTGGTGCTACGAAGATGGTCTCAAGGATTACCTGATCGACGCGGTCAAGCAGTACACCTGCCTGCCGGAGCAGCCCTTTATCGGCTCGTTCAGCTCCGAACAGTCGGCGGTAGACTGGGCCCTCTGCTGGTTGCCGGAAGGGGGCGAATGCCTCGCCGAATCCTATGTGAACCTCATTCCCACTGCGCAGGGCGGTACTCACGTCAACGGTCTGCGTCAGGGGCTGCTCGACGCCATGCGCGAGTTCTGCGAGTTCCGCAACCTGCTGCCGCGCGGGGTCAAGCTGACCCCGGAAGATATCTGGGATCGCTGCGCCTACATCCTCTCCATCAAGATGCAGGATCCGCAGTTCGCCGGTCAGACCAAGGAGCGCCTCTCCTCCCGCCAGAGCTCGGCGTTCGTCTCCGGCGTAGTGAAGGATGCCTTCAGCCTCTATCTGAACAGCAATACCGAGCTGGCGGAGCAGATTGCCGAGATCTGTATCAGCAGCGCCCAGCGCCGGATGCGTGCCGCCAAGACGGTGGTGCGCAAGAAGATTACCCAGGGCCCGGCGCTGCCCGGCAAGCTGACCGACTGTAACTGCGCCGACCCCATGCAGGGCGAACTGTTCCTGGTGGAGGGTGACTCCGCAGGCGGCAGTGCCAAGCAGGCGCGGGATCGCGAGTTTCAGGCCATCATGCCGCTGCGCGGCAAGATCCTGAACACCTGGGAGGTGGAGGCCGGTCAGGTGCTCGCCTCGCAGGAGGTGCACGACATCTCGGTCGCCATCGGGCTTGACCCCGACTCCAACGACCTCTCTGGTCTGCGCTACGGCAAGGTGTGCATCCTCGCGGATGCGGACTCGGACGGTCTGCACATCGCTACTCTGCTCTGCGCCCTGTTCGTAAAACACTTCCGTGCGCTGGTGGAGAAGGGCCACGTCTATGTCGCCATGCCGCCCCTCTACCGGATCGATATCGGTAAAGAGGTCTACTACGCCCTCGACGAGGATGAGAAGAACGGCGTGCTGCAGCGGGTTGAGGCCGAGAAGAAGAAGGGCAAGGTGATGGTGACCCGATTCAAGGGTCTGGGTGAGATGAACCCGAAACAGCTGCGGGAAACCACCATGGATCCCAACACCCGCCGTCTGGTGCAGCTCACCATGGAGCCGGCAGGAGAGAGCGAAGGGGATGCGGCTGACGAGACCCTGCAGCTGATGGACATGCTGCTGGCCAAGAAGCGGGCGAGCGATCGCCGTGAGTGGCTTGAAGAGAAGGGCAACCTCGCCATCATCTAAGCCGTCGGCCGGCCCTGTCGGGGCCGGCAAGCATTTAGCCGGAGTCGCCCTGTGGCGGCTCCCGAACCGAAAGAGAAAATCACATGAGTGATGCTATCGAGCTCAGTCTGGACGGGGTAGAGCGCCAGCCAATGCGCACCTTTACCGAACAGGCTTACTTGAACTACTCCATGTACGTCATCATGGATCGGGCCTTGCCGCATATCGGCGATGGCCTCAAACCGGTGCAGCGGCGCATCATCTACGCCATGAGCGAGTTGGGTCTGTCGGCGCTCTCCAAGCACAAGAAGTCAGCCCGTACCGTGGGTGACGTGCTGGGTAAGTACCACCCCCACGGCGACAGCGCCTGTTATGAAGCCATGGTGCTGATGGCCCAGCCCTTCTCCTACCGCTACCCGCTGGTGGACGGTCAGGGCAACTGGGGTGCGCCGGACGATCCCAAATCCTTCGCGGCCATGCGTTATACCGAAGCGCGGCTGTCACGCTTCTCCGAGTTGCTGCTCTCCGAGTTGGGGCAAGGCACGGTGGAGTGGACGCCGAACTTCGACGGCACCATGAAGGAGCCGGTAGTGCTGCCCGCCCGCCTGCCACACATCCTGCTCAACGGGGTGACCGGTATCGCGGTGGGCATGGCGACCGACATTCCGCCTCACAACGCGCGGGAAGTGGCCTACGCCTGTGCCGAGCTGCTCGACAACCCCAATGCGGGGCTGGATGTATTGATGCAGCACATTCAGGGGCCGGACTACCCGACCAATGCCGAGATCATCACCCCGCGCGACGATATCCGCAAAATCTACGAGACCGGCAAGGGCTCCATCAAGCAGCGGGCGGTCTGGAGCGAGGAGGATGGCGACATCGTCATCACAGCGCTGCCCCATCAGGCCTCCGGCGCCAAGATCATGGAGCAGATCGCCGCCCAGATGGTGGCGAAAAAGCTGCCGATGGTCACCGACCTGCGGGATGAATCTGACCACGAGAACCCGACCCGTCTGGTGATCGTGCCCCGCTCCAACCGGGTGGATGTAGAGGGGCTGATGGCCCACCTGTTCGCCACCACGGATCTGGAGAAGAACTACCGGGTCAACCTCAACATCCTCGGCCTCGACAACCGGCCGCAGGTGAAGTGCCTCAAGACCATCCTCAGCGAGTGGATCCAGTTCCGCCGCGAGACAGTGCGTCGCCGTCTGCAGTTCCGCCTCGACAAGGTGCTGGCTCGCCTGCACATCCTCGAAGGCTTGCTGATTGCCTACCTCAACATCGACGAGGTGATCGAGATCATCCGCACCGAGGATGAGCCGGGCAAGGTGATGGTGGAGCGCTTCAACATTACCGAGACCCAGGCCGAAGCGATCCTCGAGCTGAAACTGCGCCATCTGGCCAAACTCGAAGAGTTCAAGCTGCGTGCCGAACAGAACGAACTGGCCGAAGAGCGCGACAAGCTGGAGCTGATCCTGGGCTCCGAGCGTCGTCTCAACACCCTGCTCAAGAAAGAGCTGCTGGCCGATGCCGAGAAGTACGGCGACGATCGCCGCACCCCGCTGGTGGAGCGTGCCACCGCGGTGGCGCTGACCGAGAAAGAGCTGGTGCCTAGCGAACCGGTCACCGTCATCCTCTCCGACAAGGGGTGGGTGCGCGCCGCCAAGGGCCACGACGTGGATGTCGAGGGGCTCTCCTACAAGGCGGGGGACAACTACCTGACCCACGCCTTTGGCCGCAGCAACCAGCAGGCGGTGTTCCTGTCGAGCTTTGGTCGCACCTACTCGCTGGAGGCGCACACCCTGCCCTCCGCCCGCAGTCAGGGCGAGCCGCTCACCGGCCGCTTTGCGCTGGGTGCCGGTGAAGAGGTGCGTCATCTGGTGATGGGCAACGAAGGCGAGCCGTATCTGATCGCCAGCGACGCCGGTTACGGCTTTGTCTGCACCTATGACGACCTCATCGGCAAGAACAAGAACGGCAAGGCGCTGCTCACCGTGCCGGAAGGGGGTCTGGTGATGGCACCCCAGAAGATTGGCTCGCCAGAGACCGATCTCTGTATGGCCATCTCCAACGAAGGGCGCATGCTGCTGTTCCCGATGAACACCCTGCCGGTGCTCGGCAAGGGCAAGGGCAACAAGCTCATCAGCATCCCCTCTGCTCGGGTGAAGGCGCGGGAGGAGTTCGTGGTGATGGCCGCCGTGATCCCGCAGGGCCAGTCGGTCACCCTGTTTGCCGGCAAGCGCAAGCTGACCCTCAAACCGTCCGACCTCGACTACTACCGCGGCGAGCGCGGCCGCCGCGGCGCCAAGTTGCCCCGCGGTTTGCAGCGCGTCGATCGCATCGAGATTGAACCCGCCGCCGGTGCCGAGCCGGCAGCCGGGGAAAATCAGGAAGGGTAATTAATAAAGAAGGGCGCGAAAGCGCCCTTTCTGTTTAGATTTAATTATTTCACAGGAGATGAAGAGAGATATTTTTTGCTGACCCATCCATATACACCACTCTTGCTAATATATGCCCAGTTATTTTCTTGATGGTGCAATAAAACAAAGTCCCCTTTTTTAAGAGATGTATTTATATTAGCTCTGATAGTGGGGGATGTACGGACGTTCAATTTTTTAGGAATGACATACCTTATCAACACGTTTGTAGATGCAGGCGCAGGTTTTTTGCTTGTAATCTGCTTTTCTATCGGAGATGGATAGGTATAGGTATTTTTATGGCAAGTTTTACTCCATGAAATACATGAGTTTCCACATGGCTGCCCCTTTTTACAGTTTTTTGCGTAGGCAGGGATATTCAGCAAAAAAATCATCGAGATGAAAATTACAATTTTATTTGTCATGAAATTGTGATGCTCGTAAATTTGTTGAGAGAATACACAGCTTTTTAGTTGGTATTCTATCAGAAACAAATAATGCATTATTATGATCTGAGCCAGATTTTTATATAATGCTGAGCAGCAGCCAAGTATTCGAGGCTGCTTGATGATATTTACTCCATCTTACATAAAAACTCTGATGTTATGATTTTCCCCCTCTCCCGTTGGGAGAGGGCTGTAGGTCTGATTAGCGAAGCGTAATCAGACGATCGCGAAAACCTGTTGCCGTAATTCTGCTGGTGCTCCAGCCGATCTCTTCTCTATGTTCATAGCCACCGGGATTGCGGTGCGGACGATTACGCTTCGCTAATCGACCCTACGTGCTCCTGCTTGATTTAACGTTCTGTGGCTGGTCGGTGGCTGCTGTTGTGATGGTTTGTTTCCCCTCATCCCCGACCCTTCCCCCGCAAGGGGAGAAGGGAGCGCCGCTCGTAGCAAAATCGGATAGCGGTGACATAAGCGGCTGGTGATGCGTGGCTTAGAAGAAGGCAGCTAGAGCACTAGGCAGGTTCGATACAGTCCCCTCTCCCTTTGGGAGAGGGTCAGGGTGAGGGGAGGTAACCGTAGGGTGCAATGAAAATTGCACCGCTATTGAATCCGCGAGGTTGCCGCTGCAATAGGTCGGGTTTATTGCGCCTTTCGGCAATATAAGGCGGCAATAACAGGTGGCGGACTGGCCGCCACCTTGAGGGGTATTAACGCAGGCTCAGCAGGTCATAGATGACGGGATTATCGGCGCACTGTCCCGCGCCGCACTCCAGCACGGTAGAGATCAGGTTTGCCGCAATCAGCAAGACAAACAGCAGGGAGGCGATACGCCCCCAGCGCGCCAGATCCAGCTTGGGTAGCGCAATAGCGAGCCCATCCCGCACCATCAATATCAGGGCGACGGCCAGGATGATCAGCAGGGCGCTGACCAGCGACCAGCTATAAAAGTGCAGCCCGAGAAAGGTGGAACCGTAGCCGGGATCGCCGGGCAGAATATGCAGCAGCACCTGTCTGGCGCCGATCATGGCGGTGGTCAGGGCGCCGACAATCACGATGCCGTAGTGGGCCCCTTTTGCGCCAAATTGCAGGTTGAACATAAAGCCGAAACCGGCGACGACCAGGCCGACCCGCTGCAATAAACACAAGGGGCAGGGGAGTTCGGCCAGATAGAACTGGTAATAGAAGGCGATGATCAGGGTCAGGCAGATGCCCGCCAGCCCCAGCGTGTCGAGCAGCTGGGGCAGATCACTCTTCGCGGCGGTGGCAGAGGTCGAAAGGCTCATGGCAGGCTCCTAGAACGAGAGGGTGAGCGGGTCGGTCACATGGTGCATAAAGGAGAGCAGGGTCACCACCAGCAACAGAGCCCAGAGCAGATAGGAGGCGCCACGCTTGTTCAGCAAGATGCTGATCCCCGTTATCAGCGCCAGCAGGAAGGGTAAAAACATATACATCTCGTCTCTCCTTATCGTGGTGAGCCGGGCTCACAAGGCTTTGAGTATATGGCGGGCGGCACTGGGCGACCCGGCTAACAGCCGTCGCTATATGGCTCCGACTTCACTCATCCTACCCCTGTCGGCGGGAAATACCTACCGGGTGGCTGACGCTGTGTTGATTCCCCTTACCCCCCGATCTGCGCGATTGTTTCATCAGTGCGACAGTAAAAAATAGATTGGCTTCTTTGGTGCAAAAATAACCATAGGCGTCGCACCGCCAGTCAGAAACGAACCCGCCATCCCACCAAAAGCAGAGGCCCCGCAATCCATGATGGCGGGGCCTCTGGTCTTGTCTGCGGCTCACGCCGCCAAGTGGTTCAAACCGATCAGACGGGGATAGCTGTCGCCGCCGGTTGCGGGGCAATTTTCGAGGCGATCAGCAGGCGCAGGCGGGGCACCAGCAACAGCAGGACGATCCCGCCCGCCATCGAGCCCCAGCCGAGCATGTTGAACACCGAGCTGTAGCCCGGGTTGGTGGCCACCGGAGAGCTGCCGATATTCTGCGGCATGGCGCTGGAGACATAGCCCGCCAGCACCGAGGCAACGCCGGTCACCATCATCCAGCAACCCATCAGCAGGCCTTGCAGGCTGGCGGGGGCCAGCTTGCCAATCATGGCGTAACCGATGGGGGAGATGAGCAGTTCGCCAAAGCTCTGCAGCACATAGCTGATGGCGATCCACTTGAAGGCGACCAGCCCGTCGGCCCCCGCCAGATGGATGCCGAGCGGCAGCACCAGCATGCCGAGCCCCATGCAGAACAGGGAGGCGGCAAACTGGGAGGGGATGTCGATATTCCACCCCTGTTCGCGCAGTCGCTTGAACAGCAGCGCCATCAGGGGGCCACCGATGACGATGACGAGGGTGTTGATGTTCTGGATCCACTGGGGAGCAACCCGCAGCCCGAACACGTTGAGGTTGATGTTGTGCTCGGAGAAGAGCATCAGCCCCATGGGCGCTAGCTGGTAGAGCGACCAGAAGATAAGGGAGCCAAGGGCGAGGATCAGGTAGGCCACCATGCGGCTGCGCTCGGCGGCGTCCGGGTGGCGGGCGGTCATCACACAGAGCAGCACCAGCACTACGGCGCCCAGGATCAGCACGAAGCTGCCGCTGAAGCTGGCGTGGGTCAGCAGCAGACGTAGCGCCGGTACCAGCATGGCCAGAATGGCGATCCCGGCCAGCATGCGGCGGTAGAAGCCGCTCCCTTTGATATGGCGCAGTGGGGTGCTGATATCCGCCAGAATGGGCCAGCAGGCGAAGGTGGCGATGATGGCAATGATGTTGCCCAGCGTCGCAAACAGGAACAGGGTGCGGTAATCCTCGGTGAGCTGGAAGTAGCCCGCCACCGTGAAGCCGATAAAGAAGCCCAGATTCATTCCGGCGTAGTTCCACAGGAAGGCGCTCTCGCGGCGGTGATCATCCGGGGCGAAGCGCTGGGTCAGCATCATGTTGAGGCAGGTGACGTTGAGGCCGCTGCCGGTAAGGAACATGGCGAGCCCCCAGTAGAGGCCGGTGATCCCCATCTCGGCGATGAAGTAGCAGCCGATCACCTGCAGCACCATCCCCATCACGAACAGGTTGCGGTTGCTGAGGTAGCGCCCGCCGAGATAACCGCCAAACAGGTGCAGGCCATAGTTGAAGGCCCCGAAGACCCCCATCATGGCGTTGGCCTGGGATTCGCTGAAGCCGAGTCGCTTGGTGGCGTAGAGCACCAGCGTGGAGTAGAGCACGGCAAACCCCAGGGTCGAGAAGGTCTGGATAAAGAACAGCGCCCCGGAGCCGGGGGGAATGGTGGGGTGTTGATTCGAAGCGCTCACGGTCTGTCTCCTGTGAGAGAAGAAAGTCATAACTCGTCCTGAGAGCGTACCGGTCTGCTGCCGGCTAGCCTTGTGCGCTTCCATGCTGGTCTGAAGGCCGGTCTGTCATTTAGCGGCCAAGCCGTGCAAATAGCCATACCTGAAATTTAATCCGGCGCGATTAATTGCTTTTTATTGATCTATTCCGCCTTTTTATGCGTGATTGAGCCGTGGTTTTAGCTCGGCTTACCACGGGATTGCGGCACGGTTGATGTGATCCAGTCGGCTATTTAGTGCTGATTCTGGTGCTGTAGCGGGATCTGCGTCCCGCTTTGTTGCCCCGAAACGCAGCTGGCGCCAAGTTGTTGTATTGCAGGTTGTTTATTCATCCTCGGGTATTGAGTGAATAAATATCGGGAAGAGAAGGGGCAGCCCCAGGGTGACTTGCGCGTGTTACCTATCTGTTTGGGAGAGGGTGAGGGGAGGATAGAACAACGCCCGGCGGGCCGGGCGTTGTGGTGCGACTGATGGGCGGCGAAAGCGGCCTTAGAAGTCGTGGTAGAGCGGCCAGCCGAGCAGCGGGTGCTTGAGACCGGCACGCATCTCGATGTTGTCGAGCTTCTCCGGCGAGGCGTTCTCTTTTTGCAGCAGCTGGTACTGGCGTACAAAGCCGAGGGTGTGGAGCAGGTTGGGCACAAAGCCCGGGCTCAGCTCCTGGCGCAGAGCGGCGGCCATGTCGGCGGGCAGCGCATTCAGCATCAGGGCGAGCTGGGCGGCGAGGTAGTCGGTGTCATACCAGCCCTCGTCGAGCTCAATCTCCCGCGCCAGTTTGCGCTTGAGATCCTGCTTCACCTTGAGCGGGGCGGCGCCACTGCCCTTGCCGCAGAGGATGCGGTATAGCAGCGCTTCGGCCAGCTTGTCCTCCATGGTGGGGTGGTCGCTCTCGCAGGCGAAGAAGTGCTGGTCGATGAGCTCCATCAGGCGGCTCTTGTTGTGCTCGGTCAGCGCCTTCTCGTACTCTTGCCACCCTTGCCACTCCTCCACATCGGGCGGGCTCGAGATCTTGTCCAAGAGCCGCGCATCCACGTCACCGTAGAGGCTGTTGCCAGCCTGCTTGGGGCTGACGGTAATGAGCATCGACCAGCCCTTCTGGAACGGCTTGATGGGGCCTTCCGGCGCCTGCAGCAGCGCCAGCGCCTTGGCCGGATCCCGCGCCGAGAGCTCCTGCAGACCGAGGCTCACCACGCCGATGACGTCGTGGGCGGCCTGCTCCAGCAGGTGCATCTTGTACTTGTTGTAGTACTTGTCGGCGAATTTGAGGCTCATCAGCACCGCCTTGCCCTTGATGGCTGCCAGCTGTTGCTCGCTCAAACGTTCATTGTCGCGGCCAAAGCGCAGCACCTGGGTCAGAAAGGGGCCCTGGTTGGCATCGCGAATGACTAACTGCATGAATGGGCTCCTTAATCCAGAAAGCTGAACATGTCGTCGACGTCGCCGTACTCGTCTTCCTCGACCTTGTTCTTCTCTTTGGCCTGCATCACCAGCTCGGCGGCAAACTTGTTGATGATGCCGTCCCAGCTGGAGTGCTCGTTGCGCAGCAGCGCCTTGATGGCTTTCTCCACCTCGGGGGCCAGCTCGCGAATGAGCATCAACAGGCTTCTCGGGTCATCCAGCGCGTAGTCGTGGACATCCTCGCTCTGCTGGCGCTCGCTGTAGCGCAGGGACTCTTCGAGATCTTCCTCTTCGGCGTGTAGCACGTCGCGATAGCCTTCGTCCTCTTCATAGCGATCGCCGCGATAGAACTCGATAAAGGGGATGGCGAGGTAGAAGAGACCGGCCGGATCTTCGGCCACGCACTCGAGGATCTCGCGCTGCTTGGCTTCGCTATCCTGGGTGCGGATCAGGTAGTTGAGGAAGTCGAAGGTGTGCTGTTGCAGCTCGTCGGCGTTGTTCTTGATCGCCTCTTCCCAGTAGAGCGGCTGCTGGCAGACGATGTCGCGGATCCGCTCCGGGGTCATCAGCTCGGAGATGATGGAGGGGAAGGAGATATCGTGCTGGCCGTTAATCTGGGTCAGGGTAACGATATCAATGTTTTCAATCACTTCTGCCAGCTGGTCGTCAGACATGGTCTTGGCGATCAGCTCGAACTTCTCGCTGGCCTGCTTCGGCTCGATAACGGCCAGCTCTTTGATCTCGATGGCGGTAATTTCTATCAGACTGTTGCTCATGCCTTGCCCCAATTAGAAACGGACTTCGTCGTACATATCCTGATCGCCGTCGTCATCACCATAGCGGTCACTGCCGCCATGGTAGTCGGCGTCGGCATCTTCCCCGTCTTCATCTTCTTCGTCGCGCAGCTCATAGTCGTCATCGCCGCGGTGGCTGCCGCGCGGCAGCGGGTTATCGAGCAGGAACAGCACGGCGCAGGCTTCCATCAGCTGATCTTCGCTCTGGGCCCGCACCGCCTTGACCAGCGGCAGGGCGGCATTGTTGAAGCCGACGCTCACCTTGAACTCGTCCCAGCTTGGCTGCTGGCCGCTGGCGAGCCACTTGTTCCACTGCGACTTGGCCTTGGCCGGGAACTGCACCCGTCCATAGAGAGCGAGCGGCAGGTATTCGGGCATGAACTCCAGCATGCTCATGTCGGCCAGCAGCAGGGCCTTCATCTGGTCGGTGAACTGCTCGAGCCCCTTGGGGTCGTCCTGATCCCGGTAGGATTCGATATTCTCGCTGGCATCGCTTTGCAGGGCCTTGAGCCGTGCCTGGTCCCATTTTTTTTGCATAGTCGCTCTTCTTGCCTGGTGGCTCAGGGGTAGAACTGGTCCCACATCTCCTGCATGGCAGCAGCGGGATCGGTCACGATGACGTTGTTGAAATCCTTGATAAAGGCGGCCCGCTGTTTCGGATCAGACAGCACTTCATAAGCCTGCTTTACCTGGTGCAGCTTGAGGGCTGCCTGCTCTTTCTCTTCTTCGCTCGCCCCGTGCAGCTTGTCGGGGTGGTACTGGTTCGACAGCCGACGATAGGCCTTCTTGATGTCGTTTTCACTGGCGTTGGACTTGACGCCCAGCACCCGAAAGTAGTTGTTCATGGCAGATCCTGCATCACTGGCATCATAGGATTCACGCTGCGAGTGCCTGATGGTGGGGATTGGCAAACCAGGCACGGCAAAAACCCGTCATTTTAACGGAAACAGCCCGCCAACGCGATGAGTTGGGCGATCAATTAACGGGCTAGATGAAGAGGGGTCAGTTGAGCGTCTATTGTTGCCAGTCGGTCTGGCCAGTGCAAGGGCGGCGGGGCAAAAGCGATGAAAAAACGGGCAGAAAAGGGGTGGGCGGCAGGCCGGGGCGAGGCTGCCGCCGCGGGGGTCATTCCTCCCAGAAGGAGGCGGAGGTGTGGTAGATCATCTTCTTGCTCATCCCGCCATCGACCACCAGATTGGCACCGTTGATAAAGTCGTTGCGAGGATCCGCCAGAAAGAGGCAGGCGCGGGTGATGTCGTCGGGGCGCCCGACCCGGCCGCTCGGGTGCTGGCGGTGATCCGCCTCGGTCAGGGTGTGGTAATCCTCCGCCTGGATCCAGCCCGGACTGATGGCATTGACCGTGATGGGATGGTCGGCCAGCGAGTTGGCGAGGGACTGGGTGAGAGCGACCAGCGCCCCCTTGGAGGCGCCGTAAGCATCCCAACCCGGTTCGTTCTGCTGCCAGCGGGTGGAGGCAATATTGATGATGCGGCCATAGGACAACCCGCGGTTGACCTGCACAAAGGCGCGGGCGCAGAGCATGGCGCCGCGCACATTGACCATCATCACCTGATCGAACTGGGCTGCGCTCAGCTCCTCGAAGCGGGTGTGGAACTTGCTGATGGCGCCGTTGTTGATAAGCAGATGGACGCCGCCATGCTGCGCGCGCACCTCGGCAAAGAGCCGCACGATGGCCTGCTCATCTCGCAGATCGAGGGGGTGAAAGTGGATCTCGGGATGGTCGAAAGCGTGAGGGGCCAGATCGGTTGCGATCACCCGATAACCCGCCTCGGCCAGCCCGATGCAGAGCTGGCGGCCAATCCCGCCAGCGGCGCCGGTGACAAGTGCGATTTGTTTACCGTTCATAGTGCGGCTCCATTGCGGGCCTGCAGCACCTTGATCAGGGCCGACACCTCCTGCTGACCAAACCCTTGCGCCACCCCTTCCTCAAACAGATCGGCGGCAAAACGCGGGAAGCGGCTGTCGATCCCGGCATCGGTGGCATGACCGGCGAGGCGGCTGATGGCGGCGCTCCAGGTTTTCAGGCTGGCGTAGGGGTGATCGAAATCGCCGCTCGCCAGCGTCTTGCCCAGATGGGCCACCTCACCACCCAAAATCGGTGAAAGCTCGCTGAACTGAGCGCACACCTTGGCCACCGGTAGCCCTTCCGCCTCGCAGATCAGCGCCCCGTGCAGAGCACCGAGCAGACCACCGGCAAAGTAGGCGGCGACGGCGCAATCTTGCGCCGCGGCGGCACCCACCGCCTCGGCCACATGGTCGAGGGTGGGGGCGAGCAGGCGCAGCACCGGCTCGGCCTCGCTAAAGGCAGCGCTGGCCCCCGAGCAGATGATGCTGGCATCAGTGGTGCCGATCTGATCCGGGAAGCAGAGGATGGCGCCATCGAGATAGCGAGCGGCGCGAGCGTGGCTCCAGCTCTCCAGCGCTCTGGCCCCTTGCGGGCTGCCAGTGGAGAGCTGCACCAGCAGCTTGCCCGCCACCGCATCGCTCGCCTCATCCAGCAGCTGCTGGCTGACGGCGTAGTTATCGACGCAGACAAGGGTGATATCACTTGCGGCGATGGCTGCGCCAACCGAGGGGGCGAGTGTCGCACCCAGCGCTTGCAGCGGGGCCGCCTTGGCGGCGCTGCGATTCCAGACGGTGACCGGATGGCCCGCCTTGATCAGGGTGGTGGCGAGGGCGGAGCCCATGGCCCCGAGGCCGATGACAGAGAGATGGCGCATGATGGCTCCTGACGGTGTTGATAGACGCTGATATAGAAAATTGAGATGCCTTGTGGCAGGCAAGCCACTATATTTGCCCCGTGTCGCCGTGAAAAATGGCTTTTATGACTGTCTGGTATAGGTTAATTCTATGGATGTGCGAACCCTGCGTGCGTTTGTGGCTGTCTTCGAGGAGCGCAACATCACGGCGGCGGCCACCCGCCTCTTCATTACCCAGCCCACCCTCTCCACCACCATCAAGACGCTGGAGGATGAGCTGGGGGTGACCCTGTTTGTGCGGCAGGCGCGCGGGGTGGAGGGGACCGAAGCGGCGCACCGGCTCTATCCCCGCGCCAAGCGGCTGATCGCCGACACCGACTCCCTCGCCCGCGAGTTTCGTGAAACCTCCCCCTGCCTCGAGCTGACGGTGGGGATTGAGGCAGACCTTGGCGATGGCGTGGTGGGGACGCTGGTCAACGGGGTACTCGCCCACGAGGAGATCCTGCTGACTCTGGAGGAGGGTTGCTGTGGCGATGTGCGGCTGGGGTGTGAATCCCTGCGCTGCGGCGACGAGCTATTTATCCCCCTGCTGGAGGAGGAGTTTGTGCTGGTGCTGCCGCCGGATCACCCGCTGACGGGCAAGGGATCGCTCACCCCGGATACGCTGGCGGACGAGCCCTGGGTCACCTGCCCGCGCCACGACTCCCACCTGCGGCTGATCGCCATTCTCGGCAATCAGGCACCCCTCTATCCACGGCGGGCGGGGTCGCTGCGACTGGCGGCGACCATGGTGGCCGCCGGGGCGGGGATTGCCTGGTTGCCCCGTTCGCTTTGTCCGCCCGGCTGTACAGTCGCCGAGCTGGCGGCCTCTTCCTTCAAGCGGAGGGTGGGGCTCTGCTACGCCCCCGATGCGTTACGCTCGGCGGCGGTGACTGCCCTGCTGGAGCAGGTGCGTGGGATGCAGCTCCCCGCCTGATGTCGGCATAAAAAAAGGCCATCCGGTGGGATGGCCCTGTTGCAGGCAACGATGCCGCGTGGCTAGAGCGACGCCCACCAGAGCCGCAGCTGCAAGCCCCACTTCGAGCTCCAGCCGGTGGTGCTGCTCACAAGCGTCCCATCCTTGATGACGAGAAAAGTCGGGGTAACCCCCACCTGCCACTTGGCAGTCAGCGCTCCCGACTCGTCGTTGTGGGTCGGGAAGGTGAGCCCCTTCTTGCTCATCCCCTTGCCTAACTGCTCCGAATTGCCGGAGCGCAGTGCCACCGTCAGCACGTTTTCCCCCTCTTGCCAGAGCTGCTGCACGGCCGGGGTGGTGAAACGGCACACCCCGCACCAGCTGGCCCAGTAGTAAACCAGCAGCGGCTTGCCGCGGCTCAGGGTGGCGAGATCCGTGTTGCTGCCATCCTGCAGGGTGACGGGGGCGCTCATCGCCCCCGCAGGCAGGGTCGGGCTGCGCCACAGATCGAGCAGGGTCGAGGTGACCAGCGCCAGCAACAGCAGCCAGATCGCTTCCTTGCTCCAGCGTCGCCAGCGGGGTTGAGGGTTGGTGGTCATCCCTTACCCCAGCTTGGCCAGTTCGGCCTTCACCAGCTGCTCCAGCTCCTCATAGGGAACGGCGCCCGGCACCAGCTGGTTGCCGATCAGGGTCGCCGGTGTGCCTTGCACACCCAGAATAGTGCCGATGCGCAGGCTGTTGCGCAGCTCTTCGGTCGCCTTCGGCGCGGGCTTGAGCGCCACGTTGCCGGTGGCGGCCAGCGCCTTGTTGATATCCGCCTCGGTCAGCATCCCCTGCTTGCTCATCAGCTTGTCATGCAGGGCGAGGAAGCGGGCTGGGTCCTGCTGCCACAGGGTCAGACTGTACTGGGCCGCCTTGGCAGAGCTCTGCCCCTTGAACGGCAGCAGCTTGATCACCAGCCCCAGATCGTCCGGATAGGCCTTGAGCAGCTTGGTCAGCTGGGGATCGAACTGCTTGCAGTAGGGGCAGTTGTAGTCGGTGAACAGCACCAGCGTCAGCTTGGGGTCTTTGGCTCCCAGACGCGGGCTGGTGGCGCTGTTGAACAGCACATCCTTGTTGCCCTTGATGAAGTTGCCAAGCTGCGCCTCCTGGGCTGCCGCGTTCTGCTTCTCCCAGGATTCGGCTGCCTCGTCGAGGATCTTGGGGTTGGCTATCAGAGTCTCGCGGATCAGCTCCTTGATGCGCGCCTCCTGCTCCGGGGTGAAGGGGGCGGCGTGCAGGGTCGGAGCCAGCAGGGTTGCGGAAAGGGAGGCCAGCAGGGTCAGGGCGCTCAGAGTCGGTTTCATGGTTGCTCCTTAAAATCGGGTGGAGCCAGCCTGAAGCAGGCCAGCCTTGTGCAATGTGGTCAGCAGATCGTCCTTGTCGAGCAGGGGTGACAGTGTGACCCCCTGCGGCAACTCCGGGCCGTAAATCTGGTTGAAGGGAACGGCCGCCGCGCCCCGCTTACGCAAGAAGGCTGCGATGGTGTCGCTTGGTTTGCTCCAGTCGCCGCGCAGGGCCACCACATCGGGGGCCGAGAGGGCCTGTTGTACCTCATCGCGCAGCAACACGTTGTATTTGTTGGCCTTGCAGGTAACGCACCAGTCGGCGGTGACATCGATAAAGACCCGTTTGTTCTGGGCCAGCGCATCTGTGATGGCGCGCTCAGAGAGCGGCTGCCAGACCACCTTGTCAACGCTGGCCGAGTCCTGTGCGCTAAAGGCACCGCTCAGCAGCAGGGGGCTGCCAATCAGGGCGGCGAGGGCGATCGCCAGCGTGAAGCCGCGGATGCCGTAACGCCAGATGATGCCAATCAGCAGTGCCAGCAGCATGGCAACCATCAGCCAGCCGGTGGCATAGCTGCCGAGATGGTTGTCGAGCAGGCTGGTGAGCCAGAGGCTGGAGCCCAGCATCATCAGGCCGAGCAGGATGCGCAGATGGTTCATCCAGCGCCCCGGTTTCGGCAGCCAGAGGGCGAGTCGTGGCAGGGCCGCCACCAGCAGCCAGGGTAGGCTCATGCCAATCCCCAATGCCGTGAAGATCAGCCAGAGCTGACCAAGGGGCGCCGCCAGCGCAAAGGCCACGGCAGTGCCGAGGAAGGGGGCCGAGCAGGGGGTCGCCAGCAGAGTGGCGAAGCTCCCCTGCAGGAAGTGACCGCCGAGGCCGTTGCCGCCGCTGGTGGCGAGGCGGGTGCTGAGGGCGCTGGGCAGGCGGATCTCGAACAGCCCCAACAGGTTGGCGCAAAACAGCAGGGTGACCAGCACCATCAAGCCGATAAAACCGGCGCTCTGGAACTGGATGCCCCAGCCAACGGCCCCTTGCGTGGCGCGTAGCAGGCTGCTCATGGCCGCCAGCACCCAGAAGGAGGCGATGATCCCGGCGCTGGCGGCGAGGAACTGCTTGCGCACCGTTCCCTGTTCACGCTCCTGATGTTGCAACACAGTTCCCAGCTTGAGTGCCAGCACCGGCAGCACGCAGGGCATCAGGTTGAGGATCAGGCCGCCGAGCAGCGCCGCCCCCAGCAGCCAGAACAGCGGATGGCTCTGGCCGGGCAGTGCGAGTGGCGCGCCGATCGTCCCCTTGCTCTGCCACGCCTGTTCGCCACTGGTGAGCAGCAGGCCGAGGGATTGACCGCTCAGATCCGGCGCATCTCCCTGCCAGCCGTCGCTCACCGGCACCCGGGCGATCAGGGTGTTGCCCTCGACCTCAAGCGCCGGTTTGCCAAACTCGGCCCCCTCCAGAGCGTCGATGAAGAGCGCTGGTGATTGCCAGCCCTCTGCCCGCTCGGCGCGCAGTTGCAGCTGGTTGTGCTGATAACCGAGCTCGACCCGGGTGTCGGCAGGCAGCGGCTGGGGCAGGTTGCTGATGGCCTTGGCCCAGCCGAAGTCAAAACCGGCTGGCGCTCGCCCATCCACCGCGAGGGTGAAGGGAAAGTCGGTCAGGATGCAGACATTGCTGCAGGTGGAGAGGCGTAGAGTCCCCTTGAGCGGTTGCCCGGCGGGATAGTTGAGGCTCAGAGGGAAGGTCACCTCCCCCTGATAACCCTGGGTGCTGAGCCCGGCTACCTCGAAGTGGCGTGGCACCGGCCAGCGCCACTGAAAGGCACCGACCGGCTCATCCCACAGGATCTGGGGGGCAATCCCCCCTTCTCCCGGACTGTGCCAGTAGGTCTTCCAGCCCGACTCCAGCTCGACATCGAGCAGGATGCGGGTCTGATCTGCCGTGCCGCGGTCGGCCTGCAGCCGTACCCGGGCGTGATCATTCTGTGGGCTGGTGAGCCAGCCCGTGTCGCTGGCCAATCCCATGGATTGCCACAGCAGACCGCCCAGTAGCAGGGCCGCCTTGAAGAGATTCGACATCTTTTTAGTCTCGCAAAAATGAGTGACAGCTAACGAAAGAACGCTGCCGAACTCATTCCCGCCAGACGCACAGGGTGAGGTGCAGACGCCGCTCGGGCGGCGAGATGACTCTGGGAGGGGGCAGTGGCGGTGTGTAGCGCCAAAGGGGGGCCAGCAGGGCGATCAGCACGGCCACGGCAAAGAAGAGCTGTTCGACGCAGAGCAGGGTGGCGGCGCTCAGCCATTTGCCATTGAGCTGGCAGCTGGTGGGCTGCGGGCTGACCGGTTTGGCATTCTCTTGATCCGTTGCCGAGCTTGGAACGGGCAGCGCCTGACAGCTGAGGGCGTGATCGAGCAGGGCAAGCCGGGCCAGCGGCTGGGCCGCGCAATTGAGCACCAGCAGGCAGACCAGCAGCAGGAGTCGTTTCGCCACGCGTTGTTGGTGAATCATGCTCGCCCCGTTCATCAAGATGGCCACATCCTAACGGCCAATGGCGGGTGGGGCAAGTTGCTGCCCGTTTTATGAGCGCTGAGGCGGGTGACGGCATGGCGCCGTGTGGTCGGTTCTGTTTGGCGAACGCTTGTTCGCTAAAAGGGGGATCAGTATACTGCGGCGAGTTAAAACTCGAGGTGTTCGATGCTCAAAATTGCCCGTGTGCTGCTGCTTGGTCTGCTGCTCATTTTCTGGTTCCTGTTCGGCCTGCTGCTCTGTCTGGCTCGTCCGCGCCATCCCAACAACGTCTATGTCTTCGCCCGCATGTATCACGCGGTCTGCCCGCTGATCGGGCTGCGAGTCAAGGTGACGGTGGCCGACGAGGTCAAATCGGTCGGCCCGGCGGTCTACGTCTGCAACCACCAGAGCAACTTCGACATCTTCACCGTGACCGGTGCGGTGCAGCCTGGCGTGGTGGCAGTGGGCAAAAAGAGCCTGCTCTGGCTGCCGCTGTTTGGCCTTATATTCTGGCTCTCCGGCAACGTGCTGATCGACCGCTCCAACCGCTCCCGTGCCATCGGCACCATAGGTCAGGTGGTGGATCGCATCAAGAACCGCGGCACCTCCATCTGGATGTTCCCGGAAGGGACCCGTTCCCAGGGACGTGGCCTGCTGCCGTTCAAGGCGGGCGCTTTCCACACTGCGGTACAGGCTGAAGTCCCCGTGGTACCCATCGTCTGCTCCAGCTACTTTGGTCAGGTCGACCTCAATCGCTGGGACAACGGCGAAGTGCTGGTGGAGGTGATGGCGCCGGTCTGCAGCAAGGAGCACGGTGCCAGCGGCATTCGCGATCTCTCCGACACCTGCCGCGCCCGGATGGAGGCCAAGCTGACCGAACTTGACAGCAAGCTGGGCCACAGCCACGCCGCCTGACGGATAACGCAGACGAATCGACAAGGGAGCCACAGGCTCCCTTTTTTGTTGGTGAAAATCACCACTTGGTTGGCTATTCTCACCAACAATCTCTTCTTGAATTTCCTCAGTAAATTCCCATCTATATGTAAAAAAACAATAATTTTTCTTGGCACGGCTCTTGTAATGCAATGGGAAGAGATAGCCATCCCATCAACAAGGAGCCAGACCATGAGCGTATTCAGCCGCTTGACCGACGTGATAAATGCCAACCTGCACAGCCTGCTCGACAAGAGTGAAGAGCCGGAGAAGATGCTGCGCCTGATGATCGAAGAGATGGAGCAGGTGCAGGTCGAGATGCGTACCCAGGCCGCTCGCGTCATCGCCGAGCAAAAACAGCTGGAGCGCCATCAGCAGGCGTTGCAGGCGCAGATCCTGGAGTGGTCGGCCAAGGCCGAGCTCGCCATCCAGAAGGGACGTGAGGATCTGGCCCGCGCCGCCCTCACCGAGAAGCTGGCGGAGGTCAAAAAATGTGAACAGCTGGAGCAGGACAAGGCCCGGGTAGCCGAGGTGCTGGCCCAGCTTACCGCCGACAGCGAACGGCTGGCGGCCAAGCTGACCGAGGCGCGCGAGAAGCAGAAACTGCTGACCTTGCGCGAGCAGACCGCCCACAGCCGCATTCGTGCCCGCGCCCAGGTGGACAACCAGCGCATGCATGAGCTGATGGCGCGCTTTGACGGTTTTCAGGGCCGGGTCGATCAGCTGGAAGCCCAGCTGGAGGCGGCCACCCTGGGGCAGAATCCCTCGCTGGAGGCCCAGTTCCGCGAGCTGGAGCTCAATGATGAGATCGAGCGCGAGCTTGCTCGCCTCAAAGGCCAGAAGGCGGAGGTGTAATCATGAGCCCCTGGCCCAAGGATCTGGTGCATCGCAAGCTGACCGGGGTCTGCGCCGGTATTGCCAGGCGGTTGGGGGTCTCCAGAGTCACGGTGCGAGTGGTGGCACTGCTCGCCCTGATCCTGATGCCGCCGCTGGCACTGGCTGCCTATCTGCTGGCGGTGCTGATGATGCCGCCCCGTTATGAATTGAAGCGCTGGCTGGATTGACCGAAGGGTTGACCAGTCGGCAGACAAGGTACTGATAAGGAGCAAGTTATGCTGGAATTTTTCATATTGCTGGTGGTGCTGCTGGTCATGGCACTGACCGGTTTTACCCTGGTAGCCATGTTGCTGGTGAGCGGCCTGTTTGTGCTGCTTGGGGCGCTGGGTGGCATGCTTGCTCTGATCATCAAGCTGGCACCCTGGTTGCTGCTGGTGCTGGCGGTTTGCTGGCTGATCAGCAACCGCAGCAAGCGTTCCAATACCTACCTCTAACCCGCCTGAGGTTGTGCAAGACGTTGTGTGATGCTCCCTGATTTCCCCTTTCCGGCCACTCATCGAGTGGCCTTTTTTTGCCTGCATCCCTTAAGGTCGGGTCGTTTCGGGTAACCACTGGGGGCTCCAGCTCTGCCAGAGTGCCGGGCTGTGGATCAGCTGCTCCTTGAAGGATTTTGGCTGCTGCTTGAGGCGATATTCGATACGCAGGGCCGCCCCCTTCTCGCCGACTTCCTGTTGCCACGCCAGCGTCAGTGGCCCCTTGCCGCGCAGGGCGCGAGCGCCCTTGCCACTCTGGTGCTGGTACAGACGGCGCAGTGGATCCGTGCTGATCCCGGTATAGAGCAGGCCGGTGGCAGTTCGCACCATATAGACAGACCAGCGGGAAGGGGCGGATGGTTGCTGCGCTGGAGTGGTGGTCGCGGGTTCTCTCATTCAAATTCTCTGTGCCAAACTCAGAGGCAGCTCAAGGAGGTGCGATGAGAGTCTGGTTTTGGTTGTGGTTACTGTTGTCGGTCCCGGCTCTGGGGGAGACGATCCGTCTCTACGATTACCATCAGCATCCCCCCTTCAACACCGGAGTGGATGCAGGGCTGAGCCGCGAGTTGGTCAAGTATCTCAATGAAAAGCTGGGGGGTGAACCCAGAATCGAGCTCTGGCTGGTCAATCGCGCCCGGCTGGCGCTGGAGATGGCAGATCCCGACTTCGATGGTCTGGTGGTCTGGGTCAATCCGGCCTGGGTGGGGGATCCCCATCGCGATCGCTATCTCTGGACCTTTCCGGTGATGCGCGACACCAACGAGCTGGTCTCGAACATTGACAACCCGGTCACCTATCGCGGGCCTGACTCCCTCAAGGGGCTGGTGTTTGGCGGGGCGGAGGGCTACCGCTATCAGGGGATCGATGATGCGGCTGGCCGCGGGGAGCTGGTGCGTCAGGATGCCAAGAAGGTGAAGACCAATCTTGAGCTGCTGGTGCGCGGCCGCATCGATGTGACGCTGGTGAGTGGTTCATCGCTGGGCTTTTTCATCGACGCACAGCACTATCAGGGCAAGCTGTTTATCTCACCCTTCCCCCAATCCAGCTATACCCGCCATATCCTGCTGCCCAAATCCCGTCCCGAGCTGCATGCCACCCTCAACGACATCGCCGAGCAGATGGACAGGGATCCCCGTTGGCACAAGGTGCTGGAGTCCTATCGCGGTACGCCCTGAGGACGGCGCTTGAGCCGATGCAGTGGCAACAGGCTCACCAGCAGACCTGCCCAGACAAAGGCGAAACCGACTGCCTTGATGGGGTCCGGCGCCTCACCAAACCAGTAGATGGCGAGCAGGAAAGCGAGGCTGGGCTCGATATATTGCAGCAGCCCCACCGTGCTCATCCGGGTTCTCGCCACTGCGTAGCAGAACAGCCCCACCGGCAGCAGGGTGGCGGGCGCACTGCCCATCAGCAGCAGCTTGTCGGCCAGATCCCCGTTCACGAATGCCCCTTCCCCGTGCCACGCCAGCGTGCCGATGATGATCAGCGCGACGGGCAGTTGCACCATGGCTTCCAGATAGAGGCTGGTGCCGGTGTCGTAGTGGATCTTCTTCTTGATAAGACCGTAGCAGGCGAAGTTGGCCCCCATGATGAGGGAGAACCAGGGGAGCTGGCCGTAGCAGAAGAGCATGTAGGCGAGACCCGCCAGTGCCAGGGCGACAGCCAGATGTTTTTGCGGGGTGAGCCGTTCTTTCAGGAAGATGACGGCGAATACGATATTGAACAGCGGCGTCATGAAGAAGGCGAGACTGGTGGTCAGTACCTGCCCTGTGGTGAGGCACCAGGTGAACATGCACCAGCTGATGGACATAACGGGGCCGGCCAGCAGAATGAGGCCGAGCTGGCGCGGCTCGCTGCGCAGCCGTGTCCAGGGCACCTTGTGGCCAAGCAGCAGAAACAGGCCGCCAAGCAGGACAACCGACCAGAGCACGCGGTGGGAGATGAGCTCCCACATGTTGACCTCGGGCATGAACTGATAATAGAGCGGCAGCATCCCCCAGAGGATGAAGGAGAGGGTCGCCGTGCCCGTGCCTAGCCAGTTTTTCATCTCTACCTGTTTATTAAATTAAACATCTGTCGGTGAATAATAAATAGAGGCCACCCCTTTCACAAGCGAGATCTGGTGGAAAACTCTGTTACTATCGCGCTCATGAGTCGACTGGATAGCCTGTTTGAAGAGATCCGTGCCTGCCGTCTGTGCGAGGCGCATCTGCCGCTCGGGCCGCGGCCGGTAATTCGCGGGGCCGAGAGTGCCCGCCTGCTGATCATCGGTCAGGCGCCTGGCACTCAGGTGCATGCCAGCGGTATCCCGTGGAATGACCGCTCTGGCGATCGCTTGCGTCAGTGGCTCGGGGTCGATAAACCCACCTTCTACGACGAATCACGCATTGCGATTATGCCGATGGGGCTCTGTTATCCCGGCAAGGGCAAGTCGGGCGACCTGCCGCCCAGACCCGAGTGCGCGCCTGCCTGGCACGACAAGGTGCTGATGCTGCTGCCCAATATCGAGTTGACCCTGCTAATCGGTCAATATGCCCAGCATCGCTATCTGGGCAAGGCGGCCAGGGGATCGCTGACCGAGACGGTGCGCAGCTGGGCCGACTATGGCCCCGGCTGGTTGCCGCTGCCGCATCCCTCCCCGCGCAACACCCTCTGGCTCAAAAAGAATCCCTGGTTCGAGCAGGAGGTCATCCCTCATCTGCAGCAAAGGGTCGCCCCTTTGCTGAAACGACCCTGAGTATTAGACCGCTGGCTCGGCCAGCGGCTTTGGCTTGCTGCGCGCCATGGCGATAAGCGGCAGGACGATGCAGATACAGCCCAGCAGCAGCGGCAGACCCGGCTGCTCGTCAAACAGCCATACCCCAATGGCGACGGCCATCAGCAGACCGGTATATTCCGCCGAGGCGATCTTGCTCGCTTCCGCCTTGCGATAGGCCACCACGCACAATCCCGCATAGACCATGATCAGCGCCGACGAGCCGAAGGCGGGCCACCACATCTGCCACTGCCAGTCGCCCCCTTCCCACCAGGCCAGCGCGAGAATGAAGGGCATGCTCAGCACGTTGGTGAAAAACAGGGTCTGGGCGATGGGCTGCTTGAGCGGGATCCGCTTGATCAGCAGATTGTTGAGCGCCATCGACAGCGCTACCCCGAGCGCCGCCAGTGCGGCCCAGTTCACTTCGGTCGGGCGCAGCACGATCAGTACCCCGATAAACCCGATGACTGCGGTCAGCACCTTCTGGCGCGAGATCGCCTCTCCTGCCATCCACACTGCCAGCGGCACCATCATCAGGGGCGCGGCATAGAAGAGGGCATTGGCAGTGGCGAGCGGCAAGCGGGTGAGGGCGACCACCATCAGGCAGACACCGACCGCCCAGATATGGGCCCGCAGCAGGTGCCACTTGATGGCCACCGGCGGGTTGCGGCGCCATGACCAGAGCAGCCAGGGCATCAGCAGAAGGGCTGCAGAAACCTGGCGGAAAAAGACGAACTGGAAGATGGGCTGATCCGGCTCCAGCACCTTGACCAGCGCATCGGAAAAAACCGCCACCATATTGCCCAGCACTAGATAAAGGATGCCGATCCCCACTGCATTCATACCACCTCCCACTTCAGATGAGGGGAGGGTAGCGTGCCGGTTGATATCCAGTAAAATGATAAAAAATGACCATCCATGAGATATTTAGATAATGAAGCTTCCTCCCCTGCGTGCGGTGCAATATTTCGAGGTGGTGGCTCGGCTGCTCAGCTTCTCCCGCGCCGCCCTTGAACTGAACGTCAGCCAGAGTGCAGTCAGCCACCAGATCCGCCTGCTGGAGGATTTTCTGGGTGAGCGGTTGCTGCTGCGTCAGGGGCGGCTGCTCTCGTTGACGACGCAGGGCGAGAGCTATTTTGAGGGGATTGCTGCCGGGCTCGGCCAGATTGCCCAGAGCAGCGAGCAGCTGCGCGGGGGCGGCGAGATGCGGTTGCGCCTCGCGGTCTACAGCTCGTTTGCGGTGAAGTGGCTGATCCCGCGGTTGGCCGGACTGCGCCAGCTCTATCCCGAGCTGGATCTGAGTCTGGAGATGGTAGCGGAGGATCCCGAGCTCTCCGATCGGGTGGCTGACTGTTTTATCACAGTCTCACCCCACGGGCGGGGCTACTGCCATGACCTTATCTATCAGGAGCGGCTCTTTCCGGTCTGCAGCCGCCGCTTGCTGCAGCAAGTGGAGGGGGAGTGGCCAGATGCCATCTGGCAACTGCCGCTGCTATCAGTGCAATCCATCTACAAGGCGCGGGGGGAGGATTGGCAGCGCTGGGCCAAGGCGGGTGGCTTGGTGATACCAGACGAGGCGAGGATGCACCACTTCAGCCATGTGTTGCTGGCGATGGAGGCTGCGGCCTGGGATCAGGGAGTGGCATTCGTGAATGATTACATGTTGCGGCCCGATGATCCCCAGCTGGTGGCCTTGCCGGTACACCAGCTGGAGACGGGGGATGCCTTCTATTTCACCTGCAAGCGCTCACGGGCCCATGAGCCTGCCATCAACCGGTTACGCCAGTGGCTGATGATGGAGACACGCCAGAGCATGCCGCTCTAGCGTGGTATCAAGCCTTCTTGAACTGGCTTAGGACAAACAGGCTGGTGGCACAGACCACTACTGACGGGCCCGCCGGAGTATCCTGATACCAAGATAGGGTCAGCCCGCCGAGTACGGCAAGGCAGCCGATCAGCGCGGCAAAGCCGGCCATCTGCTCCGGCGTCTGGCTGAAACGGCGGGCGGTAGCGGCGGGGATGATCAGCAGGGAGGTGATGATCAGCGCCCCGACAAACTTCATCGCTACGGCGATCACCAGCCCGATCAGCAGCATCAGCACGCAGCGCAGCACATCGACCCGAACCCCTTCAACTCGCGCCAGTTCTTCCGAGATGGTCATGGAGAGCAGGGGATCCCACAGTCGCCACAGGGTGAGCAGCACCAGCGCACCACCGCCATAGATCCAGAGCAGATCCATCGGTTGTACCGAGAGCAGGTCGCCAAACAGGTAGGCCATCAGATCCACCCGCACGTTATCCATAAAACTCAAGGTAACCAGACCGAGGGACAGGGCGCTGTGGGCCAGAATCCCGAGCAGGGTATCGGTCGCTACCTGCTGGTTGCGGCTCATGATCACCAGCAGCATCGCCATGGCAAGGCAGCAGACCACTACCGCCAGGGTGAGATCGACCTGCAGCAGGATGCCCAGCGCGATGCCGAACAGGCAGGCGTGGGAGAGAGTGTCGCCAAAATAGGCCATCTTGCGCCATACCACGAAGCTGCCGAGGGGGCCGGCCAGCAGGGCGATGCCGAGACCTGCCGCGAGGGCGTATAACAGAAAGCTGTCCACTTGAATGTCCTGTTGCTTGCGCTATTTGCTGTGAGCGTTGTTGCGAGAGGGCAGGCGGATGACGGGAGCCTGCGGTTCATGATGATGGTGTTCGCCGTCGCAGTGGTGATGGTGGGTATAGACCGCCAGCACCTCCTGCTCCGGTCGCCCGAACAGTCGGGCAAATTCGGGGTGGCGCGCCACGCTTTCCGGCTCGCCATGACAGCAGACGTGGCGATTGAGGCAGATCACCTCGTGGGTGCTGGCCATCACCAGATGCAGGTCGTGGGAGACCATCAGCACGGCGCAATTGAACTCGGCGGCGAGCTGGCCGATGAGGGCGTAGAGCTCTATCTGGCCGGTGATATCGACCCCTTGCACCGGCTCGTCCAGTACCAGCAGCTCGGGCTTGACCAGCAGGGCGCGGGCCAGCAGCACCCGCTGCATCTCACCGCCGGAGAGCTTCTGCATCCGGTTCTCCAGCAATCCCTCTGCGCCCACCCGGGCCAGAGCTTCCTCGATGGAGAGGCGGCTATTTTTGCCCAGTTGCAGGAAGCGGCGCACCGTCAGCGGCAGGGTGGGATCCAGATAGAGGCGCTGTGGCACATAGCCGACTCTCAGATCGCGGCTGCGGGTGATCTTGCCCGAGTCCGGGGTGAGCAGACCCAGCACCAGCTTGCTCAGGGTGCTCTTGCCCGCCCCGTTGGGGCCGACGAGCGTGGTGATTTTGCCTTTATTGAGGGTAAAGGAGACCTTGTCGAGCACAGAGCGTCCATCAAACGAGAGAGAGACCTCTTTCAGCTCTACCAGTTGGCTCATGACAACTCCGGGGTTTACAGCCAGTGAGAGTTATAATATAACAAAAAGCGGCTGTTATATTATCACATACTCACCCCCTGACGAGATTCACCAATGAGAATTATTGCGCTTTTCACTGCCCTGCTGGCGGTGAGTTTGCCTGTTCGTGCCATTGAGGTACTGACCACCATCAAGCCCCTTGGCTTCATCGCTGCGGCGATCACTGACGGGGTGAGCGAGCCCAAGGTATTGTTGCCGACCGGTGCTTCTCCCCACGATTTTTCCCTGCGCCCTTCCGATATTCGCAGCATCAACAGTGCTGGGCTGGTGGTGTGGGTTGGCCCCGAGCTGGAAGGGTTTATGGCCAAGCCGCTGGCCAATCATCCCTATGCTTTGGCCCTGACTCAGGTTGAGGGAATGCCGCTTTTCAACTACGCGACTCAGGATAGTCATGACTCCCATGACCATGATGATCACGATCATGCCGCCCACGAGCACGGTAACCATGATCATGATGAAGGGCATGAGGGACATCATCACGAAGGGGTCGATCCCCATATCTGGCTTGGCCCGACGCAGGCCAAGGTGATTGCCAAGGCGATCGCAAGTGAATTGGGCAAGCTGGATCCGGCCAATCAGGCTCGCTATGACGCCAACCTCGCGGCATTTGATGCCAAGGTGGATGCCAAGGACAAGGTGATTGCCGGCCAGATGAAGGCAGTGAATGAGAAGGGGTACTTTGTCTTCCACGAGGCGTATGGCTACTGGGAGCGCCACTACGGCATGAGTTCAAAAGGTCACTTTACCGTGAGCCCTGAGCGTCGCCCGGGCGCCAAGACCCTGGTGGATATCCGCAAGGCACTGGAAGAGAAGCAGGCGAGCTGCATTTATGCCGAGCCGCAATTCTCACCGGCTGTGATCGAATCGGTGGCACGCAATACCGGCGCCAAGGTACTGTTGCTGGATGAGGTGGGTGAACAGGTGCCACTCGGCCCGGATGGTTATCCCCAATTCATGCAACAACTGGCAGACGCATTCGCCCAGTGTCGCTGATCGCCTGCTGAGCCTCTCATCCGGAGGGACTATACTGACCTCCAGCATCTGACATGGAGTGTCCGGTATGAAATGGTTGTTGATCCCGGTCTGCACGTTGGCGCTATGTTGCGCCAACGTGCAGGCTTCGCGTCTTTCCGAATATATTGCCAGTCCGGATCTGCGGGCCAAGCTGCAGGAAGTGTATGGTGGCCGGGCCATCCAGCGGGCCGAGGCATTCTCTCGCCTGCTCACCCCCAGAGCGGGTACAACCGACCAGCAAAAGGTCGAGCTGGTGAACAACTACTTCAACAATCTCACCTACAGCGAGGATCCCAAGCTGTGGGGGGATGAGGATTACTGGGCCAATCCGCTGGAGTTCATCGGTGCCCGGGGTGGGGATTGCGAGGATTACAGCATCTCCAAGTACTACACCCTGATGGAGCTGGGGGTGGATGAGAAGAAACTGCGGCTGGCCTACGTCAAGGCGGTGCGTTACAACCAGTTCCACATGGTGACGCTCTACTTCCCGACACCCAAGGCTGACCCAATGGTGCTAGACAACATCAACAGCCGGATCCTGCCGGGCAGCAAGCGAACCGATCTCATCCCCGTCTACAGCTTCGATGCCAAAAGCATCTGGATCATGAAGTCACGACGGGAAGGGACGCTGGCGGGGAGTGCCGATCGGCTGGCGCAGTGGACATCGATGAAGACCCGTTTCTCCAGCGAGCAACTGCGCTCTCCCCGTCGTCAGCTATAGCTTGCCCGCCGCCTTCAACTCATCGAAATATTTCGCCGCGCCCGGATGCTGTTCAATGCTCAGCACCGGGCCGGTTTTATTGCGTGCCCGGTGAAACATATTGGCGTAGCCATAAGTCTGCTCATTGAACTTGGTCTGCTGGGTCAGCATGGCCTTGGTCAGACGATAGACAGACTCTTCCGGCATGGTGGCATTGGTAACCAGGGTGGCAGCAATGGCAAAGGTGGGCGTCGCCTTCAGATTGCCGGGGTAGATGCGGGCGGGCACCTGACTGCGTTGGTAATATTTGACCCCTTTGAGTAGCTGATCACGTGTGGCCCCATCGATGGGGAGGAAAGTGACCGCGCAACGTTTGGCGGTGTCGAGCACAATCCGGTTGGGATGCCCCATCACCAATGCAAATGCGTCGATCTGCTTGCTACAGAGAGCATCCGGCAGGTTGGCCATGCTCTTCAGGTCGAGATCCTGTTCTTTCGCTCCCAAGATGTTGAACAGGGTCAGCGCCGTCTGGCGGGTTCCCGAGCTCTTCAACCCCATGTCGATGGGGGCGAGCTTGAGCTGTTCCAGTGAAGTGATATCGCCATCGGCACGGATCACTATGGTGAAGGGCTCGGCATGGGTGGCAAACAGGGCGCGCAGCTCAGGTTGCGGCTGCGTGGCAAAAGGGCCCAAGCCCTGGCTTGCCTGATATAGCCAGTCTGACTGCACCATGGCGTAGGAGGACTCGCCACTCTTCAGTCGCGTCAGGTTTTCTATTGAACCCGATGAGCTCTGCAGTGTGCACGCAAGTTGCTCGTCGACCTCATGAGCCAGACGACAAAACTCTTTGGTTATCTGGTGATAAATCCCCTGCTCACCACCGGTAGTGAGAGTCACGGTTTCAGCCATCAGGCAGGGTTGCCACAGTAGGGGCAACAGCATGGCGAGCCTTTTCATGATTGCGTCTCCTTGGCATAACCATCGATACCCCAGGTCCGCAGTTTGTCGATGTCGCGACACACTCCCGATTCTGCCAGCAGGGTATAACCGGCGGCATGCATGGTCTGTGAGAGCAGATTCCAGTAGAGCGGCGCATCGGTCAGCTGACAGCTGATAAAGATGGGATTGAGCGGGTCAAGTTGATTGAAGGTATCTGCATTGAGGGGAATGGCGCTGAAGGCGAGCTCACACCCCTGTTCCTGCAACGCAGCCAATGTGGCTTGGCCGTGGGCGGGGAATGTGGCTACATCCCAGCGCCAATCCAGTGTTTTTCCTCGACCCTGGCTTAGCAGAGGGGCAATCTCGGACCATTGCGGGTGATTGAGCAGGGAGAGGGGCAGCAAGATCCCTTCTATATGAGAGTGCTGCCACTGTTGCAGGGCGCTCTGGATGGTTGCGAGCTCGCTGTCGGCACCGAGGGGTTGACTGGGCAAGAAACGCTGATAGAGCGCGATCTCCCCTTGTGTGGAGACAAATTTTTGCAGTTGCCCACCTTCCGGCAGCGGGCTTACTCCTTGCAGCGGCTGTGGGGTCGTCAGTGGCAGCTGTTTTCCCAGCTGGGTGATTTTGAGTCGTTGTTGCAGCAGATCCCGTTTGCGTTCGGAAACCAATTGGTTGATGGAAAGTGCCACTTCTTTGAGGTCTTGCAACCAGGGAGTGGGCAGGGTGCTGTTGAACTGGTGTTTGCGGATACGGATCAGCTGCAGGTTGATCTGCTCCAGGGGCTGCAGCAGGCGTTGGCACACCAGGGAGATGATCAGGGTAAATACGACGAGGCCCGCCAGCAGCGCCAGACCGGTGCGACTGATGGCATTCCACAGATGCTGATAGGCGTAGCCGCTATGCCCCTCAAGGGTCAGAGTGCCCAGCATGCGCCAGCCATCGGTCAACTCTTGCTCAATTTTGACGGGGGGCATGCCGATAACCGAGGGAAGCCAGCCGGGGACATTTTGCTGGGTAGAGTGGAATGCCTTCTGAAACAGCAACTGGCCATCAGGATCGATCAGGGTGACCGAGCTGACGAAACCGCCATCAAACATGGCATTGACGATGGTCTCGGCCAGCACATTGTCGTCATTGAGCAGGGTTCCTTGCAGCACCAGCCCGAGAGCGGTGATGGCGGTTTCCAGGTTGGCTGACATCTGGTCGAGGATGGATTGGCGGACCGTCGTGACTTCCAGTGCAAACAGCAGCGCTGCACCGATCAGGAACAGGACGACAATTATTCTGATTAACAGTTTTGCTAACGACATATCCACTCCATGGAAAAGTTATCGCAACATTCCAGGTTTCTATTCAGTATCGAATCCGACCCGGTTCTTAAAAATAGGAAAAAATGGTTAAAAAAGACGATCATTTCTGCCCATCCGGGCGGGTTATGCATAAAATGTGAGGTTCATGCAGATTGTGATGAACTATTTGTAACTATTTGTGTCCAACAAACAGTTTTATACGGTTTTGTCACAACTGACATCGCAACTCACACTCTTTAGATCTAAATACAGGATAGCGGATGAAACGTCTCCGTCCCTTGGTAGTACAGGCTGCCAATTGGGAACCACCGGTTCCCCGCAAACACTTTTACGCCATGCTGATGCTGACGGCCATGACCCTGTCAGCAGTGGCATTATTGCCAGCTCCGGGTGACATCCTCGAGCGGCCGCTGCGTCTTGAGTTGCCCATTGATACCGCCGGTACGGCAACCAACGAAAACAACACCGACTTTAACGAAATTCCCGATCACGAACTGGTTGATCAGAGTGCGCCGGATGACGACATCCCGGTCGACACCACTCCCCAGTGGCAGGATTACCGGGTCCGCAACGGCGAAAACCTGACCGCCATTTTTAACAATCTCGGTCTCTCCACCACCACCCTCTACAAGGTGCTGGACGCGGACAACAAGAACTATCTGGCGCGCCTCAAGCCGGGCCAGAATATCGAGCTGTTGATCGATCAGGACAACATCCTGCAGCAACTCAAAATCCGCCTGAACATCAAGCAGACGCTGGTGATGGCACGCAGCGATGATGCCTATACTGCCTCCATGATCAATGAGAAGGTCGAGTGGCAACCGCAGCGTTACAACGGCGTGATCAACGGCAGCTTCTATGTCAGTGCCCGCAATGCGGGGATTCCGGCCAACCATATCCAGAAAATTGCCAACCTGTTCCAGTGGCGGATGAATTTCGCCAAGGATCTGCAGAAGGGCGACAAGTTCAAAGTGCTGGTCCGCCAGGAGACGGTGGAAGGCAAGAGCACTGGCAACAGCCAGCTGCTGGGTGTAGAAGTGACCAGCCAGGGCAAGACGGTGTCAGCCTGGCTCTCCGATGACGGCAACTACTATGACGGCCAGGGCAACAGTCTGGAGCGCGGATTCCGCCGCTACCCGACCCACAGCCGCTATCGGATCAGCTCCAATTTCAACCCGGCGCGCAAACATCCGGTAACCGGTATGGTGCGTCCTCACGAGGGCACCGACTTCGCTGTACCGGTGGGCACGCCAGTGCTGGCGACTGGTGATGGTATCGTCCAGAAGGCAACCAGCCACCCGCTGGCAGGTACCTATGTCGTCATCAAGCATGGCCGTACTCTCTCTACCCGTTATCTGCACCTGAGCAAGCTGCTGGTCAAAACCGGTCAGCGAGTGAAGATGGGCGACAAGATCGGCCTCTCCGGCAACACAGGTCGTTCTACCGGTGCTCACCTGCACTACGAGCTGCGGATCAACAACCGCCCGGTCAATGCCATGACTGCCAAGCTGCCGATGGCTGAACCCCTGAGCGGCAAGGAGCGTCGTCAATTCCTTGCCAAGGTGAAGAGCTACCGCAAGGAGCTGGCTGCGGGTTGATACCTGTTGTCACCGCCTGAAATGAAAGGCCCCGCCAGATTGGCGGGGCCTTTTGACATGCGCAGTGAGGGTTAGTAACCCTTGTCGAAGTCGATTTTGCCATCCAGTGGCTGGCCATCGATAAAGCGGATGTAGTTGCGCACAAAGATCTGGGCTACATCATCCGGGAAGCTGTAGGCGCTGTTGTGGGGGGTGACGATGAGGTTGGGTTGGCCCCACAGTGGACTGTCGGCGGGCAGCGGCTCCTGCTCGAACACATCCAGCACCGCCATCGCCAGCTTGCCGGTACGCAGTGCAGTGAGCAAATCGCCAGAGTGCACTGCGCTGCCACGACCGACGTTGAACAGGATGGCGCCCGGTTTGCAGTGTTCGAAGCGGGCGGCATTGAACAGATGACGGGTATCGCGGGTGGCTGGCAGCACGCTGACGATGACATCGGCCTGCGCCAGCATCTTGTTGAGCGCAGGTAGTTGATAAACCTGATCAAACCCGGCCCGCTCCCGACCGCTGCGGCTGATGCCCAGCACCTTCATGCCAAAATGTTTGCCGGTGTGGGCTATATGCTGACCAATGCTGCCGGTCCCCAGGATCAGCATGGTGCGCCCCTTGAGGCCCTGATAGGGGTGGCTTTGCCACAGTCGCTGTTTCTGCTGCTCCCGATAAAGGGGGATTTGGCGCATCAGGCTGAGCAGATGACCAAAGACATACTCGCTCATCAGCGGGCCGAAGATGCCGTGCACATTGGTGAGCTGATAATCACGGCGACTATCAGGGTCGAGCAGCACATCGACTCCCGCATAGGTGGACTGGAACCAGCTCAGCTTGTTGGCTTTGGGCAGTAGCGGTTTGGCACGGGCCGGTTCGGCCATCAGAATATGGGCTTCGCCAATCAGTTTTTCGGCATCGCTCTGGTTATCGGCCCGCAGAATGCGCAGATGGGGGAGGTTGGCGGCCTTGAGCAGCCGTTCGTAGTGAGCATTATCCTGGCTGAGCAAAAGAAGGGTACGTTGGCTCATACTCTTGTTCCTTATCAGAATTTGCGGCGCAACAAGATGCCGCTCTCGACCCATCTTACCTGACTTCATATCGCAACATAGCCGACCAGGGCGCTTTTTCGTTTTCGCCGCGCCCCTCGTGGGCTACAATCTGCCCCACATTTTGCAAAGGATCCGACTCCAGTGTTTGGTGACAAGTTTTATAAGCGACTGGCCGAGCTACAGCCTTGGCAACAGACCGTCTACACCCTGGCGCTGGCAGAGCGCATGTACCCCAACTATGCCCTGTTCTGTCAGGCTTCCGGCTTTGGCAATGCAGGCGCTTTCCGGCATGCGCTGGATCAGATGTGGGTCTACCTCACCGTCAAGGGATCCCGTGTCAATCTGGGGGCCATTCTCGAAGAGTTCGAGTCTCACATTCCGGATCCCCGCAAGTTTGAATCCTACGGTGCCTATCCTGCGCTGGATGCCTGTGTTGCGCTGGGCTGCGCCTACAACTCAGTGATCTGCCGGGTCGGCGAAGAGGCCAACGATGCCAGCCATGCGTCAGTCGGTACCGTGGCCGGTTTTATCGAGCTGCTGGAAGAGCGGGATCTGACCGAAGAGGAGCTCTACGAGCACGAGTACATGGAAGCCGAACTGGAGTTCCAGGTTGAACTGCTCAAGCGGGTTGCCCATGAACGCGACAGCGATCGAATCCTGGCCATCAGAGCATTTGCCTCTCAGGATGGCGTCTCCAATATCGGGATCAGCCTGGAAGAGTAATCCTCTACGACCCCTGATAGAACAAAGCTCCCTTTCGGGAGCTTTTTTATGCCTGAAATTGTTCAGCAGCTTATGCCTGCTCTTCGGTGAGGGGTCTGACGCTCAGCACCGGGGCCGCGTCGATTTCGTCTGCATTCATCATGGATGAGATGCGTTGCAGGGAGGAGAGCAGCAGGGTCTGCTCCCAGGTTTCAAGGGATTGAAAGCGTTGGATAAAGCGCTCTTGCAGCGGGGTCGGGGCCTGGGCCAGCAGGGCGCGACCTGCGTCAGTCAGTGTCGCGTGAACCTTGCGCTTGTCGGTATTGCTGCGAACGCGCTGCACCAGTTGACGGCTCTCCAATCGGTCCATGATGGTGGTGGCGGTGGCCTGGCTCATGTTGGTGTGATCGGCCAGCTGACGCATGGAGATCTGTCCCAGCTCGTCGATCCCTTTGAGCAGCAAGAGTTGCGGGGAGGTGAGCCCGGCTTCTTTGATCAAGCGCCTGGAGTGCATGTCGATGGCACGAATAATCTGGCGCAGGGCGACCAGCACTTCATCATGTTTTTCCATGGGGTGTGCGTCATTGGAGGGCTATGGAGAGGCGCAGAATTTTCCGCCTAATTCGTCACAAGGTCAATATGGTTTTTGCTGTAATGATTTCTGCTCTAATTAATTTTGTGTTAGGTTGACGGGCATTTCACGGAATTCACCCTGACATTTGAGGAGCGAAATGATGAATGACGAGCTGGATATCAAGTCTCTGGTGGCCGAGTTACGTGTGGTCAGAGTGCGCTATGAACTGCCGGATACCTCGGCTTTTGTGCGCTATCAGCCTGCCTATGATGAAGACCCGAACAACCTCAAGGTGCACCACTATGATGGTGAGTTACCCCTCTCTTGTAGTGAGACAGGTACTTTCAACCTAAAGGAGTTGGTGAATGAATTGCGCTACGCCTATGTGCTGGTGCACCTCTTTCCTGACGAAAGTGCCATGAACTTCTATCTGACCGGCCTCGATACCGGCCTGGCCCAGCTGGAGTTCATCGGTGGCTCTTACGACTTCAACCGCCTCTGGATCACCAGCGGTGTCTCCAATCTGGGGGTTCCCATGGCCATCTTCCTTGGCAAGCGTCACGCCGTGAATGGCCAGCCCTCGGTTTCGCTGGTGGATCACCGCGAACAGGCAGCCGGCAAACTGGTCTATCGCGCCATCGGCGGCGCCGGTGATCATGTGGGCGAAGACTTTTTCAACAACGACTAAGGAGGCTGGATGCGAGCAAGCAAAGGGCTATTGAAAGGCCTCAACCCCACCATGGCCATGACGGCCCTCACCGTGATCACCCTGTTTTTGCTATTTGGCGTATTTGTTCCCGATACCGCGGCCGCCTGGTTTGTCGGTGCCAAGGATCAGATTATTGCCGGGTTCAAGTGGTACTACATTCTGGTGGTCGCCCTGTTCCTGTTCTTCGCTGTCTACCTGATGTTCAGCCGTTTTGGCAGCATCCGGCTGGGTGACGACGACCAGGTACCGGAGTTCGGCTACTTCGCCTGGTTCTCCATGCTCTTTAGCGCAGGCATGGGTATCGGTCTGGTGTTCTGGAGCATCGCCGAGCCGATGAACCATCTGCAGGGCAATCCGTTCATTACCGAAGGGATGACCCCGGAAGCGGCCCAGATCGCCATGCGCCTCACCTTTTTCCATTGGGGCCTGCACCCCTGGGCCATCTATGTGATCGTTGGCCTATCGCTGGCCTTTTTCAGTTATCGTCGCAAGTTGCCGCTGGCGATCCGCTCCGTGCTTTACCCCATCCTCGGTGAGCGCATTTACGGCTTCTGGGGCCATGCGGCCGATGTGCTGGCGGTGTTCGGCACCGTGTTCGGGGTGGCAACCTCCCTTGGACTGGGTGTCTCCCAGATGAATACCGGCCTCAACCAGATGTTCGGTATGGCAGTGTCGCAGTCCAACCAGCTCTGGCTGATTGGCGGCATCAGCCTGATCGCCACCCTCTCGGCGGTCTCCGGGGTCGGGCGCGGAGTGAAGCTCCTCTCCGAGCTCAATATCTGGCTGAGTGTTTTCGTGCTCGCGCTCTTTCTGGTGCTGGGGCCGACCACCTATATCCTCAACGCCTATGTACAGAACATCGGTGATTACCTGCAGAACATCGTCAAACTGAGCTTCTGGACCAACACCGAGGCCAACGGCACCTCGGCCTGGCAGTCGAGCTGGACGGCGTTTTACTGGGGTTGGTGGATTGCCTGGGCGCCGTTTGTCGGCATGTTTATCGCCCGTATCTCCAAGGGGCGTACCATTCGCGAGTTTGTGCTCGGTGTGCTGCTGGTACCCTCGCTGCTCGGCATGTTCTGGCTCACCGTGTTTGGCGGCACGGCGATGAATCTGGAGCTGTTTGGTGGTGGTGGCGTGGTGGCTGCGGTCAATCAGGATGTGACGCTGGCGCTCTACAAGACGGTCGAACTGCTGCACTGGGATACCTTCGGCTGGATCGCCAAGGCCGTGTTGACCCTGCTCATCTGCACCTACTTCATCACCTCCAGTGACTCGGGCACGCTGGTCATCACCACCCTGCTCTCCATCGGTGATCAGGAGCCGCCGGTACTGCACCGCGCCGTATGGGGTCTGGGGCAGGGGCTGGTTGCCGCTATCCTGCTGGTTTCCGGCGGCCTGGCAGCCTTGCAGGCGGCCAGCATCATAGCGGCGCTGCCGTTCTCGGTGATCATGTTGGCGATGTGCTATTCGCTGATGCTGGGGCTCAAGCAGGAGAGTCAGCGCCAGTTCGAGTATCGCCAGAACCTCAAGCGCCACGATGGCTCATCCCATATGAGCCTGATGGAGCGAATTGGTCCGGCATAACGGCACCAGCAGGGGTGAGCGCCCCTCACATATCAATCTGGATGCAAAACGGCCGCCCTGGCGATGCTCTCCTTGCGGAGCTCATCATCAGGGCGGCCGTCTGTTATGGGACCGAGGTTACTCCTCGATAAAGGTCCACTCATCCTTGATGCGGCTGATGGCATCAGTGCGCTTTTTGGCGAGCTGCTCCTTGATCTCTTCCCCTTTGAAACCGGCCGCCACTATCTCTTTCACCGGCACCGCCTGGGCGGCAGCCAGCGCTTCGGCCACATAGTCCGGCTCGGCATAGACCCGCTCCTCGAAACCGGTACGGCCATGGAAGTCGGCGCGGCAGGCATCCAGCAACTGGGCAAAGCGCTCGGGGCGGCGCCAGGCATCTGCCTTGTCGAACACCTTGAGCAGGGTGGCGGGCTTGAGCTCAAAGGCGATGTGGATATGGGTATGCAGATCGCTCACCAGCAGCGCCAGATCCCGGCACTCGTTGGGAACCCGGAACCGCTCGCACAGGGCGCGAATAAGCGGCAGCCCCTTCTGGCCATGACCGTGATGGCTTGGCCAGAACTCCTTGGGGGTCACTCCCTTGCCAAGGTCATGGCAGAGGGCAGCAAAGCGTACCGTCAGCTCGGGGGAGATCCGGCACGCCTGCTCCAGCACCATCAGGGTGTGGATGCCGGTGTCGATCTCAGGGTGCCACTTGGCCGGGGCGGGGACGCCAAACAGCGCATCAATCTCTGGGAACAGCGCCTTGAGGGCGCCGCACTGGCGCAGCACCTCGATAAAGATCTGCGGGGTCGGCCCCAGCAGCACTTTTTCCAGCTCCTTCCAGACCCGCTCCGGCGTGAGGTGGGCCAGCTCGCCAGCGGCCGTCATCTCGCTCATCAGGGCGAGGGTCTCCGGCGCTATGGTAAAGCCCTGAGCGTGGAAGCGGGCGGCGAAGCGGGCGACCCGCAAGATGCGCAGCGGATCTTCGGCAAAGGCAGGGGAAACGTGGCGCAGCAGCCGTTTTTCCAAATCCTTGATGCCACCGTAGGGATCGTGGAGCTGGCCCTGATCATCTTCGGCGATGGCGTTGATGGTGAGATCCCGGCGCAGCAGATCCTGTTCCAGCGTCACATCGGGGGCGGCGTGGCAGACAAAGCCGGTGTAGCCCTGACCCTGTTTGCGTTCGGTACGGGCGAGGGCATACTCCTGCTGGGTTTTGGGGTGAAGAAACACGGGAAAGTCGCGACCGACCTGGGTAAATCCCAGTGCCAGCATCTGCTCCACGGTGGCGCCGACCACCAGATGATCCCTGTCGCCCTGCGGCAATCCCAGCAGGCGATCCCGCACTGCGCCCCCAACCAGATAAGTCTGCAAACCGTCTCTCCCGTCATCAATCGTGGGGCCGAGTATATCGTCTTTGTTACCGCTTTGCTGCCTGACCTCCACCTGCCCGCAACGCCAGTCAGCGCGGCTTTGACTTGGGCGTGGCGAGGCCTTACGCTGCCGCACCAGACAGCTGGCGCTGTGTTGCGGGATGACTTTATGCCCGCTCAGGCCAGATGAGCCGAAGGAACCGCAGAGTTCCCCATATATCAACGACATGAGAACAACGTGAATCAATCAACCTTCGCAAGCCGGGTTCTGGAGTGGTACGAGCTTCATGGCCGCAAAACCCTGCCCTGGCAGCAGGAGAAGACCCCTTACCGGGTCTGGGTCTCGGAGATCATGCTGCAGCAGACCCAGGTCGCCACAGTCATCCCCTATTACCAGCGTTTTATGGCGCGCTTCCCCGATGTGGTGGCGCTGGCCGATGCCCCTGTCGACGAGGTGCTGCACCACTGGACCGGGCTTGGCTACTACGCCCGGGCCCGCAACCTGCACAAGGCGGCCCAGCAGATCCGCGATCACCACCACGGTCTCTTTCCCGAGCGCTTTGACGAGGTGATGGCGCTGCCGGGGATTGGTCGTTCTACCGCCGGGGCCGTGTTGTCGCTCTCTCTGGGTCAGCCCCACGCCATCCTTGATGGCAATGTGAAGCGGGTACTCACCCGCTGGCTGGCGCTGCCGGGCTGGCCCGGCCAAAAACAGGTGGAGAACGAGCTGTGGGAGATCGCCATCCGGCTGACTCCCAAACTGGGCGTGGCGCAATACAATCAGGCGATGATGGATATCGGGGCGACGATCTGCACCCGCAGCAAGCCTGCCTGTGATCGCTGTCCGGTGCGGGCCGATTGCCAGGGGCTGTCGCAAGGCAACCCCACTGCCTACCCCAACAGCAAGCCGAAGAAGAGCATTCCGGCTCGCGATGGCATCATGCTGCTGATCCGTCACGGCGATGAGCTGCTGCTGGAGAAGCGGCCGCCACAAGGGATCTGGGGCGGGCTCTACTGCTTCCCGCAGGTGGCCTCGCTGGCGGAGGTGGATGGTCTGCTGGCATCCCTCGGCCTGAGCCATCACGGTTATCGTGAACTGGCCGGTTTTCGCCATACCTTCAGCCACTTCCATCTCGATATTCAGCCGCTGCTGATTGACATTGATGAGGCGCAGCCGCTGCGGCTCATGGAAGCAGATAACCGACTCTGGTATAACTTACGCCATCCTGCCGAGGTGGGGCTGGCGGCCGCCACGGCCCGTCTGCTCGCCTATCCAGAGTTACAACCATAGAGGTCAACATGAGCCGTACTGTATTTTGCCAACGCCTGAAAAAAGAGGGCCCGGGTCTGGATTTCCAACTCTATCCCGGTGAGCTCGGCAAGCGGATTTTTGACAACATCAGCAAGGAAGCCTGGGCCGAGTGGCAGAAGAAGCAGGTGATGCTGATCAACGAGAAAAAGCTCAACATGATGAATCTTGAGCATCGCCAACTGCTGGAAAAAGAGATGGTCAGCTACCTGTTTGATGCAGGTGAAGTGCAGATCGAAGGTTACACCCCGCCTGCCCAGTAAGCTCTCCGGCTGTTGTACGTGTGAACAGGTGCGGGAATGGCGCCACACTGGCGTGACCGCTCCTGAAGTCGCAGCAAATGAATGATGGGCAGCTCTGCTGCCCGGTTTGAGGATCCTATGGGCCGAATTTTTTGGCTGCTGTGCACCCTGCTGTTTCTCTATGCCTGCTCATCCTCCCCCAAGCCCAGCGGGAGTGAGGATGACGATCTGGTCAACGGCAAGGACATCCGCGGTTTTGAACACATGATCAGCGCGCTCTCCCATAACGTGAACGAGATATGGGGGCGGGAGGCGCTGTTTGCGGGCAAGTTTGACTACGTAAAATATACGGATCAGTACAAGAGCCGGGCCCACATCGACTTCTCCAGCGGCCACATCATGGTGGAGACGGTCTCTGGCATAGATCCCCGCGCTCACCTGCGTCGCGCCATTATCGAGACCCTGCTGACGCCGGACGATCCGGCCGAAGTGGATCTTTACTCCGACCGGGAAATTCTGACCGGCGGCGAGCCTTTCCTCTACGGTCAGGTGCTGGACAATCAGCGCCAGCCAATCCGCGCCTCCTGGCGCGCCGAGCGTTATGCCGATTACCTGCTCAACACGGCGATGAAGAAGCGCACTCTGGGGATTCGCACCATCTTCTTCGTCGATATTCCCATGGTGGCTAACCATGAAGATCGACGGGGCTACAAGTATGCGGGGATCATCCGGGAAGCGTCGCGAAAATACGGCGTGCCGGAGAGCCTGATCTATGCGGTGATCAAGACCGAGAGCAGCTTCAACCCCTATGCGGTGAGCCATGCCAACGCTTATGGCCTGATGCAGGTGATCCCGGCTACCGCCGGTCGTGACGTCTATGTGCGGGTCAAGGGCAAGAACGGCCAGCCGACCCGGGAGGAGTTGTTCAACCCGGCCTACAACATCGATGTCGGTACCGCCTATCTGCACCTGTTGCAGACCGTCTATCTGGCGGATATTCAGGATCCGCGCTCCCGTCGCTATGCGGTGATCTCCGCCTATAACGGTGGCGCTGGCGGGGTGCTCAATACCTTCTCCAGCGATCGCAAGGCGGCGCCGGGCCGGATCAACCGGCTCTCCCCCGAGGCGGTCTATCAGGTGTTGACCGAGCAACATCCCAAAGAGGAGGCGCGCCGTTACCTCTACAAGGTCAATCAGGCCGAGAAGGGGTTCAAAAGAGCCTTTGCCAGTCGGGCCGGTTAAGCGGTGACGCTGGGTTAACCATGCAAAAGGGCGCTTGATATCAAGCGCCCTTTTAACGTCCGGCCAGTTCGTCGTTGTAGTGGCCTTATTTGGCGATAAAGCCGCCCTTGGTCTGCGGGGCCGCGCCCACTTTCTCCAGGGTTTTCACTTCCACTTCGGTTTTGTTCCAGCTGTGGTCCACTTCACCACGGATGCGGATCTGATCATCCGGGCCCACTTCGGTGCCACGCCACACATCCTGATCCACTTCGACCTCCACTTCACCGCTGGCATCGCGGAACAGATAGTTCTCACCGCCCAGGTGCTTGACCAGTTTCCCTTCCAGGGTGGCCCAGCTGTCATCGGCCAGATCTTTCAATTGAGCAACGGAAACCTTGTTCTGCTCCTGCGGGCCGGTATAGGCCGCCATGGCAAAAGAGGAGACAGACATCAGGGTCAACAGTCCGATTACGCTTGCCTTGTTCATTTCATACTCCTGTCGTTGGTATGGGGGCATTGTGCCGGGGGGGATGTGAAACAAGCGTGAAAGAAATAGGCTGGTGTGATTGTCTGTTTTGTGAGCGCAAGCGATTTCATCGGTGTCGGAACATGTGTGATTTCATCTGGAACTGTAATCTGTCGCCTTCACCAGAAGTCAGTGGCAGCAGACTCTTCCCATGCCTGTCGCCACTCGAGGAGAAGTCCGCAGGTCTCACCTGCTTAATCGAAGAGCATAACAATATGAAAAAATGGCTTGTTTGTTTATTGGGGTTAATGGCATTGACCGCGCAAGCGGCAGAGGGACGCCAACCTTTTTCCCGGGTTGTGATGTTTGGTGACAGCCTCTCCGACACCGGCAAGATGTACAAAAAGATGCGGGGGTATCTCCCCTCCAGCCCACCCTACTTCAACGGGCGCTTCAGCAACGGCCCAGTGTGGTTGGAGCAGTTGGGTGACGAGCGTTTTCCCGGTCTGGTCGTGGCCAACGAGGCGGAAGGCGGTGCAACCGCGGTGGCCTATAACCATCTGGGCGCCCTGAACGGCTGGCTCGGTTTCTGGTCCTGGGATCCCAAATATCAGGTGATCAACAACCTCGATTACGAGATCGATCAGTTCCTGAAAAAGGACAAATTCCGCCCCGATGATCTGGTGGTGATCTGGGTCGGTGCCAACGACTATCTGGCCTATGGCTGGAACACTGAGCGGGATGCGGATAGGGTGATCGATACCATCCGGCTGGCATCCAACCGGTTGGTGCTCAACGGTGCGCAGCAGATCCTGCTGTTCAACATTCCTGATCTGGGGCAGACCCCGTCAGCCCGCAGTATGAAGGTGGTGGAGAAGGTGCGCCATGTGGCCAGTTACCACAACCAGAAGTTGCAGAACCTCACTCGAGAGCTGGCTCCCCTTGGCATCGTGAAGCTGTTCGAAGTGGACAAGCAGTTTGACGAGATGATGCGCGATCCCCAGCTGTTCGGGCTGAGTGACACAGAACACGCCTGCTACGGTGGCGGCTATACGTGGAAGCCGTTCTCCGGCAGCGCCGCCGAGGTGGCTGCGACCCCGGCTTTGAGTGTCTCCGAAAGAGTGGCTATTGCCGGTAACCCGATCCTGGCGCAGGCGGTGGTGAGCGGGCAGGCAAAAGGGCGAGCCGCAACTCTCAACTGCGATGAGCATATATTCTGGGATCAAGTGCATCCGACCAGGACGGTGCACAAGGTACTGAGCCAGCGTGTTGCTGACTTTATCGATCAGCACTACGAGTTTGTTCGTCACTGATATCGCTTCGGGCCAGCATGTTGCTGGCCTTTTTTCCTATCTGCCCTCATCTGTGCGTCTTTTTGCGTCACATTCAGTTCAAATAACAAACGTTTGTTGCTGTTTTTGTAACGTGGTTGCGTTAGAGTGTTTTTTGTTAATTGATATCAGTGACTTGAAAATAGGCTAACGTTGATATGCTGCGATCGCTTTTGGGTGGTTGCACCTATAAGACGAGGTGATATCAATCAACCTCCTCCTACATAAAGTTGCAGAGGCTCAAACATGAAAAAATCATTGATTACCTTGCTGGTTACCGGCTTGCTGGCGGCCAATGCCCAGGCTGCCGGTCAAGACAACACCTGGTATGGCGGTGCCAAACTGGGTTGGTCCAACTTCTACGGCATTGATGAAAGCAATGCCCTGACCCTTGGCAATGAGACCAACGATGCCTTGGGGGCAGGCGTGTTTGGCGGTTATCAGATCAACAAGAATCTGGGGTTGGAGCTGGGTTACGACTATCTGGGCAATTACAAATACGATGCCACTACGGCGGCAGGCGCTTTCAGTGATGAAGTAAAAGCACAGCTGGCTCAACTGACCCTGAAACTGGGCTTCCCGGTTACCGATAATCTGGATCTGTATGGCCGTGTCGGTGGCGGTTATGGCTGGGCTGATACCAAGAGCGATGTTTACAAAGATGACAGCCGCTTTGTCATGGTCGGTGCACTGGGTGCCGAGTATGCGTTCAATCTCGACTGGGCCGCTCGCCTGGAGTATCAGTACACCACCCCGTATGGCAGCCGCGATGATACCGGTTTGAGAATGGATAACGGCCTGCTCTCGCTGGCAGCGGTTTATCGCTTTGGTCAGGTTGCCCCTGTTGCGCCCGCCCCGGCCCCGGAACCTGCTCCTGCACCTGTGATGGTTGAGAAGCAGTTTACCCTGAGCTCCGATGTGCTGTTTGACTTCAACAAGGCGACCCTCAAGCCAGAGGCCAGTCAGGCACTGGATAGCCTCTATAGCCAGATTGAAGAAGCACGACCCAAAGATGGCGTGGCAACCGTAATTGGTCACACCGACCGTATCGGTTCTGATGCCTACAACCAGAAGCTCTCCGAGCAGCGTGCCCAGACTGTTGCCAACTATCTGGTTGGTAAAGGGATCCCGGCCGCCAAGATCAATGTGGAAGGGCGTGGTAAATCCTCACCGGTTACCGGCGACAGCTGCGTCAGCAAGTCCAAGCGTGAGCTGATCGTCTGCCTGGCTCCGGATCGCCGTGTTGATGTGAAAGTCGAAGGTGTTAGCGAGGTGCAGGAGTAATCCTTCACACTGAGCAGAGTTCCACTGGGGCTGGAATGAACAGCCCCTGTTGGAGCAAGAGAGACCAAAAAGCCAGTCAGTTGATCTGACTGGCTTTTTACATTGGCATTGCGGTCGGACAAGGGACTAAATCAGGAAGGGAGCGGCATCACCCGGTTGCGCCCCAGCTCCTTGGCCTTGTAGAGCAGCTTGTCGGTACGTTCGACCAGACAGTCTGCGCTCTCCTGACCATTGAACTCGCCCACGCCAAACGAGGCGGTGATGTGGTCGATGCGGCGGCCCGATTTGCGATCCAGAATCGACATCCGCTCGATAGCGCGGCGCATGCTTTCCGCCATCTGTCTGGCCAGCGCTAGCGAGCGATGGGGGACCAGCATGGCGAACTCCTCCCCACCCAGCCGATAGGCGGTGACCCCCTCCTTGCAGGCGTCGCGCAGCCGTTTGCTGAAGGCGCGCAGCACCTGATCACCGAGCAGGTGCCCATATTCGTCGTTGAAGTTCTTGAAGCGATCGATATCGGCGAGGATCAGCGAGAAGGGGTGCTGGCTGCGGATCAACCCCTCCAGCTCCAGATCGAAGGCGCGGCGGTTGAGCAGGTTGGTGAGGGCATCCTCGTTGGCCAGTTTGCGTGTCTCGTTGAGCGCCGCCCGCAGCTCCTTGATCTCTTTCTCCGCATTGCTGAGCTGGTTGCGAAAGTGCATGGTGGACATGCGTACATCCCGCGATTCGCGCACCAGCTCCCGCAGGATCCCCATGGTGTCTTCCAGGCTGAAACCTTCGTCATCAATGCGGCTGAGCTTGTCAAAACTCTTGTCGAGCATCTCCTGAAACATGCCGGTATCGGAGATGGCGTCCTGCATGGAGTGGCCGAGCTCGTTGGCCATGGCGGCGAGGCTCAGTTTCATCGCCTCCATCTGCTTCTCGTCCTGAGCGGCCAGATACTGGTGATAGAGCCGCTCGCAGGTAGTGAGTGAGCAGGTTCCCTGCATTTTGACAGCCTGATCAATCGCCTGGTTGAGCTCGGGCATGCTGGCCGAGACATAGTTGTACCACAGGTGGTAATTGTCCGGCGTCGTGGGGATCTGGTACTTGATCATCAAGGGAACCGCCTGTTTGAGATAGGCGGCGGATTGGGCAAATGTGTCCTTACTCATGAGTTCTGTGTCTCATCATGCCAGCGAACTGAAGATAGTATGACAGAGAGATTGGCCAAAAGGCAGCCGATGGATGCCATTCGCCCCCCCCTCCGATATAATGGCACCGTTACCACCTACCCTAAGGCCTGCTTATGTCTCAAAAAGATCCTTTCCTCGAACGCGAGGCCGAAAAATACGATAACCCCATCGCCAGTCGCGAGTTGATCCTGGAACTCATCAAGGGCCATGAAAAGCCCATGTCCCGTGAAGAGTTGGCCAAGGTCCTCAAGCTGAAAGATGAAGAGCCGTTGGAAGCCTTGCGTCGTCGTCTGCGCGCCATGGAGCGTGATGGACAACTGGTATTCACTCGCAACCAATGTTATGCCCTGCCGGATCGCCTGAATCTGGTCAAAGGTTATGTAATCGGCCACAAGGATGGCTTCGGTTTTCTGCGTCCGGAAGGTGGTGGTCCGGATCTGTATCTGAACAACCGAGAGATGCAACGCCTGATGCATGGCGATTACGTGCTGGTGCAACCGACCGAGATCGACCGCAAGGGTCGTCAGGAAGCTCGTCTGGTGCGCCTGCTCAAGTCCCGTGAGGCAGACATTGTCGGCCGTTACTTCGTCGAGAATGGCGTAGGTTTCGTGGTGCCGGATGACAGCCGTATCGGCCAGGACATCATCATCCCGGAAGGGGAGAACAAAGGGGCTCGCCAGAGCCAGGTCGTGGTTGTGCGCATCAATCAGCGCGCTACCTCCCGCATCAATGCCGTCGGCACCGTACTGGAAGTGCTGGGCGAGAACATGGCGCCGGGCATGGAGATCGAAATTGCCCTGCGTACCCACGGTATCCCGCACACCTGGCCGGAAGAGGTGACCAAAGAGGTTGCCGGTCTCGGCGAGCAGGTGCCTGAGAAAGCCAAAGAGGGCCGCATCGACCTGCGCGCCCTGCCGTTGGTGACCATCGACGGGGAAGACGCCCGTGACTTCGATGACGCCGTCTTCTGTGAAGCCAAGCGTGGTGGCGGCTGGCGTCTGTGGGTTGCCATTGCTGACGTCTCCGCTTACGTGAAGCCCGGCACGGCGCTGGATGCCGAAGCCTATCAGCGCGGCAACTCCGTTTACTTCCCCGAGTTCGTGGTGCCCATGCTGCCGGAGGTGCTCTCCAACGGTCTGTGTTCTCTGAACCCGCAGGTTGACCGCCTCTGCATGGTGTGCGAGATGACCATCTCCGCCGCTGGCCGCATGTCCGGCTACAAGTTCTACGAAGCGGTAATGAACTCTCACGCCCGTCTGACCTACACCAAGGTTGCGGCGATCCTCGACGGCGATCCCAAGCTGCGCCAGCAGTATGATCCGCTGGTGGGCCATATCGAGGAGCTCAACAACCTCTACAAGGCGCTCAAGCATGCCCGCCATCAGCGTGGCGCGGTGGAGTTCGAGAGCGAGGAGACCCGCTTCATCTTCAACGCCCAGCGCAAGATCGACCGCATCGTGCCGCTGGTGCGCAACGACGCCCACAAGATCATCGAAGAGTGCATGATCCAGGCGAACGTGGCTGCTGCCCGTTATATCGAGAAGAACGAAGCCGCCGCCCTGTTCCGGGTGCACGACCGTCCGGGCGAAGAGCGTCTGACCGGTTTCCGCGATTTCCTGGCCGAACTGGGTCTGGAGCTCAAGGGCGGTCTCGAGCCCGAGCCGAAAGATTTCGCCGAGCTGGCTGCCAAGTTTGAAGGTCGCCCGGATGCGGAGCTGCTCTCCACCATGCTGCTGCGCTCCATGCGTCAGGCCATCTATCAGGCCGACAACATCGGTCACTTCGGTCTGGCCCTGAAGTCCTACGCCCACTTCACCTCGCCAATCCGTCGCTATCCCGACCTGATCCTGCACCGGGCGATCAAGTATCAGACCGCCAAGGAGCAGCAGGGCAACCTGCGCCACAAGTGGACCCCGAGCGGTGGTTATCACTACCAGCTGGAAGAAGTGGACCCGATGGGCGAGCACTGCTCCATGACCGAGCGTCGTGCCGACGATGCCACTCGCGACGTGGCCGACTGGCTCAAGTGCGAGTACATGCTGGATCACGTGGGTGACGAGTTTGACGGCGTTATCGCCAGCGTCACCGGCTTTGGCTTCTTCGTCCGTCTGGCGGAGATCCACATCGATGGTCTGGTGCACGTCAGCACCCTCACCAACGACTACTACCAGTTTGATCCCCTGCACATGCAGCTGATTGGCGAGAACTTCCGCCGTCGCTACCGTCTGGGCGACAAGGTGCGGGTCAAGGTGATGGGCGTGAACCTGGATGATCGCAAGATCGACTTCGTGATGGTCGAAGAGCCCCTCAAGGCCACCGGCAAGAACGCCAAAGAGATGGCGCGCAAGCAGGCCGAGATCAAGAAAGAGAAGGCCAAGAGCGCCCAGCGCCACGAAAAACGTAAAGAGGGCAAGGATCACGGCAAATCCGACAAGGGTGGCCGCGCCAAACCGAGCAACAGACGACCGGGCAAAAAGGCTCGCGATAAGGTGAAGGCCAAGGGGTAAGCCCTCGGCCTATGGCTTGGGTCTGGCGACCTAGGCTGAGGTCGTAAGGGGCTGATGGCCCCCGGGTATCTGCATCAGCGCCCGGGTTATCACTACAAAAGCCTGCGACGCTTGAGATGAAAAAAATCCGAACCCTGTTACCGGGGTTCGGATTTTTTATGGTCAGCGCAAAAGGGGGGGGGGGGGGCTTAGCCCTTCGGCGGAGAGCGGCCAAGCGCCGTGCCTATGGCTAGGAGCTCAATCCCTGCGTGATTGCCACTCTATTGGCCTCTACGTGGAGCTCAGAAAGGTGGGGGCCCCATTTTTCTCTAAAAACGCCAAGACTTAGCCCCGGTGATAACTAACACCTCACCAATTAAATTTTAATGAGCGTAGTTGATTAGTTCATCGAGGGATGAGAACTCTTTAGCATCTTGGCTAGTTGAATCACCAAGATAAGCTATCGAGACACCAACTTTTATAGCTCAGCACCACGTTTCGTTATCTTGTGGAAGTGCCGCAACCTTGGCTGCACTTGAACTAGATGTCTTTTCAAATATTGACGTTTCGTAGAGCACGTCTATTTCCTTGTGAGATAAATTACACATAACGCCTCAAACATCGGCACCAGTTTTATCGGTATCCGCCTGCTTTGACTTGTTAGGACAGGATTTGGTAATGTCCTTCTTATACTTGAAGGTATAGCTAGTGCTACAGCCATAGAGAAATGCCCCGAACCCGAAAATAGCAGAAAGCCCAAGCCAAAACCAAAACTCAGGAGTTGGATTGTCTTTGGTAGGATTTAAATTTGAATAAATCTCTATCGCCAAAATAGAGCCACTTACACTACTGCCAAAAAAGTATATTATTCTTGAAATTGACAACAAGATATCATCCGATAGTTCTTCTAGCCAGCGTGACGTGGGAAAATCCTTAATAGTCATTAAACTAATACTTCAAGAGTTATATGCCCGATTTTAGAAAGAGAGTTGTCGTGAGCTTTAGAGTCCAAAAATATTACAAGCTTCTCTTCATTTGTAAGCCCCCCTGAAACTAAAAATGCCACCCAAAAGAAGGCCATGATTGGTGATAAGTAAACCAAAGCCTCACTCAAAACAAACTGGAAAGTTGTCTTTTTTGTAGAGTTACAACATCATCTACTTCTGTATCGATATGTATCTTCAGTTTCCCTAATAATCTTCTGTTGCTAAGAAAGTAGCCCTAACGTCCGCCTAAGGGGCTAGCAACGCATAACACTACCGTAACCACTACGGTTTATTGGGACTGGAAACGCCACACGTTGACAGTCCCTCTTATGCCTAAAATGCAAATGGATCTATATGAACCCAAACTGAACCACGTTTCATTACATTTTTGGGTTGAATCAGATCCAACTTTAGGTTGTTCTTTTTAGCATAGTGAATCAGTTCTATAGTAATGCTTAACATCCCAAATGGATCAGATGATGGTGTTTTCCCTGCAATCACATCCTTTACTGTAGGTATGATCCAATTATTGTATTGAAGAGCCTCTGCGTCTGTAAGTTCAGATAATAATTCCATTTCTGTTACAGTATATTCATGACCTGTGCTTCCTTGACTGTGTGGAACACCTAAAGGAGTTTGGTGACTTGAAATGCAGACCAAATGGTTGGACTTAAAAAAACCGCCACAGACCCCATCTGCGAAATGATGGTATGAATTGTCATCACCAATTCTAACCACTGTAGTACCTTTGACCAAAACATCCGTAGACAGCCCAGAGTTGTTAGTCGGTGTTTTTACGAACCCATTACTTATGTAATATTGTGTCTTTTCAAATCTCTTCATTTTTCCATGCTTACTTTTATCTGCTGAGGTATAATGCCTGATTCAGGAGTGTCGCTTGAGGGGGTACCTAGAGCTGGTTGTTGAGTGCTTTCAGACTCTATATCAAATTTCTGTTTGAAATAGTCTTTTACTTTCCCGATTATATCAATATTGATGATTATGTTACCACAAAATAATTCATCTGGTTCATTGTGTTTTAATCGCTTGTAGATATCATATACAACTACTAGATACATTTCCGCTAAAAAAGCCAAAAAAATAACATTATCTTTTGAGCGAGAGCCAGAACGAGAAATTATATAGTGTTCATTATCTATAAACTCATTCCATATATTCTTGTTATGATGGATGAACTGTGAAAATAACCCATTAAGAACTCCTGCATTTGAAAATATTTTCTTGAGTTCAGTTATGCTAGATTGTGGTTTCAGATTATAAACATTGTCGTCACTAGTGTTGCTGCATTGAAATGAATATGCAATTTGCTCAAGTATCACACGATACAAACATTTGGTTTCATAGTAAAAACCATTTTTTATAAGTATTGCAGCTGATTGAAAGGTAGAAGGCAGCCTTCCAATTGTAATATAGCTAATGTGATTGGCTTTATTAACCTTGATCTCCTGCATTACTCTTGAAAAATCTCTAGATATTCCAACAATAGAGGCTACCATGTAATCGCTCATTAAATATTCTTTGCTTACAGAGTAGTCATTTTTATCATAATTTTGATCATGGTTTTCAATGAAGTTATCTAAGTTAAAATTACCATTGTGATCAAAAGAACTAAACACTAAATGAATAATATGTTTTACGTTAGTTTGTTCGCTAGCTTGTAGAGCATAAATGAAATCATTTGAAATCATCGGTATTAAAGTATGTATATGATCATGATTACCTTTCTTTTCGTAAACGATGTTTTCAAATTCAAATGAATCAACAAATTCTTCTATGGTTTCATATTCTTTCATTTTTACTCTTAATTAGGTGTTTAGTAGCACTTAACAGTGATTAGATGGAAGGCGGTACTAATCCGTTAGCAGAGCATTCTATATAACTCCGTAACATCTTTATCGTCGCCAAGTAAAAATTATCATTAAATCAACATATTACCAGCTTGCTTCTCGTGCCGAGCGTATTCGCTTGATTTCCTCTTTCTGCGTCACTATTACGACAGTATACAAAAAGCACATGGGTGCTCATGGACGATGTAACCAAGCCACGGCGGCGTGAGCCGCTCAGAAATCCACATAAGGCCGTCACCATGTTCAGTGATCGCGCCACTCGTGCTACTCGCTTATCCATTCCATCAGGCACGACTACCGCCCCTGAATTTCAGCCTCCAGCCTGCTGTTGTTAACCTGTGATGTGGCGTAGGCCTGCCCCATGGGTGACTCCGGCGAGGCTGTTGCCAAACGTATATGTTAGCGAGCTATTCAGGAGAGGGAAGTGGGTGATAATGTTTTCCTGAGCAAGATCAATAAATTAATCGTTCCGAGATGTGTTGAAGTCGAACATCAACAAGGAAAGGGCTGATCTTCAATGAACTGAAATTGGGAAACTGAAATTTGAACACTCATCGTTTTGAGCACCGCGTAATGGCTAACAGGCCATGATTGGCTTGCCGCCATATGCCGCCGAAGGATTCGATATAGCGGTAGGCGCTTGGCCGAGCAGCTTCCTTCTCCCTAGATGCCGGCGTCTCTGGTATGATGCGCCATCATTTAGCGACCGGTGACGAGACCAGCATCATGGGGGTTAGGTTGCCGGTACGGCCATTTTTCTTCGGGGCACATTTATGCGACCCGACCTACGGATCTTGAACATGAGCACTGAACTGATCTACGGCATTCACGCTGTCACCGCGCTGCTGGAGCGCACTCCCGAGCGCTTCATCGAAGTGTGGGCCCTCAAGGGGCGGGATGACGACCGGCTGCAACCCCTGCTGGCCGAGCTGGAATCCCTCGGCTTGCGCGTGCAGAGCGTGAACCGCAAGACCCTTGATGACAAAGCGGAAGGCAACAATCACCAGGGCATTATGGCCCGGGTGAAAGAGGCGCCGAAGCTGGCCGAGCACGATCTGGCCAGCCTGCTGGACGAGCTGGCGGCACAACAGAGCCAGCCCTTCCTGCTTGTGCTGGATGGCGTGACCGATCCGCACAACCTAGGCGCCTGCCTGCGCAGCGCCGATGCTGCCGGGGCTCATGCTGTGATCGTGCCGCGCGACAAGGCCACCGGCCTGACCCCGATCGTGCGCAAGGTTGCCTGTGGCGCCGCCGAAGTGGTGCCGCTTATTCAGGTCACCAACCTGGCCCGTACCCTGCGCGAGCTGCAGGAGCGCGGCGTCTGGATCGTCGGCACCGCCGGTGAGGCCGATCACGACCTCTATCAGGCCAAACTGACCGGCCCGATGGCGTTGGTGATGGGCGCCGAAGGCAAGGGCATGCGTCGCCTGACCCGCGAGCACTGCGACGAGCTGGTGAGCATCCCGATGGCGGGGGCGGTATCCAGCCTCAACGTTTCGGTGGCAACCGGCGTCTGCCTGTTTGAAGCCGTGCGTCAGCGTCGCGGTTAATCATGCTGACTGACAGACCCCCCTTCGATTGGGCGCAGGTCGCAGATAGAGAGGAGGCCGCGCGCCTCCTCTCTTTTGCCCGCCCGCTGACCCTCAGCCCGAAAAGCTGTCTCTGGCATGCCGGCGACAGCCCGGATCTGCTGGTCAGGGTAGAGCAGGGGCTGCTGAGGGCCAAGCTGGTGCTGGAGGATGGCCGCGAGTACATCAAGGAGTTCTACTGGGAGGGGGACGAGTTTCTCGACTTCCACCACCTGCTCAGTGGCGAGCCTGCCCGCTACAGCGTGGAGGCGCTGGAGCCCTGCCGTTTGCAGCTGTTCAGTCTGGCCGACTTGCGCCAGTTGCCCGGCTGGCCGCGCTGGTACCAGCACCTGCTGGAGGTGCAGCTGCGCATCAAGGAGGAGAAGGAGCAGTTGCTGCTGACCGGCAGCCCGCAGGCGCGCTATCAGCACTTTCTCGACAGTTTTCCCGCACTCGATGCCAGAGTGCCCGACCACCAGATCGCCGCCTATCTCGGCATTACTCCCATCAGCCTTAGTCGCATTCGCAAGCGACTGAAAGAACTTAACAAAGGTTAATGCGGGGCACTGGCGCCGCGATTATGCTGGCAGGCCGAACTGATAAGGAGTTGCCGATGAACTGGATCCTGAAACCCTGGTCTGAACTGACCACTGACGAGTTGTATGAGTTGCTGGCGCTGCGGGCCGAGGTGTTCGTGGTGGAGCAGACCTGCCCCTTTCAGGATCTGGACGGGCTCGATCGCCGCGAAGGGGTCTGGCACCTGCTCGGCTATCAGGGCGATCTGCTGGCCGCCTATGCGCGGATCATGGCGCCCGGCATCGGCGACGAGCGCGGTGCCGCCATCGGTCGGGTGGTGACCTCACCCAGGGCGCGCGGCGGTGGTCTCGGTCACCAGCTGATCGGCGAGGCGGTCAAGGCGTGCGAGGCGCGCTGGCCGACCCACAGCATCTGGCTGGGGGCGCAGGCCCATCTGCAGGGCTTCTACGGCCAGCACGGTTTTGTGGCCGAGGGGGAGGGGTATGTCGAGGACGATATCCCCCACATCGGCATGCGCAAGACGGTGGCCTGACAGACCGACTGCATTCAGGGGGGATTCGTTGCCCGGATCGGGCGATGGCCCGACATGGGGTCTGGCGGGCAGATTGATGTCCTGATGATCGGATGAGGTTCACTATAAGTTTTGGTTAGGGCATTCAGCTAAAACCCATAAATTAAATTTATAGTGAGCCGTTCTGGCTGCAAATAGCCCTGCTACGGCTGTGGCGAGCCCTAAGTAACACGGCTCCGATTTGCCAGATGTACAGAATGCAGAAGGGCCATCCCGCGGGATGGCCCTTCTCTTTATCGCCAGGCGATTACTTCTTCTTTTTCTTCTTGGCGGACTTCTTCTTGTCGACCGGCTTTTTCTTCTTCACCGGTACCCGCGCTTCTTTGTGTTTCGGGCGCAGCTCGTCGATCACCCGGCGCTTGAGGCGCTCCTCGGTGTAGCGCTCGATCTTGGCGACCATCGCCATGTCGTGGGCTTCCACCAGGCTGATGGCACAGCCACGGTTGCCAGCGCGGCCGGTACGACCGATCCGGTGGACGTAGACATCGGCGCCGTAGGGCATGTCGTAGTTGATGACATGGCTGACGTTCGGCAGGTCGATGCCGCGGGCGGCGACGTCGGTGGCGATCAGGAAGGGCACTTCCCCTTCGTGGAACTTGCGGATCGACTCGATACGCTTGCTCTGCTCCATCTCGCCGCGGATCCAGGCGCAGGAGATGCCTGCCGCCTGCAGCTGGCCGGAGAGCTCCGCCAGACGCTCGCGGGTCTTGACGAAGATGATCGCCTTCTGGGTTTCCGGGTTTTTCAGGATGTGGGTCAGCAGCGCCAGCTTGTGGGCAGCGTCATCGGCCAGATGGATCCACTGGGTGATGGGGCGACGCTCGCTGCGCGGCGGTTCGGCGTGCAGCTCCACCGGATCTTTGAGGATTTCGCTGGCGAACTTCTCAAGGCCGGCCCCTTCCAGGGTGGCGGAGAAGAGCATGGTGTGCTTGCGGTAGCGCGCCTCTGCCACGATGCGGTTCACATCCTTGATGAAGCCCATGTCCAGCATGCGGTCCGCTTCATCCAGCACCAGCACCTCGATGTCGTGGCTTTCGAACTCCTCTTTCTCGATGTACTCGAGCAGACGGCCCGGGGTAGCGACCACGATGTCGGTGGTTTTGGTCAGGGCAGGCAGCTGCTCTTCATGGCTGACGCCGCCGATGATGGTCTCGATGCTGAGGTTGGTGTGGGCCGCCAGCGCCTTGGCGTGGGCAGTCACCTGCAGCGCCAGCTCGCGGGTCGGGGTCAGGATCAGCATGCGGCAGGGGCCCGGCTTGCGGCGCGGGAAGTCCAGCAGGTGCTGAAGCGCCGGCAGCAGGAAAGAGGCGGTCTTGCCGGTACCGGTCGGAGCGGATGCCAGAATATCGCGGCCGTCCAGGGCTGGCTCCAGTACCATCTGCTGGATGGTAGTGGGGCGGGTGAATCCCATCTCGGCCAAAGCCCGGTTGAGGGCAGGGTGCAGGTCGAAATCATCAAAGGACTGGCTCATGGCAATACTCGGTCATTAAGGAAACGGCAGATTATAGGCGATTATCTCGTCGGCTCCTATTGGTGAGTGTGTCTTAGCCGCTATAATCGCCCACCATTTTTGCAGATGACGGGGGCCAGATGGGACGTAGTCGCGGATTTACCTTCAAACAGTTCCATATCAATCACGATCGCTGCGCCATGAAGGTGGGCACCGATGGCATTTTGCTCGGTGCCTGGGCGCCGGTCGAACAGGCGCGTCGAGTGCTCGATATCGGCACCGGCAGCGGCCTGATCGCCCTGATGCTGGCCCAGCGCAGCAGATCTGACTGCCGTCTTGATGCGGTCGAACTGGATATTAATGCGGCCAGCCAGGCGCGGGAGAATGCGGCGTCCTCTCCCTGGGCCGATCGGGTGACCGTCATAGAGAGTGCCATTCAGGATTATCAGGCAGCCCCTTACGATCTTGTCGTCTCCAACCCTCCCTATTTCGTGGCAGGCCAGTCATTTAGCGATCCGGCGCGGGCGTTGGCCCGCCATACCGGCGCCCTCGACAGCCCCGCATTACTGGCGGCCTGCGATCGTTTGCTGAGCCCGAACGGGCAGGTGGCGCTGGTGCTGCCGACGGCGATGGCCGATGAAATTTTATGTATTTCGGCGAATTATGATCTGCATGGTATTTGTTATACAGCTGTTATCACCAGAGAGGGTAAAGAGGCAAATCGTGTTTTATTGCTACTTGGCAGAGGATTAAACAGGTGTGAGAGGGGTGAAATTGTGATCCATTCTGCTGACGGGGCCTATTCCGACAGATATATCCAACTGACCAACCCCTTCTATTTGAAGATGTAAATTTCGTCTTGAACTATTTTTTCACGCCATTATGCTGGTTCCAGATCGAGTGCCCGCTCCAGACCAGCTAAAACCACTGGTTGCGATGAAAAAACATGCGGGGCTCTTTTTTTATACCCCCTGAACACACCCGGTCAGCGACCGATAAAAACTATAACAAGCAATAATTTACAAGACAGACGAGGTTGAACTTGACGAAATCACTCACATTGTCCGATGTACTCGGATTAGGGTTTATGACCTTCGCCTTCTACTTGGGCGCCGGTAACATCATTTTCCCGCCGTTGGCCGGTTACATGGCTGGTGAGCACCTCTCCCTGGCGATGTTTGGCTTCCTGGTCACTGCCGTGGGCCTGCCTCTGGTGACCATTCTGGCCGTGGCGAAAGCCGGTAACGGTTGGGCTGGCATGACCAAGCTGCTGCCTGCCGGTGTCGCGACTGCGCTGGCCGTTGCCATCTATATCATCATAGGCCCGGCCTTTGCCGCGCCCCGTACCGGTCTGGTTGCCTACGAAATGGGCCTCAAGCCGTTCATCGGTGATATGGGGCAAGCGGGTCTGGCGGCCTATACCGTGATCTTCTTTGGTGTGGCCATTCTGGTCTCCATGAACCAGGGCAAGCTGATGGACGCCATCGGCAAATACCTGACTCCGGTACTGATGCTGCTGCTGCTGACTCTGGCGATCGGGGTATTTGTTGCGCCGCAAGGCTCCATGCCTGATGCGTCCGGTGACTATCAGAACAGCCCCTTCGTGAAAGGGATCCTGGAAGGCTACAACACCATGGACACCCTGGCGTCCCTGATGTTTGGCGCCCTGATCGTCGATCTGCTGCGCCAGAAAGGCATCAACGATTACAAGAGCCAGTTCAAGTATCTGGCCATTGCTGGCCTTATCTCTGCCGTTGGTCTGAGCGTGGTGTACGTCTCCCTGTTCCAGCTGGGTAACACTGCCGCCGGTGTGGCGACCGATGTCAGCAACGGTGGCGCCATCGTCAACGCCTACGTACTGAGCCTGTTTGGTCAGCCGGGTCAGTTCATTCTGGCGGCCATCATCACTCTGGCTTGCTTCACCACTGCCGTGGGCCTGATCTCTGCCTGTTCCGATTTCTTCCACAATCTGACCGGCATGGCTTACAAGAAGCTGGTGGTGTTGCTGGGCGTTATCTGTGCCGTGGTGGCCAACGTGGGCCTGAGCCAGCTGATCAGCCTCTCCATTCCGGTACTGGTTGCCATCTATCCGGTTGCCGTGGCGCTGGTGCTGGTCACCTTCCTGAAGGGTTACTTCGGCCGTCCACGTCTGGTGTTCCGTGGGGTGTTGATGGTTGCCTTCCTGTTCGGGTGCCTGGATGGTCTGGGTGCTGCCGGTATGAAGATGGATGCGTTTGCCTTCCTGCCGCTGTTCGACAAGGGCCTCGCCTGGCTGATGCCGACCCTGCTGGCCTGCGTAGTTGGCGTGATGGTGCGTCCGACCGAGATGGCTGCCGAAGCTGCCTGATCACACCCGATCTGATATTGCCAAGAGCCTGCCCCGTGCAGGCTCTTTTGTTTTCTGTGAGCCTAGCTTCTCGCCTCGCCTCGCTTTGCTGCCGTAATTGTCACTGTACGCAGATAGCACCTGAGCAGCAGTATTTGGCCGCTATAACCTGCCCCCCCCTTCTCACCTCCCATACGCCACGTGTGACACCTGTTTATGGAGCGCCGAGTTGTTCGGCGATTAATTCCGCAGCAGTAAATTGTTTCAAGATATTAATTGGTGATTGAGATCGAACTCCTCTTCTTTATGCTAAAGGTGGTGCGCCTCATCCGGTCCGCGGGCCGTGTGGGGGCGAGAGGTATTGTTACCGGTTATCTGCCAGGCAGTGGGTGCAATCAATAACAAGCTGATAAGGCAGATGAGGTTGAGTTTGACGAAATCATTGAAGTTGTCCGACGTATTCGGATTGGGGTTTATGACGTTTGCCTTCTATCTGGGGGCTGGCAATATCATTTTTCCGCCGCTGGCCGGTTTTATGGCTGGTGAGCATCTGCTGGCCGCCATGTGCGGCTTTTTGCTGACGGCGGTGGGCTTGCCGCTGATCACCCTGATTGCGGTGGCCAAGGGGAGTTCGGGGGGCGGCGCGAGTGGCTGGACCGGAATGACCCGCTATCTGCCCGCCGGGGCTGCGACGGCACTAGCCATCGCCATCTATATCATCATGGGGCCTGCTTTTGCCATTCCCCGCACCGGTCTGGTCGCCTACGAGATGGGGCTCAAGCCCTGGCTCGGCGATGCCGGTCACGAGGGGCTGCTGATCTACACCCTGAGTTTCTTTGCGCTGGTGATCCTGGTGGCGCTCGATCGGGGCAAGCTCCTTGATGCGGTCGGCAAGTATCTGACCCCAGCCCTGATGGCGATGCTGCTTATTCTGGCGGTCGGGGTCTTTATGACGCCGCAGGGCATCATGCCTGATGCCAGCGGTGAGTACATAGATGCGGCTTTTACCAAAGGGATGCTGGAAGGGTACAACACCATGGATACCCTGGCCTCCCTGATGTTTGGAGCCCTGATCATCGGGTTGCTGCGCCAGAAGGGGATCGAGGATTATCGCAGCCAGTTCAAATATCTGACCATTGCAGGCTTGATCTCGGCGGTTGGGTTGTCGGCGGTGTATGTCTCGCTCTTTCAGCTGGGCAACAGCGCCGGTGGGGTGGCGAGCGATATCAGTAATGGCGGCGCCATCGTCAATGCCTACGTCCTGAGTCTGTTTGGTCAACCGGGTCAGTTTATTCTGGCGGCCATCATTACCCTGGCTTGTTTTACCAGTGCGGTCGGCCTGCTCTGTGCCGGTGCCGACTACTTCCATGGCCTGACAGGTTGGGCCTATCGCAACTGGGTGATCCTGCTGGGGGCGCTCTGTGCACTGGTGGCCAATGTGGGGTTGAGCGAATTGATCGGCCTCTCCATCCCGGTGCTGGTGGCCATCTATCCGGTGGCCATCGCGCTGGTGCTGGTGACCTTCCTCAAGGGGTGGTTTGCCCAGCCACGGCTGGTGTTTCGCGGTGTGCTGACGGTCGCCTTTCTGTTTGGTTGCCTCGATGGGCTGGGGGTTGCCGGGATGGCGATGGACGGCTTTGCCTTCCTGCCGCTGTTCGACAAGGGGCTTGCCTGGCTGCTGCCGACTCTATTGGCCTGCATCGTCGGCATCCTGGTGCGACCAAGCGGGAAGTTGGCGGCCGAAGCGGCTTGATTCAGAAACAACGAGATAGCAAAGAGGCCAGCAACTGCTGGCCTCTTCTGTTTCTGCTGTAGCAGTTACAGGATCAGATTTGCGGGCCTTTTGGCTTGGGTTTTCCCTCCAGACCATACCAGTGGGTTTCTACCCGTCCGGCATGCCACTCGAAGGTGCCCCAGGGCTGCTTGGCTTCCCAGCGCGGGAAGTTGATGAGCACCCGGTTATCTTCGTACTTGTAGAGGGAGGTGCTGATCTGAATGTCCGACAGGATCAACAGCAGGGCCCAGCAGATGAAAATCCATTTCAATGCTTTCCACATAGGGTTACTCGAAGCAGATTTCGATAGTGGCGCGACCGAAATCCGATTCGAACGGCATCATGATCTTGGTGCCATCGGCCCTGTGAGTAATGGTGTGGTTGGGACCGGAGACGATGATGGGGGTCGCCATGTCAAACTCGTAGCCCTTCTCGCCCAGCATCCGTTTGGCACCACCGGTCACCATGTTGGTGATTTCACCGACCATGTCGGTCACCTCTTCGTTGATGGAGGCGGGAGCTTCCCCCAGCATGCGGCGCATGATCTCCAGCGCCAGTCCCTTCTCGAAGCTGATTGAGAGGGAGCCACGGGTCTGCGGGCCGACCATGCCAATCAGGCCGGAGACGTCGCCGCGCGCCAGCTCATCCATCTTGCGTTTCGGTTTGCCCGGTTTGAGTTCCAGCTGTGCCATGGTCGAGAGCACATTGAGCAGGGATAGCAGGAACGGATTTACAAAATCAGCCTTCATGATGACTTCCTACAGTGGGCGTACAACGGGCACATTGGCCATGTGCCTCTATCGTCTTATTGGTAATAGTAAAACCATGCAGGTGGGCCTGCTCGGAAAACGCGCTATCGATCGCCGTATCGTGAAGCTCGACCACATCCCCGCACTCGTCGCAGATCAGCAACTGCATCGGGTGAGCGTGATCGAAGTGGCAGCAGAAGATAAACGCGTTGAGAGATTCCACCTTGTGAGCAAAGCCCTGTTCGAGCAAAAAATCGAGTGCCCGATAGACGGTTGGCGGCTTGGCATTGGCTTCGGTTTGTTGCAGCTGGGCCAACAAATCATAGGCGCTGATGGCGTTGCCGTGTGCCGCCAGCAGGCGAAATACCTGACGTCGGGTCGGGGTGAAGCGGATCCCTCGCTGTATACAGAGTCGCTCGGCTCGTTGTAAAAGTTGGTCTTGATTCATGATCGCGCAGATACCCTTTCTATTAGCCGGATACTATCACAGGGCCTCGCATGGCGCGGCGACAAAATTCATTTTCTGGGGCTGCTTCACGTTGTGATAAAATCCGCCCCTTTCTTTAGCCAACCCGGATGATTTTTATGCAGGCGCAGCGTTTTTCCATCGCCCCCATGCTGGACTGGACTGATCGGCATTGCCGTTACTTTCATCGACTGATGAGCCGCCAGACCTTGCTCTATACCGAAATGGTGACCACCGGCGCCATCATCCACGGCAAGGGGGATTATCTGGGTTACAGCGAGCAGGAGCATCCCATCTCCCTGCAGCTGGGTGGCAGCAATCCGGCCGATCTGGCGCGCTGTGCCAAGTTGGCCGAGGAGCGCGGCTATGACGAGGTGAACATCAACGTCGGCTGCCCCTCCGATCGGGTGCAAAACGGCCGTTTTGGTGCCTGCCTGATGGGTGAACCGGCGCTGGTGGCAGACTGCGTCAAGGCGATGCGGGATGTGGTCGATATTCCGGTGACGGTGAAGACCCGTATCGGTATCGACGATCAGGACTCCTACGAATTTCTGCAGGCCTTCATCGAACAGGTGCGCGATGCCGGTTGCGATACCTTTATCGTCCATGCCCGCAAGGCGTGGCTGAGTGGCCTGAGCCCCAAGGAGAACCGCGAGATCCCGCCGCTCGATTATCCCCGCGTCTATCGGGTCAAGCAGGATTACCCGGATCTCACCATCGCCCTCAACGGTGGTGTTACTTCCATGGAGCAGACTCTCGAGCACCTGCAACACGTCGATGGCGTCATGATGGGGCGTGAAGCCTATCAGAACCCCTACATTCTGGCGCAGGTAGACAACCTGGTGTTCGGCCAGAACAACGCCGTGCCGAGCCGCCATGAAGTGGTGCGGATGATGCTGCCCTATATCGAGCAGGAGCTGGCCAAGGGCAACTACCTCTCCCACATGACCCGCCATATGCTGGGGCTGTTCCAGAATATGCAGGGGGCGCGCGCCTGGCGTCGTCACCTGAGCGAGAACGCCTGCAAACCGGGTGCCGGTATTCAGGTGGTGCTGGATGCCATGGCCAAGGTGCCGGAGTTTGCCAGCAGCGAGGCGGCCGAATAAGCAAGTTGTGCCAGGGCAAGAACAACAAAAAGCGCGTCAGTTGACGCGCTTTTTTGATCGCTCTCGCTTCAATGTCTGAACTGGTTGATCAGCCGCGAGAGATCCTGCAGCCGCTCTACCAGCAGGGTGATGCCATCTAGCGCCTGCCTGCTGTTGTCGGCGGTGTGGCTGGCCAGCGGGTGGATCTGGTGTACCCCTTCATCGAGGGTCGCCGTGACGTCGGCCTGCTGACTCACTGCCTGGGCGATCTCGTCGCTGGTGCGGGTTACCTGCCCCAGCATCCGGTTGATCTGGGTGAGCACGTCGGCGGTGGTGCCTGCGTGCTGCTGGCAGCGCACCGAAGTCTGTGCCCCTTGTGTCATCCCGTCCGACAGCTGTCGTGTAGTCTGTTGCAGCGCCTGGATCATCTCGTGGATCTCGCTGGTCGAGGCACGGGTCTTCTGAGCCAGCGCCCTCACTTCATCCGCCACCACGGCAAAACCGCGCCCCTGTTCGCCAGCACGGGCGGCCTCGATGGCTGCATTGAGTGCGAGCAGGTTGGTCTGGTCGGCGATTTGACTGATCACTTCCAGAATACCGCTGATCTTCTGGCTGTCGCTGGTGAGCTGGGCCAGCACTGCGTGGTTGGCATCCAGCTCCTGATGGAGTTGGTTGACGGCAGATCGGGTGGTCGCCAATGCTTGCAGCCCCTCGTCGGAAACCTGCTGTACCTCTATAACCAGATTGCTCGCCTCATGGGCACTGTGGGCCACATCCCGAATGGAGTGGCTCAGCTCGGTGATGGCGGTCGCCAGCTGCTCGCTGTGGGCGCGCTGCTGCTGCAGATGAGTATCAATGGTCTGGATATTGCCCCGGTCATCTTCGGCTGCCTGCAGGATCTGCTGGTTGGTGTCGGCACTGCGCCCGACCACTGCCTTGAGCTCGGCCTGCTTCATCCGCAGGGCCAGTTCGACGGCCGCCAGAGTGTCGCGCCGTCGGGTGTAGAGCACCTGACAGAGGCGGGTTCCCTTGTCTTGATCGGCAAGGGTGAGCAGATGAGCCAGCCGCTGCTGCAATCGCCAGCCGTGGATTGCCTGTGCCAACAGCAACAAGGCGGTGGGCAGCAGCCATAACAGGTTGCCGGTGGCAAAGGTAGCAAGAGTGGTGAGCAAGGCAGAAGCGGAGAGCCAGAGGGTCAGCCGACCCGGTTCAATGTGAAAGCGGCTCAGCCAGGGAAGCGCCTTGCCGCTTCGCAGCAGGCCATAGAGCTGCTCGGCCCAGGCCACATCGCTGGCGGCGGGTTTGGTGCGCACCGACTGGAACTCGACGATCTCCTTCTGCGCATTGAGGATCGGGGTGACGTAAGCGTTTACCCAATAGAACTGACCGCTTTTGGCACGGTTCTTGACCAACCCCATCCAGCTTTTGCCCTGTCGCAGCCGCTGCCACATGTCGGCGAAGGCCACCTTGGGCATGTCGGGGTGTCGCACCAGATTGTGGGGTACCCCTTCCATTTCGGCCGCACCATACCCGGCCACATCACAGAAGTGCTGGTTGGCATAGGTAATATGACTGGCGGGATCCGTGGTCGAGATGAGTGCGATGTTGTCGGGGAAGTGTATCTCCCCCTCCTGATGGAGTTTGGTCATGTGTCGTTCCTGAAAAAGCCAAATAACTGATAACTATGTTTTTTATTGTCGTTCTCAGTTAATCATTCTAAGGCTCTTCAGTGCCCCGAACTTGGCTTGGGTCAATTAATCAACACAATGAATTGATGAAGTAAGGGTCAGCTGGCCGGTGTGAAATCGTGAACTTCGCCGCTTCTCGGTTTAAAGCGCGGATCGCTATCTTTGTAGCTGCGCACCAGCTCCATCGTCTTGCAAAAGCTGGTCTGCTTGTCGTACTCCTGACGAGCCAACTCGATGGCCCGTTCGGCCCGGCGCCGCTCCATCTTGTCAGATTTGCGATCGCTGAACTGTTGCTGCTGGTGCAGCATCCAGCCGACAAACTCTTGCTGGCATTGGGATTCGCTGTTGGCCTGTGCAGGCAGGGTCCACAACAACGAGAGCAGTATCAAATAACGCATGTCTGACTGGGCATTGAAGATTAATTGAACAGAAGGGGCGGAATTTTAGGCTGGAAATCGTGGTGTGAACAGTATCAATAGCGAGGCCCGGCGGGGCCTCGCATCGTTGTGGCCGGTGTCAGTGTTTGACGAGGTAGAGTTGGCGGCTGTAGGCCACATCCTCCGGGTTGTTGATGGGGTAGCCCTTGAGCCATGGCTTGATGAGTCGGGCATTGGTGTACTGGTAGATGGGGGCGATGGGGGCTTGATCCAGCAGGATCGCCTCCGCCTCGCCAAACAGCTTGCTGCGGCTGGCGGCATCCTGAGTGCTGGCCGCCTCTGCCAGTAGCTGGTCATAACGGGCATTGGCAAAGCCCGCCATATTGCCGCTGTGACGGGAGCCCCACAGGCCGAGGAACGCTGACGGGTCGTTGTAGTCGGCGACCCAGGAGGAGCGGAGCACCTCGAACTGACCGCTCTGGCGACTGTCGAGATAGGTTTTCCACTCCTGATTGGTCAGCTCGACCTCGGCGCCCAGCTTCTGCTTCCACATGCTGGCAATCGCCAGCGCCATCTTCTTGTGAATTTCCGCGGTGTTGTAGAGCAGGGTCAGCTTGAGCGGCTTGTCCGGGCCGTAACCGGCCTCCTTGAGCAGGGCCTTGGCCTTGCTGTCCAGCGCCGGCTGGCTGCTGGTGGAGAGCAGGTTGGCGACCGGGGTAAAGCTGGCGGTCACATCCGGAGTGAAGTGATAAGCCGGTTTCTCGCCGGTACCGAGCACCTTGTCGGCGATCAGGGCGCGGTCGATGGTGTAGGAGAGCGCCTTGCGCACCCGCACATCGTTCAGTGGTGCCTGACGAGTATTGAAGGCGTAGTAGTAGGTGCCGAGCTGGTCCGGGGTGTAGACCTCATTCGGGATCTGCTGCTTCAGCTTGTCGTACTGCTCCTTGGGGAAGGACTCGGTGATATGCAGATCGCCCGCCAGATAGCGGTTGGTGGCCGCGCTCTCCTGATTGATAGGCATGAAGATCACCTTGGTCAATACGGTATGGGCCCGATCCCAGTAATAAGGGTTGGGGGTCAGCTCCAGCTTCTCGTTGACCACCCGGTTGTTCAGCACAAAGGCACCGTTGCCCACCAGTTTGCCGGGCTGGGTCCACTGGTTGCCGTACTGCTCGATGCTGGCCTGATGGAGCGGCGACAGGCTGGGGTGGCTCAGCAGGTTCAGGAAGTAGGGCACCGGCTGGGAGAGGGTCACCTGCAGGGTGTGGTCATCGAGGGCCTTGACCCCCAGCTCGCTGGCAGGCAATTTGCCAGCGACTATCTCGTCCACCTTGTCGAAACGGGCCAGTTGGGCAAACCAGGCGAAGGTGGCCGCCTCTTTCGGGTCGACCAGCTTGCGCCAGCCGTAGACGAAGTCGCCGGCCTTGACCGGATCGCCGTTGGACCAGCGCGCATCCGGGCGCAGATGGAAGGTAAAGAACTGGTTGCCCTTGTTCTCCCAGCTGGCCGCCACCCCGGCAACCGGTTTGCCATCCGGCCCCTGGGTCAGCAGCCCCTCGAACAGATCCCGCAGTACCTGCAACTCCGGCAGGCCGACCAGCTTGAGCGGGCTCAGGCTTGCAGGTTCATCCTTGAGGTGGCGAACGACAATCTGCTCGGCGGCGAGTTGTGTTCCGGCGGGAATATCGGCAGCCTGGACAGCAGCACAGCCCAGCAGGGCCAGCAAGGGGCTCCATCCTTTCATGGGTCGGATCCTTCAAATAGTGTGAAGCGGGGAGAAAACTCGGCGAGAAAATATCGCCGACAGATGGGAAATCATGATATCCCGTTTGCTGGTCTGACCGCCAGCATTCGACTCTCACTCCCAATCGGGGTAGAAGAGCGTTCCCGGCGTCTGTGCAGTTCAATGTGGTGAGGAGTGTCAAACGATGAAAGCATGGTTATTGCTGGCCTGTGTGTTGAGCCAGGGTGCCTGGGCGTTGGCCCCGTGCCAGAGCGACACGGCGGTGGGCAACTGGTGCGAGATCGGCATCGATGCCTTGCACCCGACCCAGGGGGGCGTCGGCCAGATCCAGGTCGATGAGACCCAGGCCACATTGGCGGGCATGAGCGCAAAGCAGCTCGACAAGTTGATGAAAAAGAAAGAGATCCCCGTGGTGATTGCGCCGGATGGCAGCTACTGGCTGGTGGACAGACACCATCTCACCAAGGCGCTGTGGCAACAAGGAGTCAAGGATGCGCGGGTCAAGGTGATTGGCCGCCTGCAGGACAAAGCCAACTTCTGGAGCCAGATGCAGAACAACCATTGGACCTGGCTCAAGGATGAGAAGGGGCAGCCGCTGACCCCGGAGCAGTTGCCGAGCAGTATCGACAAGCTGCCTGATTATCCCTATCGCACCCTCGCCGGACTGCTGCAGAATGCGGGCTACTTTCGCAAGGACAAACAGGTCTATTTCGTCGAGTTTGCCTGGGCCAGCTGGCTCGGCAAGCAGATGCAGTGGATGCCGGTGGACAGCGCCAATCTGGCGGCCCGCCTGCAACAGGCCAAACGGCTCGCCTGCGGCAGCGATGCCAAGGATCTACCCGGTTATCCCGGCAAGCAGTGCAGCCTCAACCAGTCCAAAAGCGCGCAGTGAGTGGATGTGCGATGACGGCATCCAGAGCATGCCGGAGATAACAGAGGGCGACCCCGGGGTCGCCCTTCTGCTGTCAGCTACTGGTTAGCGGTGGTCACTCATGGCGCTCCGCCCAGTGGGCAGCCGCCTGCTCAAGCAGGGCGACGTCACCTTGCTGGATCAGCGGTAGCAGATCGTTGACCTGTTGATCCGGCCAATCCCACCAGGCGAGGGCCTGTAGCCGGGCAATCTCCTCCTCGCCAAAGCGCATCCGCACCACCCTGGCCGGGGTGCCCGCCACCATGGCATAGGGCGGCACATCCTGATTGACCAGCGAGCGGGCGGCGATGATGGCGCCGTCGCCAATGGTGACGCCGGGCATGATCATCGCCTCCATGCCGATCCAGACATCGTTGCCGATGCGGGTATCACCTGCGGGGTGGTAGCTGCGCTTGAGCGCCGCCAGATCGGCGAACGGATAGGTGCTGATGAAGGACGTGTTGTGGGTGTGGTTGCCCCCCATGATGATCTTCACCCCGGCGGCAATCTGCACATAGTCGCCGATATGGAGCCGGTCGATATGCCAGAGCGGCTCCCAGCCGGTTTCCGGGCTGCGGCTGAAGGGATCGCCATGGAGGTAGCGCACTGCCACCTCTTCGAAGGGGCCATCCCAGGCACCCGAGTAGTAGCTGTGTTGCCCCTTGAGGCAGATATTGGGGTTGGTCACCGTCAGGTGCAGGTATTCGACCTGCGACCAGTGTTGGCAGGGGTTCATGTTGGTACTCCTTTGCTGAATGGATCGGATGGGTTGCGTTCGCGTGAGCGCAGCTAATAGATCCAGACCAGCATGCGGGGCACGCAGAGCAGGGAGCAGCCCAGTATCTGCGGGAGGCGTGGTCGCATTGTGGTGTGCTCCAAAGAAGGAAGGAGGGGCACGATCATAAGGTCGGGTGCCGGGTTTGCCAAGGTTGCGCAGAGATCCTGCACTAACCATCTGGTTGATATTTATTCTCAATTAGCCATGATAACACTCCCACCATGACGGACTCGGGAGAGCGAAATGACACCGCAAAGTTGGCAACGATACATGCTGGAGGCGGAGCGTGCCTGGCAGGCCGGTTCGCTGGGGGCAGCGATCTGCTTTTATCAGCAGGCGCTGGGGGATGTTTACGAGATGACCCAGGTCGAGTTGACCGAGCTGGCCACCATGCGAGTCGCCACCTGTCACCGGCTGGCAGACTTCTGGCGGGCGATGGATGAGCCGACTTACGAGCTGCGCTATCTGAAACTCGCCTCCGAGCTGGTGACTGCGCTGGTGCCGCAGTGCCCCAACCGGGAGTGCGAGGCACTGATCAGCGAGCTGGGTTGCTGTCGCGGTGCCCTGCTCGCGTTTCTCAAGCGTCACCCCAATCCGGAAATTGCCCGGCTGATCCAGTTACAGGACAAGGTACAGGGCTGCGAGCTGATCGGCCGTTTTCGACTCAACTGACTGGCGTTGAGCGGCTGCTCAGCTCCGCCGTTTGAGTTTCTGGGCGATGCGCTGTTGCGCCTCTTCCCCTTGCAGTGCCTGAGCGAAGGCGCGCGCTTCCAGATCGATGACGAAGTGCACCGCCTGTTTGAGCTCCTGTTTCAGCAGAGCCTTGCTCTTTTGCAGCGCTCTGGGCGGTTTGGCCGCCAGCTTCAGTCCCTGCTCGTGGGCAAAGGGGAGCACTCCATCGGCCGCCACCACCTTGTTGGCCAGCCCGAGCCGCAGCGCCTCCTCGGCATCAATCGCCTCGGCCAGCAGCAACAGCTCGGCCGCCTTGAGGTGTCCCACCAGACGCGGCAGCAGCAGGCTGGACGCAAACTCCGGCACCAGCCCCAACTCGACGAAAGGAAGCTGCAAGCGGGCGTTATCCCCCAGATAGACCAGATCGCAGTGCAGCAGAATGGTGGTGCCAATCCCCACCGCCGGGCCTGCAACGGCGGCGATCACGGGTTTGGGGAAGTCGGCCAGGGTGTGGAGGAGCTGCAGGATGGGGTCGTCGGGCTCCAGCGCGCTCTTGCCCATAAAGTCGGCCAGATCATTGCCCGCGGTAAAGCAATCCTGCTGCCCCTGCAACAACAGGACATGCACCTCCTCATCGGCTGCCGCCTCTCGCAGCGCTGCCACCAGTTGCTTATAGAGCTCGGTATTGAGAGCGTTGCGCTTGTCGGGGCGGTTGAGGGTCAGGGTGAGCAAGCCATCCTGCTGCTCGGCAATGAGAATGGGGGCCATGTCTAAATCCTTGTTATTGAAAGGTGCAAAAAAGGTTGCCGCTGGGGTAACCTTGGCGCCGTTTAACAACATCATAAAAGGATTTCAACCATGTTTAAACGTGCGTTTTATTCTCTGCTGGTTCTGGGGATGACTGCGCCTGCACTGGCCAAGGTCGAGGCTGTCGACGGCTATGTGCGGCTGTTGCCGCCGGGCTCCCCCAACACTGCCGCCTTTATGGTGCTCAAGAATGACGCCGACCAGCCGGTCAAGCTGGTGGCGGCGGCTTCTGCTGCGGCCGGGCGTGCCGAGCTGCACACTCACCTGCACGAAAATGGCGTGATGAAGATGCGTCAGGTCGAGAATATCGAGATCCCGGCCAAGGGCGAAGCGGTGCTGAAACCGGGCAGCCTGCACATCATGCTGTTCGAGGTGGGCACGCTCTCCGAGCAGACCCCTTTCCCGCTTACCCTCACCATGGACGATGGTCAGAAGCTGGATCTGTCACTGCCGGTGAAGCCGATTGAGCCGATGGCAGAGATGAAGCATATGAAGCACTGACATTTGTCGTCGTTTGTTCAGGATTGACGCTGGGTATTTTGGCTGCACCGAGTAAAATAGTGCTCTTTTCCATGTATGCAAGAGGAAGTGACGTAATGAAAAAGACGCTGATTGCCGGTTTTGTGCTGGCTCTGTGCAGCCAGAGTGCCATGGCCGCTGACGACTGGCGTTTTGCCGCCGGTGCCGACGTATGGGCCGCCAAGGGCAGTGGTCAGGCTTATGGCACCAGTGCTGATGGCAGCTATGACGACAGCTACAACTGGAACGGCTATCTGCAACTGGAACACGGCATCATCTTCCTGCCGAACGCCAAGTTTGAAGTCTCCGATTTCAGCACCTCCGGCGGTAACTTCAAGAACGATCTGACCGCCTACGATCTGAGCCTCTACTACCGTCTGTTCAACAACGATCTGTTCAAGATCGATCTGGGTATGACCGGTCGTCACTACGATGGCGAGCAGGTCTACTTCGGTCGCAAGGGTTATGACGAAGATACCCTGATGGCCTATGCCGGCAGTGAAGTGAAGATCCCGGGCACCGGTATCTCCTTCTTCGGCGATCTGCGCACTCACGATGCGGACAACTATGACTACCGTCTGGGTGGTTCCTACAAGTTCTCTTCCATGCCGATCAAGCTGCGTGCCGGCTGGCGTGAAGCCAAGGTCGACTTCGCCAATATCGATCAGTCTGTCGATGGCTGGTTCATGGGCGGCGAATTCACCTTCTAATCTGATCGTCAGCTGACGACGAGGAGCGATAATGGGCCACATCATAGTGACAGGTGCCGGTTCTGGTCTCGGCCGGGCGCTGACCATAGGTCTGGTTGAGCGGGGCCATCAGGTCTCCATGATGGGGCGCCGTTATCAGCGACTGCAGGAGCAGGAGCAATTGCTCGGCAGCGCGGTGATCGGCATCGCCGCCGATCTGGCGCACCATGAAGAGGTCGATGTCGCCTTTGCCGCTGCGGTGGAGTGGGGCGGTCTGCCCGACATGGTGATCCACTGCGCCGGGGTGGGCGAGTTTGGCCCGGTCGGTGTCTACACCGCCGAGCAGATCCGCCGGGTGGTGGAGAGCAATCTCATCTCCACCATTCTGGTGGCCCAGCAGACGGTGCGGCTTATCGGGGAGAAAGGCGGAGTGCTGGCCAATGTGCTCTCCTCCGCCGCTCAGGTGGGCAAGGCCAACGAGAGCCTCTACTGCGCCTCCAAATGGGGGATGCGCGGCTTTCTCGAATCCTTGCGCGCCGAGCTGAAAGGCTCGCCACTGCGGCTGGTCAACCTCTATCCGAGCGGGATCCGCAGCGAATTCTGGGACAACTCGGATCACGTGGACCCGAGTGGCTTCATGACCCCGGAAGATGCGGCGGCCTATATGCTCGACGCACTGGAAGCCAGAAGCAGCTGCCACGTGACCGACCTCTTTATCGGTCGCAATCCCTGAGGCAACCCTTCATCCGGTTGCCGTCGTCAGCACACAGAAACAAAAAGCGCGCCAAATGGCGCGCTTTTTTATATCGGGAAGAGGGCGGAATTAACGGCCCAGCTTGACCTTGAGCATGGCGATGATGTCGCTGATGGCCACTTCCTGCTTCTCGCCGGTGCGGCGGCACTTGTACTCCACCACGCCGTTGTCCAGACCGCGATCGCCGATGACGATGGCGTGCGGGATGCCCAGCAGCTCCATGTCGGCGAACATCACGCCCGGGCGCTCTTTACGGTCGTCGAACAGCACGTCCACACCGGCGGCTTTCAGCTCGGCGTAGAACTGCTGTGCCTGTTCGGCCACGCGCTCGGACTTGTGCATGTTCATCGGCACGATGGCCACTTCGAACGGAGCGATGGCGTCCGGCCAGATGATGCCGTACTGGTCGTTGTTCTGCTCGATGGCGGCAGCCACCAGACGGGAAACCCCGATACCGTAGCAACCCATCTCCATGGTGACGGACTTGCCTGCTTCGTTCAGCACGCTCGCCTTCATCGCTTCGGAGTACTTGGTACCCAGCTGGAAGATGTGGCCCACTTCGATACCGCGCTTGAGCAGCAGCTTGCCCTGGCCGCACGGGCTCGGGTCGCCTTCCACCACGTTGCGCAGGTCGGCAACTTCGTAAGAAGCGATGTCGCGATCCCAGTTGGCACCGGTCAGGTGGAATCCGGTCTCGTTGGCGCCGCAGACGAAGTCCGCCAGATGGGCGGCGCTGCGATCGACGATGATGCGACCGGCAAAGCCGACCGGGCCGATGGAGCCTGCGTCGCAACCGGCGGCCGCTTTGATCTGCTCGTCGTTGGCGAAGGTCAGAGGGTTGGCAACGCCAGAGAGCTTCTCGGCCTTGATCTCGTTCAGTTCGTGGTCGCCACGCAGTACCAGCGCGATGACGGCCTGCTTGCCGTGCTCATCTTCCTCTGCCAGTACCAGCAGGGTCTTGGCGATGGCGGCCGGAGCCACGTTCAGGAAGGCGGCCACTTCGTCAATGGTGTGGACGTTCGGGGTGGCAACCTTGGTCAGGGCTGCGGTGGCTGCAGCGCGCTCGCCGGCCGGCGCCAGTGCTTCGGCCATCTCGATGTTGGCGGCGTAATCGGAGCTGTCGGAGAAGGCGATCAAGTCTTCACCGCTCTCGGCCAGCACCTGGAATTCGTGGGAGCCGGTACCACCGATGGAGCCGGTATCGGCCTGCACCGGACGGAAGTTCAGACCCATGCGGGTGAACGCCTTGCAGTAGGCGGCGTGCATCTTCTCGTAGGTATCGACCAGAGATTCTTTGTCGATGTGGAAGGAGTAGGCATCCTTCATCAGGAATTCGCGGCCGCGCATCACGCCGAAACGGGGGCGCACTTCGTCGCGGAATTTGGTCTGGATCTGGTAGAGGTTGAGCGGCAGCTGCTTGTAGCTGTTCACTTCGTAACGTACCAGCGCAGTGATCACCTCTTCGTGGGTCGGGCCCAGCACGAAGGGGCGGTTGTGACGGTCGGTCAGGCGGCACAGCTCGGGACCGTAGTCATCCCAGCGGCCGGACTCCTGCCACAGCTCGGCGGGTTGTACCACCGGCATGGAAACTTCGACGGCACCAGCATTGTTCATCTCTTCGCGAACAATGTTCTCGATTTTCTTCAGTACCCGCAGACCGGTTGGCAACCAGGCATACATGCCGGAGGCCAGTTTACGGATCATCCCGGCGCGCAGCATCAGCTGGTGGCTGACAACTTCAGCGTCGGAGGGGGTTTCCTTGAGAGTGGAAAGCAGATATTGGCTGGTACGCATCGCGGTAGACCTTAGCTAGAACGGGCGCGGGGCCCAGGATAATTTCAAGGGCGGAATTTTAACAGGCTGGGCGTTATGGCCCAAGGGCTAAATTTGCCGCAACCCGAAAGGTGGCAACGCCCGGCAGATGACCAGGGGCAATGACCATTGCAACAAGCAGGCTTTTTATGCCTGCAATTTGGCCGGATCTCCGCTAAACTCTGCCACCTTTTCTCGATGGGCATGGCTCTGCCGCGTTCATCACCCCCATTTTTAGTACTTTTGGAGCCGCTCATGCCGTTAGTGGGACATCAACACCAGATCGAGATCCTGGAACTGACCGACAAAGGAGATGGCAAAGGACGCCTGTTCGATCGCCCCCTGTTTGTCGAAGGTCTGCTGCCCGGTGAGCAGGCGCTGGTGGAGCTGACCGAGGTCAAGCCGAACTATCTGCACGGCAAGGTTGCCGAGCTGCTCCAGCCCTCCGCCGATCGGGTTGCCGATTTCTGCCCCAACACCGAGTGCGGTGGCTGTCAGGTGCGCCCGCTGGCCTATCCGGCCCAGCTCAAGCTCAAGCAGGCACTGGTGCAGAGCGCACTGGAGCAGGTCGGGCTGGGTGACACTCCGGTCAAGGATATCCTTGGCATGGAGAGTCCGTTCGCCTATCGCAACAAGGCGCAATATGCGGTGCGTGGCTGTGACGCCGGTGCCGAGATCGGTTTTTATCGCAAGCACTCTCACGATCTCATCACCGCCGATGACTGTGCGGTGCAGGATCCGCTGCATGTCGAGCTCAACGCCCGGGTGCGCAACTGGATGCGCGAGCACGACATCGCCGCCTATGACGAAGTAAACCACAGCGGCTGTGTGCGCAACCTGATGACCCGCAAGGGCTTCAAGAGCGGCGAGCTGATGGTGGTGCTGGTGACCCTGGGCGAGGTGCTGCCGTTCGAAGCCGAACTGTTGGCGAGCTTAAGCGATCTGCCGGTTACTACTCTGGTGCAGAACATCAACAACGAGCGTACCAACCGCATTCTGGGCGCGACCAACCGTGTGCTGCTTGGCGAAGGGGTGATCCGCGACAAGATCCATGAGCTCGAGTTCGAGATCTCGCCGCTCTCCTTCTTCCAGAACAACCCGACCCAGACCGATGTGCTCTACTCCAGCGCCCTCGAGTATGCCGAGCTGACTGGCAACGAGACGGTGTTCGACATCTATTGCGGTATCGGCACCATCTCCCTTTTCCTGGCTGGCAAGGCCGCCAAGGTCGTCGGGATCGAGTCGGTGGAGAGCGCCATCAGCGATGCCCGCCGCAACGCCGCCCTCAACGGCATCGAGCACACCGAATTCCACGTTGGCAAGGCGGAGCAGCTGATGCCCGAGCTGCACGCCCAAGGTGTGACCGCTGATGTGGTGGTGATGGATCCGCCGCGCAAAGGCTGTGACAAGGCGGTACTGCAGACCCTGGTCGCCATGGCGCCCCGTCGTCTGGTCTATGTCTCCTGCAACCCGCAGACCCTGGCCCGCGATCTTGCCTGGCTGGTCAAGCAGGGCTTCGTGCTGGACGAAGTGCAACCGGTCGATATGTTCCCGCACTCCATGCATGTGGAAGCGGTTGCCCGCCTGAGCCTGCCTGCCAAGGCATAAGTCGTCCACGACTCTTGCCCATAAAAAAACGACGCCAACTGGCGTCGTTTTTTTATCTCTGCAATCGGCGGATGGGCGATTAGCTGGCGCTCTGGCGCACCTCGGCGGCGATCTGGTCGAGCAGCTGTTGCCAGCCCTGCCCCAGTTCGCTCACCAGAGTGCCGTAGCCGTCGGCAGGCAACACCCGCACCTGCTGGAAGGGGACGTCACGCAGTACCGTGCCCTCTTCGGTCAACAGGCGCCAGCGGCCGCTCAGCACGGCGCGACCATCGTGGCGGCCCTGAAAACGCTCCACCGAGATGGTCAGCACCGGCCCCTTGCGGGCGCCATCCTGCCGCACCACCCAGCCCGGCAGGCGGGTGGAGAGGCCATTGAGGGTGAGCTGGTTGAGTTGATCGTCCAGTGCTCCGGCCCAGCGATGGTACTCGGTGAAGTGCAGCTCTTGGCCTTTCAGCTGATAGACCAGACTGATCCGGTCGAGCTGGCTGGCCAGCGCTACCGATCGCAGCACCAGCTGGTGCTGCGGTTGGGCCGGGGCTATCACGGGTTGCTGGCTGTCGGCATCGAGCGAGTAGTAGTGTAGGCTTGGCTGGCTGCTGCAACCCGCCAGCAGGCCCAGCAAGGCCAGCGTCAGGATCTCTTTTTTCATTGTTTGCCTCGCTTGGGCTCAGGGTCCGATGGATGCGCGCGATCGAAGATCAGCGAGCTGGGCTGCTCGTTGAGGGAGTGCACCAGTGGCTGCAGTTCGCGCATCAACTGATTGAGGGTCTGCACCGACTGACGCAGGTCCTGATTGGTCTGCGACTGGGCATCATAGGCCTGCAAGGTCTCCTGCAACTGCTTGAGGCTCTCGTTGAGCGAAGCCGGCAACTGCTGGGTGGAGTCTTTGGCGGTGAGCTTGTTCAGGTTGGCGCTGACTGCACTGATGTTCTTCAGGGTGCCATCCAGGGTGGTCAGTGACCCGTTGACCTTGGTCAGGGTGGTCGCCATGTCCATGTCGACAAACTTGTCGAGGATCAGGTTCACCTTGCGCTCGATCTGATCCAGCCCGCCCTGCACGGTGGGGAAGACCTGATAACCGGCCAGCTTGGCCTGTTCGAAACGTGGCGCGTCCGGATAGAAGTTGAGGTCGATGATCTTGCCGCCGGTCAGCAGGCTCGAGGTCTTGAGACTGGCACGCAACCCCTCCTTGAACTGCTTGCCGAACAGGGCGCGCCATTGATCCTTCTCCGCCTTGGCATAGCGGTGGGAGAGGCGCTGTACCTCGATGCGAGCCAGCACCGGGATCTGGCGGCTCTTGAAGATCTGCACGCCCTTGTCCTCGATGAGGTAGGGGGCGGAGATGACGGTACCGACCCGAATGCCGCGATACTGCACCGCCGCGCCCGGGTGCAGGCCACCCACGTTGTCATCGAACAGGAAGACGTAGTCGATGAACTGATCCAGACTACCGGCCAGCACGCTCGCCTCATCCTGGAACAGGGTGAACCCTTCCATCTGTTTGACCGGTTCGCCAGGCGCCCAGCCGGGTGGCAGACCCATGGTGATGCCGCCATCGATCAGGCTCTCCAGCGAATCCATCTTCACCTTCATCCCCTCGCTGCTCATGGAGACCTCGAAGCCCGGGGTCATCCAGAAGCGGGAGTTGCTGCTCACCAGAATGTCATAGGGGGCGTGGATGAAGATTTGATACTGCATCTCGCTCTTTTCCGGCAGGAACTTCGCCTCTTCCACCTGACCTATGGTGAAGCCCTGATAGTTGATGGGGGAGCCTTCCCCCAGCGCGCGAGTGTCGCGACTGCTGAGGGTGAGGCGCAGCCCCTTGGCATCGAGGGAGGCGAGCGGCGGTTTGTCCAGCATGGCGTACTCGTCCAGCGCCCGACCTTTCTTGCCGGGGGCGAGCTCGATATAGGCGCCGGAGAGCAGGGTGCTCAGACCCGATACCCCTTCACGGCCCACTCTGGGTTTGACCACCCAGAACTGGCTGTCACCGCGCAGCATGCCGGAGGCGGCATTGGTCAGCCGTCCTTTCAGCACGGCATGGCTGTAGTCATCGCTCAGCTCGACGGCCTCGATACGGCCGACGTCCACTTCGCGGGAACGGATCACCGTCTTGCCAGCGACTATGCCCTCGGCAGTGGCGACTGTCAGGGTGAAACTGGGGCCCTGGGAGTACCAGTGCTGGAACAGCATCCAGAGACCGATGAACAGTGCCAGCAGGGGCACCATCCAGATTGCGGCGGCAGAGCTCAGAAAGTCAGAGCCCGGTTTCCACCTTTTTTTACGCTCACTCACGTTCGCGTTCTCCTTGTTGTAAATCCCAGATCAGGCGGGAGTCGAAACTCATGGCGGCGACCATGGTGATCAGCACCACACCTGCAAATGCGACGGCCGCAGGGCCGGGATAGATGGTCATCAGATTGTCGAGCCGGATCAGGCCCGCCAGAATGGCCACCACGAAGACGTCGATCATCGACCAGCGTCCGACAAATTCGGTCATGCGATAGAGTTTGAGCTTGCCGAGGGGGGAGGTGACATTGCCGCGCTGCACCATATAGCAAAGCCAGAATAGCGCCAGTATTTTCACCAGCGGCACCACCACGCTGGCGAAAAAGATCACCGCCGCTATGGGGTAGGAGCCCATGGCCCAGAGCAGCACCACACCGCCGAGGATGGTGGAGGGGCTGTCATCCCCGAGAAACACCGTATCCATGATGGGATAGACGTTGGCCGGAATGTAGAGAATGGCGGAGGTAAACAGCAGTGCCCAGGTGCGGTTCAGGCCGCCCGGCTTGCGCGCATGCAGCTTGCCGCCGCAGCGGGAGCAGCTGTGGCTGCCCACCTCGCTCAGGGCGCCACAGATATGGCAGCCCACCAGACCTGATTCCAGCGCACCCGCTTCCGGGTCGATATCCCGCGCCTCGGTTGGGCCGAACAGCCGCTGCCACAGCCACATCTGATCCAGTGAGGAGATCATCTTGATGAGCAGCACGGTGTAACCGACGAAAGCCCAGAATGACAGCCCCATCTTGATGTCGGCCATCCCCATCAGCTTGACCAGCGAGATGAGCACCCCCACCAGAAAGACATCCACCATCAGCCAGGGTTTGAGCCGGCAGAGCAGACGGCCGAGGGAGCGCAGGGCATTGCTGTGCAGATCTTTATCGACCCGCCACAGCACCAGCATGATGGAGCCCATATAAACCAGCGGCAGGCCGATCAGGGTCAGGCTCAGTACCGCGCCGAGAAACAGATAGCCCTCATCCACCAGGGTGGTGATGCTCTGCAGAAAAGTCATCTCCTGGCCCACCCCTTTGGCCGAGAAGGACATAAAGGTAAAGGCATTGGCGAGCACGAACATGATGAGTGCTGCGAACCCGTAGGAGATCGGCCGCAACTCCTGCTGTGGCAGGTGGCGACTCAGGGTGTGTCCGCAACGGGGGCAGCAGCTGGCCTGTCCCACCTCGAGCGGTGTGGCCGGTATCAGCAGGTCACACTCTTCGCAGGCAGTGGCATCATGGACATAGGTGGTGTGGTGTTGGTGTGAAACCGGATGCAAGATAAAACCCCAGATAAGGCCCGTAGTAGAGCCAGAGCTGGCGATTATCGCAGTTGTGCTGGTCAGCGACCAGCCCCCGAAGGCCGCTATTGCTGGCGGGAGTGAGAATGACTTTGACAAGCCAGTGCCCATTTAGCACAATCAAACGCCACTTTTTTTCCGCGGGACAATAATTTATGACAACTGAATCCCCCAGCTACTCCACGATTGAGCAAGCCTTCTCCCTCGGGAACGGGCAAGATTCTGCCCTCAACTGGTTGCGCAAGAACCGCAGTCAGGTCGCTATTTTTCTGGTGAGCGGCATCAAGCTGGAAGGCACCATCAGCGGGTTCGACCAGTACAGCGTGCTGCTGACCGATGCTCATGGTAACCAGCAGCTGGTCTACAAGGCCAAGATCTCCACCATCGCCATGCACACCGGCCGTCCGCAGGTGAATATCCAGCGTGCTCGCAAGCCACGTGTCTCCATGGCGCCGCGCCCCCACGGTGCGCCGGGTCGTTATGATGACAATCAGGGTGGCGGCAACAACGAGTAATCGTCTGCCCCGCACTCCTCGTTGACGCGCCCTGCGTCAGCAGCTGACGGAACCTGCTCTCATTTTCATTCATGTCCCGTATGAGAGCCGGTTCCGGTTATCGCCCCTTGCAGGGCGATATTTTTTTCCGCACTACGCTGTTATGCCGATCGGCTTGCCCTCTTTGACCATGCAGGTCTGCATACCCGCCGCCTCTCCGGCCTGAACCCCGATACCGGTATCTTCAAACACCAGACAGCCTGATGGCTCGACCCCCAGCTTGCTGGCGACCAGCAGGAAGGTGTCCGGATTGGGCTTGTGCAGCTCCACATCGTCTGCGGTGACCACCACAGAGAAGTAGCGATCCAGCCCGGTGTTGCGCAGCACCGCCTCGGCATTGATGCGGGGCGAGCCGGTGCCGATCCCCATCGGGATGACGCCATGATAGCGCTCGACCAGCGCCTGCATGGCCGGAAAGACGGTCGCCTTGTGCAGGTTGGCCACATAGTGGGCGGTCTTGCAGCGGGTGACTTCGATCGGATCGAGAGGGATCTGCTGCTCCTGTGCGACCAGCAGGGCTATCTTGCGGCTCGGCATGCCACCTAGTTCATAGAACCAGTCGGCATCGAAGCGAAAGCCAAACTCACGGGCGGTATGTTCCCAGGCGGCGAGGTGCAGCGGCATGGAGTCGACCAGGGTGCCATCAAGGTCAAAGACCAGGCCTTGGAATCCGGAAAGCGTCATGGTGCGGGTCAGTCTCTGAAAAAAGGGAACCCATTCTAGCCAGTGGCTCCCCGCCTCGCCATCACCTAGCTGGTGAGAAACGCTTGCCCCCACATTTGTGACTGAAAATAGACGGGGGTGAGCTGGGCCGGATCGAGTTGATATTTGGGGGCAAGCTGTTCCAGCAGGGCCCAGTTGCCCTGTTCATAGGTGCTGACCAGCTGAAACAGATGAAAGAGTGGCCCTTCGTGCAGTTCGATGGCGCGCTGCACGCTCTTGGGCAGGTGGGCCATCAGCGGCTCCGACAGCAGGGATCCATCAAGCACCAGCCCTACCAGAAAGGCCCAGCTGGCCTCCGCTTTACCGAGGGCGGTGAGGGCAATCAGCTCGCAGAAGCGGCCGCGGGCGATGGCCATTCGGGTGCAGGCCTCCGGCATGTGCTGGCTCACCCGGGCCAGACCGTTGATCAGCACGAACTTGCGGATCTCCTGCTCCCCCAGATAGGAGAGGGCGCGGGGTACCGAGGTGATGGGGGCGGCATGATCGAAGCCGGGGGCGTTGACGTAGGTGAGCAGCAGGCCGGGCAGCCAGGCATCCTGCTCCAGCAGGCGGGCTACCTGGGCGAAGGAGAACTCTTCGTGGCAGATGAGCTGGAGGATCTGCTGTACCAGCGCCATATCGGGCTGATTGGCTCGCTGATTGACCAGCTCGGGACGGGCGAGAAAGCCGCCGGCAAAGAAGTCGACCCCCGCCTCCCGCAGCGGGAGAAAATCCGCCCAGGTTTCGATGTTCAGCGCCATCCGCTTGTGTTCGGTGGGCTGGCAGATCCCCTCTTCTCCCATCCAGTACACCAGCAGGCGACTTGCGCCGAGCCAGCGTGGATCCCGGTTGGCGCCATGTACCGCCAGTCTGCGCCGACTGTCGCGCCACTGCTCCAGCACCGGGAACGAGTTGGGCTGGCGTTCGCTGGAGGCTTCAACCAGCGGGATCGCGTCCTGATCCAGCAGCAGGGGACGCTGTTCATCGAGCTGTTCGTGGGTGAAGGGCACCAGATATTGACGCCCCTGCGCCAGCAGGCGGCAATGTTGCGCCAGTGAAGGCCATTCGGCCGGTGAGTTGAGCTGATAGTCGATGCCGTAGGCCACCAGAGCCAGGCGACGATTGAAGATGGGGTAGCGACGCAACAGCATGGGATCACCGATAGGCCAGAGTGCGGGCCCTCCCTTGTGACTTGGCGTGGTAGAGCGCCTGGTCAGCCTGTTCGGTCAGGGTCTGCCATGCTCCGTCCTGGGAGGGAACCAGATAGCTAAAGCCTATGCTAACCGTAATGAAATCAGCAACCCGCGAGGCGGGATGGGGCATTTTCAAGCGGGCAAGACCATCGTGGATCCGCCCGGCCAGCTGTTCCGCTTCACCGGGTTGGGGGGCGCAGAGCAGAATGACGAACTCCTCCCCGCCATAACGGGCGACCAGATTGGTGCAGCGCCGTTCAGCATCCCGCAGCACATGGGCCACCTGCTGGAGGCACTCATCCCCCTTGGCATGGCCGAAGTGGTCGTTGTAGGCCTTGAACTCGTCGACGTCGATCATCAATACCGCCAGCAGGTTCTGGGTGCGTCGTGCCCACTCCCACTCCCGCTGCATGGTGATGTCCCACTGGCGCCGGTTGGCGATGCCGGTGAGGGGATCTTCCAGCGACAGCAGGGAGAGGCGCCGGTTGGCCTCCTCCAGCGCCCGGTTTGTCTCGGCCAGCTGCATGGTGCGTTCGGCGACCCGGGCTTCCAGCTGGCGGTTCAGGGTTTCCAGCTGCTCCTGAGTGCGCTGGCGGATCAGCAGTTGTGACAGAATAGCGGCGTACTGTTTGAAGATCTCGCTCTGATAGGCCTTGAGCGGACGGTGCCAGAGCAGGTTGTCGGCGGCGATCCAGCCGATGGGGGTGGTGCCATCCCATAGCGATACCATGGCGTTCCAGCCACGGCCCACCTGCTGCTTCTCGTAGTAGAGGGGGGTATCTTCCATCACCAGTACGTAGTCCTTGCGCCTGAGCGCCTCTTGTACCGTCGGGTGATCCGGAATGGGGCTGATGAAGTTGTGTTCATCCATCAGCTCGCCCTCTTCGCTGGTGCCCCAGGTGCCGCGCATGGTCTTGCCATCGGGTTCGATCAGGAAGATGGCGACCCGATCGAACTGCAGCTCCTTGCGGGCCAGCAGCACGGCATCCCGCAGCAGATCGTTCTCGCTCCGACTGCGGGAGAGGGTGACGCTGACCATGTGCAGCGCCTGCAACATGGTGAGGAAGGAGCCCTGCAGTGCCTGACTCTGTACCAGATCGGTCTGGGTATGGAGCCGCTGGTCACGCTCCTGATTGACCTGGCTGGAGAGCAGGTGATTGCTGAGCTCGGCAGTCAGATAGTGGATAAGGAGCTGGATGCCCTGACGCTGGTGGGAGGAGAGGCGGTCGATGCGGCGGCGGGTCTCCAGATAGATGACCCCTTCCAGCTTCATGTGACGCTTGAGAGGGAAACAGGCGCGTAACTGCGGCTGAGCGGGCTCCATATTTTCGCCGGGATCCGGCGGTGCTTGGAGCTGCTCGATCACCAGTTGTCCCTTCTCCATCGCCTTGTCGATCAGGTGGTGGGGCAGGGTCAGTTGACCGAGATGAGCGAGATCAAGCGTGGTCAGCCCGTGATCGAGCTGAAAACTGTAGAGCTGCGGTTCGGGGGCTTTCAGCCAGAGGTAGAGGCGTTCGGCATCGGTCTTTTCACGGATGGTGGCGAGGCTCACTTCGCATAACTGAGCGAAGTTGGTGAAGTGTTCCGGGTCCCATTCCTGCATGCCAATATCCCTTGGATTGTACCCAAGCGAGTATAGACATATTTCTCCTTGATTAATATGTCAGAAAGGAGAGGCAGCGCACATAACGGTTGCTTTCAGCCCTGCTGGTGGAGACATTCACTGCGTTCTCTGCCAATCGTGGATAGAACTGTGTGCCATAACGGTATATATGGCAGCTTGTAGGGCGGGATGCCGGGCAAAAAAAGAGCCCGCACGATGGCGGGCTCTCGGGCAGATCAGATGATTCTGCGTGGCTTATTCTGCCTTGGGGGCAGTCTCAGCGGGCGTTTCACTGCTATCGGCTGGCGCACTCTCGGCCGCCGGGGCTTCTGGTGCCGGGCCCGGTACCAGATCTATCGCCGGTTTGGCGATAAGGGAGCGGGTCTCTTCCACCGCTTCGGTCAGCTTCACCTCGATGATCTGGCCGAGCTCGTAGACCACCTCGGTCTTGTCCAGATAGACGCGGCCGTTGTCCCAGTTGCACTCCAGTCGATCCTTGTTGTCGAGGATGTGACGGGCAGGCAGGAAGACCACAGCGCCGTTCTCCTGCAGACGCAGCTTGAGACCGGCACGCATCACGTCGATGATCTCGGCGTTGAATACCTGATCGGTGCCAGCCGCGGCTTTCAGGTAACGGACATAGAGCCAGTCGCCGATGTCACGCTCCACCATGCGGTGCAGGCGGCGGCAGGCGGTCAGATGCTCTGTGAGCTCCTGACTTGGGCGCTCACCCGGGGTCTTGCCGGCGATGACGGCTTTGAGCAGACGATGGTTGACCATGTCGCCGTATTTACGGATCGGGGAGGTCCAAGTGGCGTAAGCATCCAGACCCAGACCGTAATGGGCGCCCGGTTCGGAGGACATCAGCGCATAGCTCTGGAAGCGGCGGATCTTGCCATCCAGCCAGCGAGTGTCGAGGTTGTCGATCCAGCGGCGCAGGGCGCAGAAGCCGGAGAGGCTGGCGATCTCGTCGCGCTCGAACGGGGCTTCGGCGCTTTTCAGCAGGTCGATGGCGCCGTCGAGGGACTCTTCGTCAAAGCCGGTGTGAACGTTGAAGATACCGTAACCGACGCTCTTGCCCAGCACGCGACCGGCGCAGATGTTGGCGGCGATCATCGACTCTTCCACCATGCGGTTGGCGATGCGGCGCGGCTCGACGTGGATGGCCAGCACTTCGCCATTCTCGCCCAGCTCGAAGTCGTAGTCGGGACGATCCGGGAATACCAGCGCATGCTCGGTGCGCCACGCGATGCGCGCCTCGGTCATCGCCTTCATCAGCGGCAGCTGGGCCAGTACGCCTGCGTCGATGGCCAGCTCTTTGCCATGCTCGGCCCAGTCGGAGACATCGTCATAGTTGAGACGGGCGTGGGAGCAGATGCGGGCGGCGAAGAACGCGGTCTCCTCCAGCAGCAGGCCATCTTCGGCGATCAGCAGACGGGCGCACAGAGTGTTGCGCTCCTCGCCCTCTTTCAGGGAGCAGAGCTCGTCGGAGAGGGTGCGCGGGATCATCGGCACGTTGCGGCCCGGCATGTAGACGGTGAAGGCGCGCTGGGCGGCCTCTTTGTCCAGCTCGCTCCCTTCGGCCACATAGGCGGTCGGGTCGGCGATGGCGACCAGCAGCTCCCAGCCGTTGTCCAGCTTGGTGATGGCCAGCGCATCGTCCATATCCTTGGTCTTGGCACCGTCGATGGTGAAGAAGGGGACATCGGTCAGATCGCGACGGGGCAGCTCTTCCTCTTCGATCACCTTCCACTCCGGCAAATCAGCCGGCTCGACCTGGGCCAGATTGTGGCGCGCCAGCACTACCCACCAGGGCACATTGTGATCTTCCTGGGCGGCGATCTTCTGGGTGATCTCGGCAGAGAAGTTGCCGTCGACCAGCGCATGGCGCTTGAGGGTCGCCACCACCCAGTCACCTTCCTTGAACTCTTTCTCATCCAGACCCTTCTTGACGCGGGCCTTGATGGCATCCTTGATCAGCGGATGGTCGGCAACCACGTTGAGGCGGTCACGGAACATCTTGACCCGGGCCACGAAGCGGGTGACGGACTGCTCCAGCAGGGTATCCGGCTCGGCCACTTCCTTCTCTTTTTCGGTACGGATCAGGGCGGTCACCCGGTCACCGTGCATCACCTTCTTCATGTAGGGAGGCGGCACGAAATAGCTGGTCTTCTCATCGACTTCCAGAAAGCCGAAGCCCCGGTCCGAGGCGCGGATCACACCCTCTTTCTTCGGGATGTTTTCGCGGATTTGTTGCTTGAGCTGGGCCAGCAGCGGATTGTCTTGGAACATAAGTGAGGAACCTGAAGTGAAAACCTGGGTGGAGACCTGATGAAGGATCGCCCAGCACTATACGTTTTTAGCCCTGCAAAGCCAAGGTGAATGGCCTGCTCAGCGTGGTTTCAACTGCGATCTGGCATGGTCGATAAGGCGTTGGGAGAGCTGCTTGTGAACCCCTTTTTCCAGTACCCAGCGGTGCCAGTAGAGGCGTTCCGCCAGGACGTGGTCGGGACTGAGGTTGAGCAGTGACCCGCCTGCCAGCTGGCCTCTTATCTGCAATTCGGGGATGAGACAGTAGGCCAGGCCCTGTTCGGCCATGGCGACGAAGGCCTCTGACGAGTGGACCGTATGGCAGGGATAACCGCCCGGCTCCAGCCCGAAGTGTTCCCTCATAAAGCTCACATGCATGTCATCGCGCTGATCGAACGCCACCGCCGGTGCCTTGGCCAGCGCCTCACGGGTCAGGCCATGAGGGAAGTGGCGGGCTACGAAGGCGGGGCTGGCGGTAAGCAGATAGTTCATCTCACCGAGCTCGTCGACGCAGCAACCCGCCAGCGGCTGGGGATGCAGGCTGACTGCACCAAAGGCCTGACCCTCGCGGACCTTGTCGAGGGTGCGGCTCTCGTCATCGACCAGCAGGTTGAGTTCGATGGGGTGCTGTTTCAACAAGGGGGCAATGGCGGGCAAAAACCATGTGGCCAGGCTGTCGGCGTTGACGGCGATGCTGATCCGGATTGGCCCCTGCGGCTGGTCGGGGGTCAGCTCCCCCGCCAGTTCGAGCTCGAGCTGGTGTACCTGCCGATAGTGGGCCAGCAGTTTCTGGCCGAGTGGCGTGGCCTGCAGCGGCTGGCTGCGAATGAGCAGCGGCTCGGCAAACTGTTGCTCCAGCTGCTTGATCCGCTGGGAGATGGCCGACTGGGTGATATGGAGCGACTTGGCCGCCCGATCGAAGTTCTGCTCCTGCAGTACCGCATCCAGCGCCCGCAGCAGTTTGTAGTCCAGCTCTTTCATCTTCTCCCCCTTCCGTTGCCCAAGGGCTGACTCTACGTCACTCGGCAGGGGACAACAATGGGCGGTGGAAGGGGCGTTGCGCTGTGATATCTGACAGTGGTGCTCTGTCTTGTAAGGAAGGCATACTGCTAGAGACCGCAGGGGGCAGCCCTGCGGGGTCATAGCGATACAGCGATACGTTTATCCCGGGCCTGTTTTCCCGGGATTTTTTATATCTGGGCCGCTAACTCATGCGAGCGATAGGTGGCAGTTTGATAGTGTCCGATAAGTGGCTGCGAGACCGCCTGCGCGAAGCGCTCATCCAGATAAAAGCGCAGGCCGACACCTTTCACTGCACCGAGATCTACCGCTTGGCGGTGGCCCAGACGAGCCATAGGGATTCCGAGACGGCGGAAAATGCGTTCTGCGGGCAGGCTGGCTACACCAACAAACTCTTTGATGCCGTTGGCTGTAGCAAACGCATAGGCTTCCCGAAGGAGCACGCAGGTCAGCTCGCTGACACCATTGGTCATGCACGGAGCGCGGGTCGCATCGATAGCCAGACGGGTGAGTTCCCAGATCTCGGGAGTGCGGGGCGCGTTTTCACCGGCAAGGGCGGTGGGAAAAATGCTGGGCAACATATAGGCGCTGGCGCAACTGAGCAGACGGATACAGGCGCAGACTCCTCGTTCATCTTCGACCAGTACCCAATGGGTGTCTGGCGTGTCAAAGCGGTCGCGTTCCAAACCGTGGTAAGACTCGACGTCCCAGCCTAGCCGGTCGGAAAAGACGCGATTTCGAAATTGATAGAGTTCGTTCTCTACGGCGTTTCGTGGGTGATCTCTCAATTTTCCTTTGAAAACCAACATTATGAACTCTCTCTCTGCCTGTTCGCCGTTATAATCAGAAGCTTGGCCAGGGGGGCTAGCATATGAAACAAGAGCAACTGTTTGAGTATCTGGAACATTTCACTTCGGTGACGGATGGTGACCGTCTTGCCGGATTGATCGGTCGCTTTACGGTCGATATGGGTTATGACTATTACGGCTTTACCCTGATCATTCCGATGTCGATGCAAAGACCCAAAGTGGTACTGTTTAATCAGTGCCCTATCTCCTGGGTACAGACCTATACCGATAACAACATGCTGGCGTGCGACCCTGTGATTCAGTTGGCACGCAAGCAGACGCTACCCATTTACTGGAACCGCCTCGATGAGCGGGCTCGCTTTCTGCAAGAGGGAAGCATGGACGTGATGGGACTGGCCGCCGAGTTCGGATTGCGCAATGGCATCTCCTTCCCTCTGCACGGCGCAGCCGGGGAGAACGGAATCCTCTCCTTCATCACCTCCGAGCGGGCTTCTAGCGATCTGTTGCTGGAGTCCTCGCCAATCCTCTCCTGGATGGCCAATTACATCTTCGAGGCTGCGATCAGGGTTGTGCGCCTGAGGGATTCGGATCAACAAGCCGCGCTGACGGATCGTGAGACCGAATGCCTGTTCTGGGCCAGTGAGGGGAAAACATCGGGGGAGATCGCCTGCATTTTGGGGATCACCGAGCGTACGGTGAATTACCACCTCAATCAGGTCACTCGCAAAACCGGATCAATGAATCGCTATCAAGCCATTGCCAAGGGGATTAGCAGTGGCATTTTGCTGCCGAATCTTGAACAGGTTGTTGTCACCAACTTCCCTAAACTGATGCAATAGAACCTGTTGATTCTCGGGGCAGAAGCAGGGGGACTCAATTGTCAGATCCTGCTATTGACTGTTGGTTTCGGATGGGGCTTTAGTGACTCGAGTTTATTAGAAAAATGAATCAATAAGTAAATCAATGAATTTCTAAGAAGGAACTGCCATCGCTATAGTGCCGCTCATTCATCATTTCGAACGGTGCTCTCCATGATGCTCGCAACGACACTGCAAGGCTTCACCATCGGTCTGGCCATGATCATCCCCATCGGCGCCCAGAATGCCTTTGTGCTGAGCCGGGGCATCCATCGCAATCACCATCTGCTGACGGCCACGCTCTGCAGTTTCTGCGATCTCACCCTGATTGCTATCGGCGTATTTGGCGGGGCCAATGTGCTGGCCACCAGCCCCCTCGGCATGGCACTGCTCACCTGGGGAGGCGTGCTGTTTCTCGGCTGGTTTGGTGGCCGTTCCCTGCGCACTGCCTGGCGTGGTAAAGGGGAGGGGCTTGCCGAGTCTGCTCAGCAGATGGGTGCCAAAAGCGTGCTGGCAATGACGCTGGGTGTTACGCTGCTCAATCCTCACGTCTATCTCGATACTTTAATGCTGCTCGGCTCCCTTGGCAGTCAGGTGAGCGAGTCCCTGCGTCCGGCCTTTGCTGCGGGGGCCATGCTGGCCTCGTTGGTGTGGTTCTACTCACTGGCACTGGGTGCTGCGGCACTGGCGCCCTGGCTGGCCCGCAGCCGGGTACAGCAGGGGATCGATCTGCTGGTTGGCATCATCATGCTGAGCCTGGCTGTTCAACTGGCCATAGGACGTTGAGGAATTTAAGGCGGCAGGAATGAGCGACCGGTAGCAAAAGGATGCCACTCATATGAGTGGCATCTTTGCTATTGAAAGGGGTCAGACCCTGAACTGGGAGAGCAGGCGCTGTTGCAGCAGGCTGGCTTGATGAAGCGAGGAGGCGAGCTGCAGGCACTCCTGTGCCTCCTGTTCGCCGGTTCTGGCTTGCAGACTGATGCCGGAGACCTTGTCAGAGGAGTGGCTCAGGGTGTGTGACAGTTGCCCGGTAGCCACGGCCACCTGCTGTACCATGTCGGCCAGCTGATCGATGGCGCCTTCCACCTTGAACAGGATTTGTTTGGTGTTCTCGGAGTCCTGCATGCCGGACTCTACCGTCTTGAGGTTGCGCTGCATCATCAGGTAGGCGGTCTCGGTCTGCTGCTGGATGCTGCTGATCACCTGGCTAATTTCGGCGCTCGATGTTGCGGTGCGATTGGCCAGGGTGCGCACCTCGTCCGCGACCACCGCAAAGCCACGCCCCATCTCCCCCGCGCGAGCCGCTTCGATGGCCGCATTGAGGGCCAGCAGGTTGGTCTGTTCCGAGATGCCGCTGATGGTGGAGATGATCTGGCCAATCTGACCCGCCTGCTCCTTGAGGGAGTTGATAGCGATGGCACACTCGCTCACCTCCTGTACCACCCGCTGCATGCCCGCGCTGGCGGAGGCGACATACTGGCTGCTCTCGGTGGTCAGCTGGCGCACCTCGTTGGCATTGTGGGCCGCCATGCTGCAGTTGTCCGAGATACCGGTGGCGACTTGCACCATCTGCTCACTGTCGTGGTGCAGGGCCAGCGCATGTTCGGCGGTCTGGCGGCTGCTCTGGCTGATTGCCTCCACCCGGTTGACCGAGGTGTGAACGTGTTCGCTGATGTGCTGGTTGTTGTCCATGGTGGAGCTGATCATCTTCTGCAATTTCTCGATGAAACGATCCACGCTGTTGGCCAGCGAGCCTATCTCGTCATCCCGTTGCAGATTGATGCGGGCGTTGAGATCTCCCTCGCCAGCGGCGATATCCTGCATCCGCTTGTCCACTTGCAGCAGCGGGGTCACCAGCTTGCGGGTCAGCCAGAAGCCGCAGAGGGTGACCATGATCAGGCTCAGCAGCAGGCCACCCAGCAGCAGGGTTCGGGTCTGGCTGATGATGCCGTTGAGCTGGGCCACCTGATCCTCGACGGTGGCATCGCCGCTCTCCTCGATGGCAACCAGCTGTTGTCGCAGCTCATCGGCACTGACCTCATAGGCGGACTGCTGGGCCTGATAGCTGCCGAGCGCATCGACCCACTGTCCCATCAGTTGCTGATGCCGGGCCAACAGGGCGCGATACTCTGCCGACAGTGTCTTGCCGGCAAATTCGCCGGTTCCCTCGATATCGAACAGCCCGGTGCCGAGCATGCTGTCGATCGCTTCGTGGTAGAAATCGGTCGCCTCTTTCAACTCGGCCTTGATCGCATCTGTGACTCCTTGTCTGCGCATCTTCTCTAGCGCATAGAGTTGGCGTAAAAAGCCGATGTTTGACTCCATCCCCCCATCGGCCGCTTCCCAACGGGTGGAGAGGCCGCTGTTCCAGCTGATGGTCTGGTCGGGGGATTGGGTCAGCGCCTCGACTGCCCCATCGCCGATCACCTCCAGCTGGGTCGAGAGGCGGGCCATCAGATCGGCGTTGTGATGCAGTGCCTGATCCACCTCGGTATAGGCGTGATAGAGCGCCAGCAGCTTCTCTTGTTGCTGTTGATAGTCCTGCTTGTGCTGTTCCATGGTGGCAAGGGCTGCACCATCAATGAGCTGCCCCTGGCTGACCCGGGCCAGCGCGTCATCGGTCGCCGCCTTGGCTGCATCGAGTTCGGCGCGATTGAGCGGGGTTCCGTTTTGCATCTTTTGAATCTGTAGCTGTTGGTTGCCCAGCTCTATGGAGCCCTCCATGGCTCCGTCGGCGGTCTGCCAGGCGGCGCCCAGTACGTAGGAGAGCAGATTGGCTAGCCGCTGGCTGCCATACCAGCCAACGACCCCCATGCCCAGCGTACAGCCGAGCAATATGGCAAGACCCAGATTGGAGGTGGTAACAATTTTCATGTGATGGCCTTCCTTGGTATCGACATTGGCACCAGTTTCGGTTCCGAACGGGTTTAGTGTAGTGGTTTATCCCCCGCTCGGGGGCCGGTGCAGCGCTGAAACATCCCGTGCACTGGCTGCACCCGATCAAGCATGGTGGAAAATTGGATAAAAAGCCTCTCTGATCACAAGGGGGTTGCTGCCCTATGCTGGATACTTATCCAGTTATTCTTTATGCTATGAGCCAATTTACGAATAGTTGTATTGGTGAGGAGAGAGCCGTGATTGGTCGCTTGAGAGGCATTGTCATTGAAAAGCAGCCCCCAGAGGTCCTGCTGGAAGTGGGCGGGGTTGGCTATGAGGTACAGATGCCGATGAGCTGCTTCTATGATTTGCCGGAGATCGGCAAGGAAGCGACCATCCATACTCACTTCGTGGTGCGGGAAGATGCCCAGCTGCTCTATGGTTTTAACCACAAACAGGAGCGTGCGCTGTTCCGCGAGCTGATCAAGACCAACGGAGTCGGCCCCAAGCTGGCGCTGGCTATTCTCTCCGGCATGACAGCTACCCAGTTTGTGCTGAGTGTCGAACGTGAAGAGATAAGCTCTTTGGTCAAACTGCCGGGAGTCGGCAAGAAGACCGCCGAGCGGCTGGTGGTGGAGATGAAGGATCGCCTCAAGGGGTGGGTCAGTCACGACCTCTTCTCCCCGGCCATGGTCACCCTGCCAGCCAGTGAGCCCGAATTGCGGGCACCGGATGTGACCGAGGAGGCGGCCAGTGCGCTGGTGGCCCTCGGTTACAAGCCGCAGCAGGCGAGTCAGATTGTCAGCAAGATCGCCAAAGAGGGGATGTCGGTGGAAGATATCATCCGTGAATCCCTGCGTAGCCTGGTATGAGGTAGTTGATGATTGAAGCAGACCGCCTCATCTCGGCCAGTGCCGCCCGTGAGGATGACATTATTGACCGGGCTATCCGCCCCAAGAAGCTGGCTGACTACACCGGTCAGGATACCGTCTGCGAACAGATGGAGATCTTTATCGAAGCGGCCCGTCAGCGGGGCGAAGCGCTCGATCACCTGCTGATCTTCGGTCCGCCGGGTCTGGGCAAGACCACCCTCGCCAACATCGTCGCCAACGAGATGGGGGTCAATATCAAGACCACCTCCGGCCCGGTGCTGGAGAAAGCGGGGGATCTGGCGGCGCTGCTCACCAACCTCGAACCGAACGATGTGCTGTTCATCGACGAGATCCATCGCCTCAGCCCGGTGGTGGAGGAGGTGCTCTATCCGGCGATGGAGGATTACCAGCTCGACATCATGATCGGGGAGGGACCCGCGGCTCGCTCCATCAAGCTGGATCTGCCTCCCTTCACCCTGATTGGCGCCACCACCCGGGCTGGTTCACTCACCAGCCCGCTGCGGGATCGCTTCGGTATCGTCCAGCGGCTGGAGTTCTACAACGTCAAGGACCTGACCGATATCGTCTCCCGCAGTGCCCGTTGTCTGGGGCTAGACATGACGGAAGATGGTGCCATTGAGGTCGCCCGTCGCTCTCGCGGCACGCCGCGGATTGCTAACCGTTTGTTAAGGCGGGTGCGCGACTTTGCCCAGGTGAAATCCGATGGCCGGATCGACGGCCCCATTGCTGCTCGCGCCATGGACATGCTGGATGTCGATAACGAAGGTTTTGACTTCATGGACCGCAAGTTATTGTTGGCTGTGATAGACAAGTTTATGGGGGGCCCGGTGGGTCTCGATAATCTGGCCGCCGCGATCGGGGAAGAGAAAGATACTATCGAAGATGTGCTGGAGCCTTATCTGATCCAGCAAGGGTATCTGCAACGTACACCCAGAGGACGGATTGCGACCACACGAGCCTACGCTCATTTCGGTCTTCAGCGACCAGATGAGAAGTAAAAACAGTCGTTTGAACATGAAACCGCCGTCAAAGGCGGTTTTTTATTATCTGGGCAAAAAAAAAGCCCACGGCGGATGCGGTGGGCAAAGACAATTCAGGATGGATGTTCACAGACAGTGAGTGCGTCTGGACACAGACCGGAAAATAAACAGGTGAGCCGTCGCGAGCTCTCAGAGTCGGTTCAGTTGATAGAGCTGAACAAAGGAAAGCTTGTAGTAACGGATGGTTTTAGCAACAAACTTTTTCATCTTCGATTCCAATAGACAGGTTCAAATTGATCGTCGAATACGTACCGTGAACCCGGATTAACCGGCCTGTATCCAAGGGTATGCCCTCACTGCGAGGCGCATTGTAGGAGTTCGAATCGACCCCGGCAAACAAGAAAAATTGCACTCTTCAAATTAGTTTATCTAATGTCTTTATTGATGAAATTGGTTCGCATGAGTATGCATTCTTTGCAATTTTAAATTGAGTTTTCGAATCAGATTGCCTGACTCGGATAACATGGAAAAAGGCGCGTCATTCACGCTTTTCAAATTAAACCGAGTGGCGGGATGTTAAATTCTTAAATTGATTTAAATCAATGTTTTACGCTTTATCGTGTTTTGTGATCTGGCTCGCGTCAATAATCGTGAAATAGATTAAAAATGCCTTTCAAAGCCATGTATGGCGGGTCCTTTTACATTGATTTCAATCAAATAAAGGTGATATAAAAACCCGGTCATCATGGGCGAGAATAAATTTAGGCTGATTGTTTTGGAATTGTTAAACATTAGCTTTATTTGTGTTCTCGTATTGCCTTGTTGTTAATGCCAGTGGTTACTGAACGCGTTTTGTTGTGACACGTCACAATAAGGCTCATTCGATAACCTCCAACGGAAGCTTTGTGCTTAAAACTTAAAATAGCCGTGCCAATAATCGGTGAGGAAACATCATGATTGCTGAGCATGTGGTAGACCTATCGCGGTTCCAGTTCGCTGCGACGGCCCTTTATCACTTTTTGTTTGTACCTCTGACGCTGGGAATGGCCTTTCTCCTGGCGATCATGGAATCCGTCTATGTGATGACCAACAACACCATCTACCGGGACATGACCAAATTCTGGGGTAAGTTGTTTGGTATCAACTTTGCCTTGGGGGTCACCACAGGTCTGGCCATGGAGTTCCAGTTCGGGACGAACTGGGCTTACTACTCCCATTATGTCGGCGATATCTTCGGGGCCCCGCTGGCTATCGAAGGGCTGATGGCCTTCTTCCTGGAGTCCACCTTCGTCGGTATGTTCTTCTTTGGTTGGGATCGTCTGAGCAAGCATCAGCACCTGGCTGCCACCTGGTTGATGGCGCTGGGTACCAACCTCTCCGCCCTCTGGATCCTGGTCGCCAACGGCTGGATGCAGAACCCGGTCGGTGCCGAGTTCAACTTCGAATCCATGCGGATGGAGATGATGAGCTTCGCTGACGTGGTGCTCAACCCGGTTGCTCAGGTCAAGTTCGTCCACACTGTGGCGGCTGGTTATACCTGTGGCGCCATGTTTGTGCTGGGTATCTCCTCCTACTACCTGCTGAAGAATCGTGATGTGGCCTTTGCCCGTCGCTCCTTCGCCATTGCCGCTGCGTTCGGTATGGCTTCCATCGTGTCCGTGCTGATCCTCGGTGACGAATCCGGTTACGAGACCGGTGAAGTGCAGAAGGTGAAACTGGCCGCTATCGAAGCTGAGTGGGAGACTGAACCTGCTCCGGCCGCCTTTACTCTGTTCGGTATTCCGAATCAGGAAGAGATGCGCACCGACTACGCCATCAAGATCCCCTATGCGCTGGGCATTATCGCGACCCGTTCTCTGGACGGTCAGGTAACCGGTCTGAAGGATCTGAAGAGCGAGCACGAACTGCGCGTTCGTAACGGTATGACCGCTTACGACCTGCTGACCAAGCTGCAATCCGGTGACAAGTCTGACGAGACCCGCGCTCGCTTCGACGAAGTGAAGCAGGATCTGGGCTACGGTCTGCTGCTCAAGCGCTACACCAGCAACGTGACCGATGCTACCGACGAGCAGATCAAGGCTGCTGTGGATGACTCCATCCCGCAGGTTCTGCCGCTGTTCTTCGCCTTCCGCATCATGGTTGCCGTCGGCATGCTGATGCTGGTGCTGATTGGTATGGCCTTCTATGACAGTGCCCGTCACCAGATCGGCAAGCGCAAGTGGCTGCTCAAGGGTCTGCTGTGGGGTATCCCGCTGCCGTGGATCGCTATTGAAGCTGGCTGGTTTGTGGCTGAATATGGTCGCCAACCCTGGACCATTGCAGAGGTGTTGCCGACTTCCCTCTCTGCATCCAATTTGCCTGCAGCCGAGATCTGGTTCTCTCTGATCGGTATCTGCCTGTTCTATACCGTACTTCTGGTTATCGAGATGTACCTGATGTTCAAGTATGCCCGTCTTGGCCCCAGCAGCCTGAAGACTGGCAAGTATCACTTTGAACAGATCAAGGCATAAGGAGAGCGACCATGTTTGATTACGAAACTCTGCGTGTCATCTGGTGGGCTCTGGTCGGCGTACTGCTGATCGGTTTTGCCATCACTGACGGCTTCGACATGGGGGTAGGCGCACTGCTCCCGTTCGTCGGCAAGAAAGATGTCGAGCGCCGCGTGATGCTCAACACCATGGGGCCGCACTGGGAAGGTAACCAGGTTTGGCTGGTCACTGCCGGTGGTGCCTTGTTCGCCGCTTGGCCGATGGTGTATGCCGCGACCTTCTCCGGCTTCTACATCGCCATGATCCTGACCTTGATGGCGCTGTTCCTGCGTCCGGTCGGTTTCAAGTACCGTTCCCTGCGTGCTGATGCCAAATGGCGCAGCAACTGGGACTGGGCCTTGTTCGCCGGTAGTGCCGTGCCGCCTATCGTCTTTGGCGTGGCCTTTGGCAACCTGCTGCAAGGCGTTCCGTTCGAGTTTAACCAGTTCATGATGTTGACCTATCACGGCAACTTCTTTGGCCTGCTTAACCCGTTCGGCATTCTGGCTGGTCTGGTGAGCCTGTTCATGCTGCTCACCCAGGGCGCAACCTGGTTGATGATGAAGACTGACGGTGAAGTGCTGGCACGTTCCCGCACTGCCGCCATGATCTGCTCACTGCTGACCCTGGTGCTGTTTGCTGCCGCAGGTTGGTGGGTAAGCGGTATGGAAGGGTATGTCATCGTCAAGGCTGCTGCGACTGACGCGGTATCCAACCCGATGAACAAGGAAGTTGTCCTGCAGGCTGGTGCCTGGATGAACAACTACACCCTCTATCCGTGGATGGTGGCTGCCCCTGTACTGGGTCTGGCCATGAGCCTGCTGACTGCGCTGTTTGCCCGTATGAACATCGGCTGGCTGGCGTTTACCAGCTCCTCGCTGGCGATTGCCGGGGTCATCCTCACTGCCGGTTTCTCCATGTTCCCGTTCGTGATGCCCTCAAGCCTTGAGCCGTCACTGAGCCTGACCATGTGGGATGCTACCGCCTCTTTCAACACCTTGCAGGTGATGACTGTGGCTGCAGCGATCTTCGTACCGATTGTGCTGGGTTACACCATCTGGACTTACATCAAGATGTTTGGCCGGGTAACCAACAAGCACATCGAAGATAACCAACAATCTCTCTATTAAGAGGTGCGCTGACAATGTGGTATTTCACCTGGATCCTGGGGCTGTTGCTGGCCTGTGCATTTGGCATCATCAATGCGCTGTGGCTGGAACACACCGAGAACATGGATCGTCAGATCGATGAAAACAAGTGATCGACTCGCCAGGCTGGCCGCTCCACTGGAGCGGCAGCCGTGGCAGGGGTTGATGTTACTCGCGGCGGCCTTGTTGGCCGTCGCTATTTTACAGGCCCCCAATCTGATCGCAGCCAACACCAGCGAGCATGGTCTCTGGCTTGCTCCCTGGCTGATGTGGGCTGTCTGTTGTGGCGTACTTAACGGACTTGGCTTTCATCTGAAAAGCCTGCCCGGACGTGTGCTGTTCAACCCCTGGCTCGCCTGGCCCAGTTTGTTGTATGGCCTCTGGCTGACACATTCATATTTCCTTTCATAAAAAACGGGGGAGGCAGGATTTCCCTGTCTCCCCCTGCTTCTTTCCTATTCAGCCCTGCGCTATGATAGCCCCCCATCTGACTGTCGAATGGATCACAGATTGTTATGGGGGAAGTCTTTGAGTTTCCGGTGCGTGTCTACTACGAAGACACCGACGCCGGGGGCATCGTCTACAACGCCAATTATCTCAAGTTTATGGAGCGTGCTCGCACCGAGTTTCTTCGTGCCAAAGGGGTCGAACAGGACGTCTGGCTGCAGGAGGGATATGCCTTCGTGGTGAGCCGAACTGAGATCGATTTCCGCTCGGCGGCCCGTTTTAATGAACTATTGAATGTATTAACGCAAGTGATTGAAGTGAAACGCGCATCCCTGCGCTTTTCGCAGCAGATCCTGGCGGCTGATGGACGACTGATCACCCAGGCCATGGTACAGATAGCCTGTGTCAGTCATCCGAAAATGAAACCTGTAGCTATACCTGAAAAAATCAAGGGAGTGCTGTTAAGTGCACGCTGAAATTTCGTTTATTGGCCTGTTTTGGCAAGCCAGCCTGTTGGTAAAACTGGTCATGATGACCCTGATGAGCATGTCTATTGTCTCGTGGGCGCTGATTATCCAGCGTTCAAAGGCGATCAAGGCGGCCAATCTCGCATCGGAACAGTTTGAAGATCGCTTCTGGTCAGGGGTCGATCTCAATCGCCTCTATCAGGAGTCCTCTTCCCGCCGCGATGACATCGAAGGCATGGAAGATATCTTCTACTCCGGCTTCAAGGAGTATGCCCGCTTGCTCAAGGCCGGTGCCCGTGGTCAGGATGCGGTGATGGATGGTACCTACCGCGCCATGCGTGTCTCCCTCTCCCGCGCGGTGGATGATCTGGAATCCAATCTGCCGGTGCTGGCGACCATCGGCTCTATCAGCCCCTATATCGGTCTGTTCGGTACCGTGTGGGGGATCATGAACGCCTTTATCGCCCTGGGTCAGGTGCAACAGGCCACCCTGCAGATGGTGGCACCGGGTATCGCGGAAGCGCTGATCGCTACCGCCATGGGTCTGTTTGCCGCTATCCCGGCGGTTATCTTCTACAACCGCTTCTCCAACAAGGTCGAGCGGCTGGAGAACGCCTACGCCAACTTCATGGACGAGTTCACCACCATTCTGAACCGTCAAATTGCACAGCAGCAGGGTGATCAGTAATGCAAACCTATCAGCGGATCCGGCGCAAGAAGGTGGCCGAGATCAACGTGGTTCCCTATATCGACGTCATGCTGGTGCTGCTTATCATCTTTATGGCGGTCACGCCGGTGATCACGCAAGGGGTCAAGGTGGATCTGCCACAGGCTGAGTCCGAGCAGTTGCCGGAAGATGCCAAGCCGCCCTTCATCGTCAGCGTCAATACCGAAGGCGAGTATGTCATCAAGGCTGGCGAAGCCGATGATGAGCCGGTACCAAGCGGCACGCCAGAGGCGATGCAGCAATACATCACCGAAAAAGCCATGGGCTATCTGGCGATCAACCAGAATGCCCCCGTGGTGGTCGCGGGTGACAAGGCCGTGCGCTACGAAGAGGTGATCCTGTTGATGGTGGCCCTCAAGAATGCGGGTGTGCCTCAGGTTGGCCTGATGACAGATCCGGTGAACTAACGGAGATGGATGTGAAGCGTGGTATTTCCGGTTATCTCATCGCGTCGTTTCTGCTGCACCTGATCATCGGCATCATCCTGTTTGTCGGGCTCGATTTCAGCAAACCGAAACGACCCGAATCGAAGGGGCAGATCGTCAATGCTGTTATGCTCGATGAGAACTTCCTCAACGAGCAGGCCAAGCAGATCCAGCAGCAGAAATCTCAGCCCAAGCCTCAAAAGGTAGAGAAAGAGAAGGATAAGGAAGACACGGATCTCGCCAAGCGCGAGCTGGCTCAGAAACAGGAGCAGCTTCGCATCGCCGAGACCAAGCGCAAGCAGGCCGAAGAGGCGACTCGCAAGGCCGAAGCCGAAAAGCAGAAGAAGGTGGCCGAGCAGAAGCAGGCGGAAGAGAAGGCCCAAAAAGCCGAGGAAGCCCGCAAGCTGGAAGAGCAGAAGGCCAAGAAGGCCGAAGCCGAGCGTAAAGCGGCGGAAGCCGAAAGCAAGGCGTTGGCGCTGAAGAAGAAAAAGGAACAAGAGAAGAAAGAGGCCGAAGAGAAGGCAAAGGCGGCAGAAGCCAAGGCCAAGAAAGCGGAAGCTGACAAGAAGGCCAAAGCTGAAGCCGAGAAGAAAGCCAAGGCAGAAGCAGAGAAAAAAGCCAAAGCCGAGGCCGAGAAGAAGGCCAAGGAAGAGGCTGAGAAAAAGGCAAAAGCTGACGCAGAGAAGAAAGCCAAGGCAGAAGCCGAAAAGCAGGCCAAGATCGCGGCTGAGCGCAAGCGTAAAGCAGCCGAGCAGGCCAAGCTGCAAAAAGAGATGGAAGAGATGATGCAGCAGCAGCTGTCGGCTGAGGCCAATGCCCGCAGTCAGGCGGCATCGGCAGCAGCCCAGGGCGAAGTCGACAAATATGCGGCGCTCATCAAGGCCACTGTTGAGCGGTATATGATTTTGGATCCCACCATGCGGGGCAAAACATGTACTATCGGCGTACGTCTTGCGAGCAGTGGCTTTGTCATATCGGTAGATAACGGCCAGGGTGACCCGGCGGTCTGTCGTTCCGGTAAGGCGGCTGTTCTGAAAGCCAATCAACTGCCTGTGCCCAAGGATCCTGCGGCATTTGAGATGTTGAAGGAATTTAACCTGAAGTTAGAACCGAGTATCTAAGCGTGATAAAACGAGGTTGCTTGCCTCCGGTTGGCAACCTCTCGCCGAGAAAGGAATTTAACCTCTCATCTATATTGGAACCGAGTATTTAAGCCATGATCAGAAAAGTATTTTTTGCTTTGGTTGGCTGTTTGTTGCTGGGCCAGAGTGCCCAGGCGGCCCTGGACATCGTCATCACCGGCGGTATTGATAGCGCACGCCCCATCGCTGTCGCCCCCTTCAAGTGGGAAGGTAACGGGCAGTTGCCGCAGGACATCGCGGAAGTGGTTTCCAACGACCTGATGCGCAGCGGCAAGTTCAAGCCGCTGGCCCGTGGCCAGATGCCGCAAACCCCGAGCAGCAGCAGCGAGATCAACTTCGCTCCCTGGGCCTCCCAAGGGGTTGAAGCCGTGGTGGTGGGTTCCATTTCGGCAGTCGGTGACGGCACCTACAAGGTCAACTTCGAGCTGGTCGATGTGCTGAAAGGCCAGCTGGCCAAGGCACAAGGTGGCGAGAGCAACGGTTACATCCTGGATAGCCGCATGGCGACCATCCCGGGTGCCCAGATGCGCCAGTTTGCCCACCGTATCTCCGACATCGTCTATGAGCGTCTGACTGGCGAGCGCGGTGCCTTCCTGACCCGTCTGGCTTACGTCTCCGTCCAGCAGGGTACCCAGTTCCCGTACCAGCTGCGTATTTCTGACTACGACGGTTACAACGAGAAGACCCTGCTGCGCTCCCGCGAGCCGTTGATGTCTCCGGCCTGGTCGCCGGATGGCAGCAAGCTGGCTTACGTGAGCTTCGAGAACCAGAAGTCCGAAATCTACGTGCAGGATATCTACACCCAGCAGCGCAGCCTGATCACCAGTTTCCGCGGTATCAACGGGGCGCCGGAGTGGTCTCCGGATGGTCGTCGTCTGGCTATCGTTCTCTCCAAAGATGGTTCACCGAACCTCTATGTGGTTGATGTCGCTAGCAAGCAGCTGACCCGGGTTACAACCAGCCGTGTGATCGACACCGAACCCTCCTGGATGCCGGATGGGCAAAATTTGTTGTTCACCTCTGAACGTGGTGGCAAACCCCAGATTTATAGCGTAAATTTGGCGACTGGTATGACTCGCCGGATGACTTGGGAAGGTGAATCCAACCAGGGTGCATCCATCACTCCTGATGGCAAAATCATGGTGATGGTGACCCGTGTTCAGGGACAGTATCGTATTGCCCGTCAGGACATGGAAAACAATGCCCTGTTGGTCCTTACCCAGAGTGCTCTGGATGAGTCGCCAAGTGTGGCTCCCAATGGCAGCATGATCATTTATGCCACCATCTATCAGGGTCGTAAGAGTCTTGCGTTGGTGTCGACTGATGGTCGCTTCAAGGCTGTGCTTCCGACCAGTAGCGGTGAAATTCGTGCACCAGCTTGGTCGCCCTTCTTGAATTGATAAAAATCCAATTGTTTTTTGTTTTGTTATAAAGGTTTAAGGAAATAGCATGCAACTCAATAAACTGCTCAAGGGTTTGGCCATCGCACTGCCACTGTTCACCCTGGCCGCTTGTAGTTCTTCTTCTGATTCCGACGCCGCTGGCGCCGAATCAGGTATGACCGACGGCATGGGCGGTGTACAAACCGGCGGCGCCAACGGCATGTTGTCCCCGGAAGAGCAGATGCGTCAGAAGTTCGAAGCACTGCAGCGTGACAACGTGATCTACTTCCCGTTCGACGGTTACGATATCCAGGGTCAGTATGCTGATCTGCTGGATGCCCACGCCAGCTACCTGCGCGAGCGCCCGAGCGTTAAAGTCCTGATCGAAGGTCACGCCGATGAGCGCGGTACTCCGGAGTACAACATCGCCCTGGGCGAGCGTCGTGCCAAGGCTGTTGCCAAGTATCTGCAAACCCTGGGTGTGCAGGCCGAGCAGCTCTCCATCGTCAGCTATGGCGAAGAGAAGCCGCTGGACATGTCCCACACCGAGGATGCCTTTGCCAAAAACCGCCGCGCGGTTCTGGTTTACTAAGGTTTGAACCGAACGAAGTTCGTTTATATGCAAGCGGCCATTTCGATGGCCGTTTTATTTGCACTAAACGTCAAGGTTTGATCCGAATGAAATCTGCATATGCGAGCGACGATGGCGCTGGCCGTTTTATCTGTACTAAACGCTAAGGTTTGATCCGAATGAAATCTGTGTACAAGCAAGCTGTCGTTGCGCTGGCCCTATTGGTTGCTCTGAATGCGCAAGCTGCGGCTCCTGTCAGCGATCTGGGCGGTGACTCGGGTGGTGGGGTTGTCCTTAGCGGCAACAACGGTGCCATCGTGCCCACCGGTAGCCTGGAAGATCGGGTTGCCCTGCTGGAGCGCACCCTCAATGCCCGTCTGCGACTGCAAGCTGAATTGCAGCAACAGGTCGACTCCCTGCAAGGGGAGGTCTCCGAGCTGCGTGGTCAGTTGGAGCAGCAGACCTACCAGATGGAACAGTCGCAAGAGCGCCAGCGTCAGCTCTACCAAGAGCTCGACAAGGTTGCCAGCAGCCAGCAAGCTGCTCCAGCCGCCCCGGCCCCTGCTGCTGCCACACCGGCTGCTGCCGCCAATTACTCAACCAATCAGGATGAGAATCAGGCCTACGACGCAGCGGTCAATATGGTGCTCAAAGAGAAGAACTACGACAAAGCCATTCCGGCTTTCCAGGGCTTCATCAAGCAGTACCCCAATTCGGGCTATGTACCTAATGCACACTACTGGCTCGGCCAGTTGCTGTTCAACAAGGGTGACAGAGCCGGTGCCTCGGCCCAGTTTTCGACCGTGGCCAACAAATACAGCAAATCCCCCAAGCGAGCCGATGCGCTGCTGAAGCTGGGTATGCTGGCGCAACTGGATGGCAAGAAGGCGGAAGCCAAATCCTTCTATGAGCAGGTGATCAAGGGCTATCCCAACACCTCGCCGGCCCAGTTGGCCAAACAGAGTCTGGCCAAGCTCTAACATTGCTGTATGTCACTGTTTTCGTAACGCTACTGTAAAAACAGCCTGCATTTGTACGCACAGTGAGCAAACGGATTTAAATTACGAATTTTCTGTTGCACCGGAAATTTAAATCCGTAATATAGGCCGCCGTCAGAGCCGAAGCAGTAATGCAGTCGGAACTGGTCGTGGTGAGGGTCGTTAGCTCAGTCGGTAGAGCAGTTGACTTTTAATCAATTGGTCGCTGGTTCGAATCCAGCACGACCCACCATTTACTCCACTCGGTGGAGACAGAATT
>NZ_LYSQ01000006.1:0-180713 GCF_001728955.1 Aeromonas sp. DNP9 | reverse complement strand
TTGATAACCATATCCAGCTGACCCGACATGAACATGGCTGCCTGCAGTTCGAGGTGACGCAAAGCAGACTCAACCCCTCCCGCTTCGAGGTCTGCGAGACCTTTCGCGATCCCACCGCCTTTGCCGCCCATCAGGCCCGGGTCAAAGCCTCCCGCTGGGGGGAGATCACGGTCAATGTCGAGAGACACTATACCGTGACGGGACTTGGCCAATAGCCGTGGCACCGCGCTCGCCCCTTTTCCACCGTCAATGATTGAGAGACTTATGATCCGCCCATTATCCAAATCCGATCTCGATGCCGCAGTCGAGCTCTGGTATCAGGCATCGGTACAAGCCCACGACTTTATTCCAGCAGCCTTCTGGCATGCGCAACGCACGGCGATGCGGGATATCTATCTGCCCGCCAGCCAGAGCTGGGGTTATGAGGAGGATGGACAGCTACTGGGCTTTATCTCCTGGTATCAGGGATCTGTTGCCGCACTGTTTATCTCCCCAGATCACCAAGCACACGGGTTGGGTCGCCAACTGCTCGAACACCTCAAAGCCCAATATGATCGACTCGAGTTGACGGTCTACGCCGAAAATGAGCAGGCGCGGCGCTTCTATTCCCGCAACGGTTTCAAAGAGGGTGAGCAGCAGTTGTGCGAGCATAGCGGCCACCCCGAGTTGGTGATGCATTGGCAACGAGGATAAGCGGGTCGCCCATAGCGATGGCGAGCACACTTTGCCTGTTTTGTGGTCGCCTTGAATGCCATGACGGCATTCTCTACAATGACCCACTTTTTATTCATTTCGGGTTATATCGATGAGCGATACCAGCACCAAACCGGCTCTGCCGGATCACCTCTCCTGCAATCCCCGCAGCCCTCACTATGTGGCCGCCTGCTTCGAGCACCCGATCGGTATTCGCCTGAACGGCAAAGAGCGCACCGATGTCGAGGAGTACTGCATCAGCGAAGGTTGGGTAAAGATCCCCTCCCCCAAAGCGCTGGATCGCCGTGGTCAGCCCATCCTGATCAAGCTCAAGGGCACCGTTGAAGCCTTCTACAGCTAATCAGCGCGCTGCAGTTTAATAAACAACAAGGCCACCCTCGCGGTGGCCTTGTTGTTTCCGGTATTGATGCTGGCGTCAGCGTTATCTAAGCGGCAGCCACCAGCCCACATTTCTCGCAGAGCGGCTCTTATACCCCCAGCCGATCGCGCAGGGTGTACCAGGCGGCGCCCGCGGCGGTGAAGGGGATACGGAACAGCCGACCACCCGGGAAGGGGTAGTGCGGCAGTTTGGCAAAGGCATCGAAACGCTCCGCCTGACCGCTCAGCACCTCGGAGAGCAGCTTGCCCGCCAGATGGGTACAGGTAACGCCGTGGCCGCTGTAACCCTGCATGTAGTAGATGTTGGGGCCGATGCGACCAAACTGCGGCAGGCGCGACAGGGTGAGCAAGAAGTTACCAGTCCAGGTGTACTCCACTTTGACGTCGGCCAGCTGCGGGAAGGTCTTGAGCATCTTGGGGATGATCAGCCGCTCGATATCCGCCGGATCCCGCGCGCCATAGACAACGCCGCCGCCATAGAGCAGCCGGTGATCGCCGGAGGTACGGTAGTAGTCGAGCAGATAGTTGCAATCCTCCAGACAGTAGTTCTGCGGCAGCAGTGAACGGGCCCGCTCCTCTCCCAGCACTTCGGTGGCGATCACCTGGGTGCCACAGGGCATGCTCTTGCTGGCCAGTTCCGGCACCAGATTACCGAGGTAGGCATTGCCCGCCACCACCACAAAGCGCGCCTTCACCGCCCCCTTGGCGGTCTTGACCAGTGCGGGCTGCCCCGGAGTGATGCTGGTGACGGCGGATTGTTCGAAGATCTGCCCGCCCTGGATGCGGATGGCTTCAGCCTCCCCCAACGCCAGGTTGAGGGGGTGGATATGACCGCCGCTCTTGTCGAGCAGGGCGCCGACATAGCGATCACTCGCGACCACCTCGCGCACGCCTTTGGCATCGAGCAGCTCCAGCTGGTCGTTGCCCCACTTCTCCCAGCGCGCCTTCTGCGCCTTGAGCTCGTGCAGCTGCTTCTCGGTCTCGGCGGCAAAGACCCCCCCCTCCTGCAGATCGCACTGGATGTTGTAGCGCTTGATCCGCTCGCGGATGATCTGGCCCCCCTCAAACAACATGGAACCGAGCAGCCTGGCCTGATCCGGCGGGCAGTTCGCTTCTATGGTGTCGATGTCGCGGCTGTAGGAGTTGACGATCTGGCCGCCATTGCGGCCGCTGGCGCCAAAGCCGACTCGTGCGGCCTCCAGCACCACCACCTTGTAGCCCTTTTCTACCAGATGCAGGGCGCTGGAGAGGCCGGTATAGCCCGCCCCGATGACGCAGACATCGCACTCCAGCTGCTCGTTCAATGTCGGATAGGGCGCGTGTTTATTGGCGCTGGCTGCGTAGTAACTGTTTACATGTTCGGTCATGATCCCTGTTTCCTTACCGGTTCGGTTGCCAAACTACTGTCAGGATTAAAAGCTCGCCGGGGTGTGGGCGCTGACGATGCGACAGGTCTCCCCCGACGGATTGCTGAAGCTGTGGGGCTCGCCGGTGTCGATCACATAGCTGTCGCCCGCCTCCAGCGGATAACTCTGGCCCGCCACCGTCAGGATCACCGACCCCTCCAGCACAGTGCCGACCTCTTCCCCCTGATGGGTCACCTGACCTCCGGTGTCGGTGCCGGGGGGATAGGTTTCCAGCATAAAGCCGAGCTGGCGGCGGTTGTTGCCGTTGTGCACCAGCTTGAGGGAGACCCCCTGACTGCCCAGCTCGATCAGCTGATCAGCCTTGATCACCACCTCCGGAGTGCGGCTCTCCTCCTCGGCGAAAAAGCGCGACAGCGGCAGGCCATAGATGGTGAGCAGCTTTTGCAGGGAGGCGACCGAGGGGCTCACCTTGTCCTGCTCGATCATGCAGATGGCGCCATGAGTCAGGCCGCTCAACTCGGCCGCCCGCCGCTGGGATAGCCCCAGCTGATGGCGTACCGCCGCCAGCCGTTCCCCCATGGTGCAAGCCCCGGCATCAGCCCCACTCAGCGGTCGAGCCACGCCCTCCCGGCTCTGTGGCCCGCTCATGAAAGACCCCCTGCTGCGCTATCTCTGCATCCTTGCATCATCAGCCTCTCCTGCTTGCGCGTGATCGCATCGGATCAGGCGCTGCCTGTTTACCCTGCTGGTTAAAATAGCCAACCAGCTTTCCCTTGCCGTTCACTATGTTACACAGCACTGCCGTTCATTATTTTGCACACCTGATTTACCATCTCCCGGTCGTCTGCCCACTTGCAGCCTGCAAGCGAACCGGAGAAAGCGCGCTACACAGCCCATTTTCTAGCATGGCGCCCCCCAGCAATTCAAATATATTTAACACTTGAAAAACATTTCAGCTCAAATTATGGTCTTCCTGTGCTTATTATTTTATACGGCAGCGGCGCAGGAAGGGTCGGCTCACTCCGGCAACCAGCTGCTCTGACCCACACTCGAGGCTTCTCATGTCAGGAACAACATCCCACTCCAGCTTGATCACATCCCGCGCCTATATAGATGGACAGTGGTGCGAGGCCGCCAGCGGCCGCACCTTCGAGGTCACCAACCCCGCCAGCGGTGCCGTCATTACCCAGGTGCCCGACATGGATGCCGAGGATACCCGCCGCGCCATCGCGGCCGCCCACGCGGCGCAACCCGCCTGGGCTGCGCTGACGGCCAAGGAGCGCAGCAACAAGCTCTACGCCTGGTTTGCCGCCATCACCGCCCACAGCGACGAGCTGGCCCGCATCATGACCTGCGAGCAGGGCAAGCCGCTGGCGGAAGCAAAGGGCGAGGTGGCTTACGGCGCCAGCTTTATCCAGTGGTTCGCCGAGGAGGGCAAGCGCGCCTATGGCCGCACCATCCCGGGCTTTAGCGGTGATCGCCGGTTGGCCACCATCAAGCAGCCGGTGGGCGTGGTCGCCGCCATCACTCCGTGGAACTTCCCCATTGCCATGATCACCCGCAAGGCGGGCCCTGCGCTGGCCGCCGGTTGCACTATCGTCATCAAACCTGCCGCCGAGACGCCGCTCTGCGCGCTGGCGCTGGCGCTGCTTGCCGAGCAGGCGGGCATCCCCGCCGGAGTCATCAATATCGTCACCAGCCATCAGGCGAGCGCAGTAGGCAACGAGCTGTGCAGCAATCCGGTGGTGCGCAAGCTCTCCTTCACCGGCTCCACCCGCATCGGCAAACTGCTGATGCGCCAGTGCGCCGACACCATGAAGAAGCTGTCGCTGGAGCTGGGTGGCAACGCCCCCTTTATCGTCTTTGACGACGCCGACCTCGATGCCGCGGTGGCCGGGGCGCTCGCCTCCAAATACCGCAACGCCGGGCAGACCTGTGTCTGCGCCAACCGCATTCTGGTACAGGCCAGCGTCTATGACGCCTTCGCCGAGAAGCTGACTGCCGCCGTCAAGGCCTTCAAGGTGGGGGATGGCATGGCGGAGGGCTCCCAGATCGGCCCGCTCATCAACCCCGCCGCCGCCAGCAAGGTGGCCGAGCTGGTGCAGCAATCGGTCGCCGCCGGTGCCGAAGTGCTGCTGGGGGGCGAAGCTCACCCCGCCGGTCTCCTCTTCTACCAACCCACCATTTTGGGCAAGGTGGATAAAACCAACCCCATCCTGCAGGAGGAGATCTTCGGCCCGGTCGCCCCGCTGGTGCGCTTCGAGACAGAAGCCGAGGCCATCGCCATTGCCAACGACACCCCTTATGGCCTGGCCGCCTACTTCTATGGCCGCGATATCGCCCGGGTATGGCGCGTCGCCGAGCAGCTGGAATACGGCATGGTCGGCATCAACGAGGGGATCATCTCAACCGAATTGGCTCCTTTTGGCGGGATCAAGGAGTCGGGGCTGGGCCGGGAAGGGGCAGCCGAGGGACTGGAGGAGTATCTCGAGACCAAATACCTCTGCTTTGGCGCCATTCGCTAGGGCAGCAACAGAGAGACAAGGCGCCGCCGATCTGGCCGATGGGCTGATCGGCGGTGATGGGCGCCACAACGCCTGCCACATTTTCAGGGAATATCGGGGGCTGCGGCCCCTCAGGGAGGAAAGATGAGTCAGTCAGAATCAAACAAGGCGTGGCAAGCGCGCCGCGAAGCAGCCGTGGTCAACGGCGTAGGCACCCTGCTGCCGGTCTTTATCGACCGGGCGCAAAACGCCGAGCTGTGGGATGTGGAGGGCAACCGCTACATCGACTTTGCCTCCGGCATCGCCGTGCTCAACACCGGCCACAACCATCCGAAAGTGGTGGCGGCGGTGCGTGAACAGCTGGAAAAGTTCAGCCACACCTGCTTTCAGGTCACCCCCTACCCCGGCTATATCGAGCTTGCCGAGAAGCTCAATGCCCTGGTGCCCGGCCCGACGCCGAAGCGCACCCTGTTTCTCTCTACCGGCGCCGAGGCGGTCGAGAACGCCATCAAGATTGCCCGCGCCCACACCGGTCGCAGCGGCACCATCGCCTTCAAGGGGGGCTTTCACGGCCGCACCATGATGGGGATGGCGCTCACCGGCAAGGTGGTGCCCTACAAGACCGGCTTTGGCCCCTTCCCGGGGGAGGTCTACCACATCCCCTTCCCCGCCGATTATCTCGGAGTGAGTGAAGAGGATGCCCTGCACGCCCTCGAGCTCTGCTTCAGCGCCGACATCGAGCCCTCCCGCGTTGCCGCCATCATTATCGAGCCGGTACAGGGCGAAGGGGGCTTCTACCCTGCCTCCCCGAGCTTTATGCAGAAGCTGCGCAGCGTCTGCGACCAGCACGGCATTCTGCTGCTCTGCGACGAGATCCAGAGTGGTTTTTGCCGCACCGGCAAGACCTTCGCCACCGAGTATGCCGGCATCGAGCCGGACATCATGACGTTGGCCAAGAGTCTGGCGGGGGGCTTCCCTCTCTCGGCGGTGGTGGGCAAGGCGGAGATCATGAACTCGGCCAAGCCGGGGGGCCTGGGTGGCACCTATGCCGGTTCCCCCATCGCCTGCGCCGCCGCGCTGGCGGTATTGCAGGTGATCGACGAGGAGAAACTCAACCAGAAAGCGCTGGATCAGGGGGAGCAGATCAAGGCGGGGCTGGAACGCATAGCCGAGCGTTTTGACTGCATAGGTCAAATTCGCGGCCCCGGTGCCATGGTGGCCATGGAGCTGGTGAAACGCCGTGATGCCAGCCAGCCCGATCCCGACCTTACCAAACGACTGGTGGCCGAGGCGGGCAAGCGCGGTCTGGTCCTGCTCTCATGCGGGGTGCGCGCAAATGTCATCCGTTTTCTCGCCCCCCTGACAGCCCCTGCGGCAGTGATTGACGAGGGGCTACAACTCCTTGAAAAATCACTGGAGGCCGTGCTGGCCTGACCAGCAGGAAAGTGACCACTCACCTGTGCAAATAAATGCAATTTTACCCCCTTTTTTTCTTGTCAAGGGGGCCCTGCAAATGCACAATGCGCCGCCACTGAAAGAACCGATGCAAAACAATGGCATCGGTTCTTTTTTAGACAGTGAACAAACCCATAAACGAGGCCGGATCACCCCCGGAAAAGATAGCGAGATTGGCAGCAGTCTCCCGACACCAAGTCTAGTGAGGAACAACATGGGGCATCTCAATGCTTTCCAACCGGCCATGGCCGGTGTGCGCCGCCCTGGCGCCCTTGATTCCCGGGCCTCTCTCCCGGTTTCGTTGATGGACCGTGCCACTCTGGCACTGCATGAGGAACATGCATAATGGCGGCCCAGCAGGTTGGTCTGAAAAAGACCCTCAAGCTGTGGCAGGTCGTGGTTATGGGACTGGCGTACCTCACCCCCATGGCTGTGTTCGACACCTTCGGCATCGTCACCGAGATCACCGAAGGCCATGTGCCGACCGCCTACCTGTTTGCCCTCATCGGCATGCTGTTCACTGCCCTGAGCTACGGCCATCTGGTGCGCAAGTTCCCGTCAGCCGGCTCCGCCTATACCTATGCCCAGAAGGTGTTTCACCCCTATGTCGGCTTTATGGTGGGCTGGACCTCCCTGCTCGACTACATGTTCATGCCGATGATCAACATGCTGCTGGCCAAGATCTATCTGGAAGCCCTCTTCCCGAACGTAGAGCCCTGGACCTATATCTTCGGTCTGGCGGCGGTGATGACAGCCCTCAACCTGCGCGGCATCAAGCTGGTGGCCAACTTCAACAGCCTGATCGTGGTGATGCAGTTCAGCATCATCGCCGTCTTTATCGGCCTGATCGCCTGGGGCGTTCACAATGGTGAAGGGTTGGGGACCGTGGCCAGCAGCCGTCCCTTCTTCTCCGAGCAGATCCAGGTGTCACCGCTGCTGATGGGGGCCTCCATCCTCTGTCTGTCGTTCCTCGGTTTTGACGCCATCAGTACCCTGTCGGAAGAGACCCCGGACGCGGATCGGGTGATCCCCCGCGCCATCGTGCTGACGGCGCTGATCGGCGGTGTGCTGTTCGTCACCACCTCCTACTTCCTGCAGCTCTACTTCCCGGACATCTCCCGCTTCCAGCATCCGGATGCGGTATTGCCGGAGATCGCCCTCTATGTCGGCGGCAAGCTGTTCCAGGCGGTGGTGCTGGTCTGCACCACAGTAGCGGTGCTGGCCTCGGGGCTCGCCTCCCACGCCGGTGTATCGCGCCTGCTCTACGTGATGGGTCGTGATCGCGCCCTGCCCGCCCGCTTCTTCGGTTACATCCATCCGAAGTGGCAGACGCCGGCGTTCAACGTACTGCTGGTCGGCCTGCTGGCCCTCTCTGCGGTGTCGCTGGATCTGGAGATGGCGCTGGCGCTGATCAACTTTGGCGCCCTGGTGGCCTTCACCTTCGTCAATCTGGCGGTGATTGCCCACTTCTATGTGAAGCTGGGCCGCAACAAGTGTCTCAAGGACCACCTGATGTATCTGCTGCTGCCGCTCTGTGGCGCCGCCTGCATCGGGGTACTGTGGCTCAACCTCGAGCCCTCCTCCTTCGAGCTGGGGCTGATCTGGGCGGCGCTGGGGGCCATCTACCTGTTCCTGCGCCTGACTGTGTTCCGCATCCCGCTGCATACCGCCGACAAGGTGGAGATCGCCCAGTAACCGCTGGCGCCCCTACCCCCGATAGCGAACAAGGAGCCTGCGGGCTCCTTGTTGTTTTTGCGGTGCTCTGGTGGCCAGCAGCACGGGTTGCCAGAAACGCGCTTTCTGCAGGAAGTGTGACTGATTTCAAATAACTACCCAGCCGGGCTGCTCGCCGTGCCATGGCTCGAGCCACCTTACCTCCTATTCATAGTCATTATAATGAATGGATATGCAAACCATCTTTTTCCATCTCTCCCCCTCTCATCCTCTGCCAGCCGATAAAATAGTAGGACTCGTGCCTGGGGAAGCTCCGGCAAATATGATCAGGATCAATGTTGAGGCGCTATGCACCCTGCAGCCCCGATTTGCCGATTTTTCATACGCCATGACAGGGTTCTCTTCCCCCCCGAAAAAGGGGGAGCGGCTCGGGGACGGCTGCAGGGGGCGAGTGACCACTTACCTGCTCCGTGCGTATGCAAAAAAATGCGTTAATCCGCCCTTTTTTGCTTGTCAAGGGGGCTGACCGAATGCACAATACGCCGCCAATAAAGGACCGATGTTCACTGCGACATCGGTTTTTGTATTTTTGAAGTGCAGTACAAACCCACCACAAGAGGCCGGAACGTTTCCGGAAGTGATATTCGAGATTGCCAAACAATCTCCCGACGTTGAGAGGATAACAATGGGGCGTTTTAATGCTTTCCTGCCGGTACAGCCCGGTATGCGCCTCCCCGGCGCCCTTGATGTACAGGCTTGCGAATCCATCGTATCCCTGCGCTCGTTGCAAGCACGTGCTGCGGCACTGATTGAGGAGAAAGCGTAATGGCATCGCAAAACGCCAAGCTGCTCAAGACCCTTACCCTGACACAAGTGATTGTGATGGGTCTGGCCTATCTGACCCCCATGGCTGTCTTCGACACCTTCGCCATCGTCGGTGACATCACCGATGGCCGGGTCGCCACCGCCTATCTGCTGGCTCTGGGTGGCATCCTGCTCACCGCTCTCAGCTACGGACATCTGGTACGCAAGTTCCCCTCTGCGGGCTCTGCCTATACCTATGCCCAGAAGGTGTTCAACCCCTACGTCGGTTTCATGGTCGGCTGGTCCTCCCTGCTCGACTACATGTTCATGCCGATGATCAACATTCTGCTGGCCAAGATCTACCTGACCGCCATGTTCCCGGGCGTCGAGCCCTGGGTGTTCATCTTCGGTCTGGTGACCGTAATGACCTTCCTCAACCTGCGCGGCATCAATCTGGTGGCCAACTTCAACGGTCTGATCGTGGTGATCCAGCTGGCCATCATCACCCTCTTTATCGGCCTGATGGCGTGGGGCATCTACCACGGTGAAGGGGCTGGCACCCTGATGAGCAGCCGTCCGTTCCACTTCGAGTCAGCACAGCTGGTACCGCTCTTTACCGGTGCGACCATCCTCTGCTTCTCGTTCCTGGGCTTTGACGGTCTGAGCTCTCTCTCCGAAGAGACTCCGAATGCCGGCAAGGTGATCCCCAAGGCGATCGTGCTGACTGCCCTGATCGGCGGCATCATCTTCGTGGTGGTCTCCTACTGCCTGCAGCTCTACTTCCCGAGCCTCGCCCGCTTCCAGCATCCGGACGCGGTACTGCCGGAGATCGCCCTCTACGTTGGCGGCACCTTCTTCCAGTCCGTGGTGCTGGTCTGCACCACGGTCGCGGTACTGGCCTCCGGCATGGCGGCTCACGCCGGTGTGTCGCGCATCCTCTACGTGATGGGGCGTGACCGCATGATCCCGGAGCGGGTGTTTGGCTACATCCACCCGAAATACCGTACTCCGGCCATCAACGTGCTGATGGTGGGCGGTCTGGCCCTCTCCGCCGTGTCGTTTGATCTGGATACCGCGCTGGCGCTGGTCAACTTCGGCGCACTGGTGGCCTTCAGCTTCGTCAACCTGTCGGTGATCGGTCAGTTCTGGGTGCGCGAGAAGCGCAACAAGACCCTCAAGGATCACGTCATCTACCTGTTGATGCCGCTGCTCGGTGCCGCCACCATCGGTGCCCTCTGGATCAACCTGGAGCAGAGCTCGCTGGAGCTGGGCCTGATCTGGGCTGGCCTCGGCGCAACCTATCTGTTCCTGCGTCTGGCGGTGTTCCGCATCCCGTTCCGTCAGTACGAGGAAGCGGCTGACGCCTGATCCTTTGCGGATAACGGATAGACAGAAGGGGAGCCATGGCTCCCCTTTTTGCTGCCGGTCTGTTGCCGGCCACACGGGCTTGGGCCCGGTCTGCTTACTGCTTATCCAGCACCGCGGTCGCCGCAGCCTTGAGCGGATCGCGAGCGATGGTTTTGGCATCCTGCTCTGCCTTGTGCAACTGCTGGTTTGCCTTGTCCATCTTCTGCTGCATACCGTTACTGCTCTCCTTGAGGTTGGCGCGCTTCTCGCCCAGCAGGTCGGTGCGGCTTTTTTGCACCTCGGCTTTCACCTTCTCTTTCTCCTGCTTCACCAGCTTGCTGGTATCACAGTTGCCCTTGACCCCCAGAGTGGCATTCACCGCTTCGTTTTTGAGGGCCTTGTCGAGGTTGCAATCTGTTTTCAACAGGCTGGCCTGTGCCCCCGCCGAGAGCAGCCCCAGCGACAGAGAGAGGATCCATGCACGCATCATCTTGTTTACTCCTGCTTGCCAATAAAGGGGCGCAGTGTAGCGATCACGTCCCGGCTGGCAAGGCGGCAGTGCCTTCGTTCCCCCTTTTGCCTCCCAGAGCCAACCGGCTCGGTCAGCGCTTGTCGCCGCAGTTCGTCGTCATAAAAACATCATCGAAATGTCACGTTGTCATATTTCTGTCATTAACCACTGATTAAATGCGCGGGTCATCAACAACCCAAGACGGAACGACCGTCTCAAGAGGCTTTATGCAACACCATCACTCCTTGTCACAGCCGCCCGCGACCCGCGCCCTGTTCAACTGGATGAGTGTCATCGTACTGGTCTACCTGATCCTGGTCGCCGTGGGCGCCATCTCCCACGGCTTCAAAGATTTCTCCGGCGGCGCCGAGGGCGCAGCCCAGATCTTCGCCTTTGCCAACAACCCCTTTGTCGCCCTGCTGCTGGGTATTCTCGCTACCGCGCTGGTGCAATCCTCCAGCACCGTCACCTCGGTGATCGTCGGTCTGGTGGCTGGCGGCCTGCCCATCAGCATGGCCATCCCCATGGTGATGGGTGCCAACCTCGGCACCACCATCACCAACACCATCGTCTCCATGGGCCATGTGCGGGATCGCGCCGAGTTCCGCCGCGCCTTCGCCGCCGCCACCGTGCACGACTTTTTCAACCTGCTGGCGGTGTTCATCTTCCTGCCGCTGGAACTGATGTTCGGCCTGCTGCAACACAGCGCCGAGTGGCTGGCCAACCTGCTGGTAGGCTCCGCCAACATGTCGATGAAGGGCATGGATTTCATGAAGCCGCTGACCGCACCGGCCCAGCAGCTGATTGACAGCGCCGTGGCCTTCCTGCCGGGCAAGGGAGCCGCCATCGCCACCATCATCATCGGTATCCTGCTGATCCTCGCCTGCGTCACTTATCTGGGCAAAGTGCTGCAACAGGTACTGGTTGGCCGTGCCAAAGAGGTACTGCACAAGGCGCTGGGCCGTGGCCCGCTGACCGGCATCACCTCCGGTGCGCTGGTGACCATCATGGTGCAGTCCTCCTCCACCACCACCAGCCTGATGATCCCGCTGGCTGGCGGCGGCGTGTTCAGCACCCGTCAGCTCTACCCCTTCACCCTGGGGGCCAATATCGGCACCACCATCACCGCCCTGCTGGCTGCCACCGCCATCAGCGGAGCCGGTGCCCAGCTGGCCATGACCATCGCGCTGGTCCACGTGCTGTTCAATCTCTTTGCCGTGGTGCTCATCTATGGCATCCCCTTCCTGCGTGACCTGCCGGTTCGCGCCGCCGAGGGGCTTGCCCGGGTAGGCAGCGAGAACAAGCTGTTGGCACTGGGTTATGTGGCGGGTCTCTTCTTCGCCCTGCCCGCCCTGATGATGGTGGCTGCCAAGTAAGCGTCACAACCATGACAAGGGGCGAGTCAGCGACTCGCCCCTTTTTGCGTCCAGCTCGCCGGGCTTTGCCTGCCTGCTCACATCCTCCCGCCCTGTGGCTCGCCATCAGGAGCGGTGCGCGATAAGATGGCGTCCTCATTGCACTTTTTACATTTCATGGAACAGGAAAAACCGATGAAATTCATACTGATCGCACTGCTCATCGCCGGTGTGGCCTACTACTTCTACTCCAGCAGCAACAACAAGAAGCTGGCGGCCGACAACGTGCGGATTGGCGCCGAGTTCCTCGCCAGCAACAAGGAGAAGCCGCTGGTGACCACCACCGCCTCCGGCCTGCAGTACGAAGTGCTGACCCCGGGCACCGGCACCGTTCACCCCACCGCCACTAGCAAGGTGAAGGTGCACTACGAGGGCAAGCTGCTGGACGGCACCGTCTTTGACAGCTCGGTCGCCCGTGGCGAGCCCATCGAGTTTGGCCTCAATCAGGTGATCGCTGGCTGGACCGAAGGGGTGCAGCTGATGGTGGAAGGTGAGAAGACCCGTTTCTACATCCCCGCCAACCTCGCCTACGGCGACCGTGCAGCAGGCAAAATCCCGCCGGGATCAGTCCTGATCTTCGACGTGGAGCTGTTGGGTATCCAGTAACTCGCTCTGCCATGCACTATCAGCAACAAGGCCAGCATCATGCTGGCCTTGTTGCTATGGGAGCGTCACTCCCCCTTGGCGATCCCTTCCCGGCGCGGATCCGCTGCGCCAAACCAGCCGCCAGCGTTGCGCTCAACCCCCTGCAGGCCGGAAGTTTGTTCATTGAGCACCACTTCGTGTCCCCTCGCCTTCAATCCCTCGACCACCGACATGGGGGTGCGTCCCGCTTCCAGCTCGGTGGGGCCGTTGCGGCTGCCAAAGTTGGGCAGGTTGATGGCCTGTTGCAGGTTCAGGCCCCAATCCTGGGTGCCGAGCAGGGTCTTGCCCACGTAGTTGATGATGGCGGAGCCCCCCGGCGAGCCCAGCGTCATGGTCAGCTCGCCGCTTGGCTTGTCAAACACCAGCAGGGGTGACATGGAGGAGCGGGGCCGCTTGCCCGGCTCCACCCGGTTTGCCACCGGCAGACCGGCGGCATCCACCGAGGTGAAGGAGAAATCGGTGAGCTGGTTGTTGAGCAGGTAGCCGTTGACCATCTGACGCGCTCCAAAACCATCCTCGATGGAGCTGGTCATGGAGATAGCCATCCCCGCCTTGTCGACGATCGAGACATGGCTGGTAGAGGGGAGTTCCGGAGTCGCATCCTTGCCGCGCACCAGCGCCAGTGGCGGCGTACCGGGCTTGGCAATCCCCATGGAGTGCTGACCGACAAGCTTGCCGCGCTCGGCCAGATAGCCCTTGTCCAGCAACCCCTTCACCGGCACCCTGACAAAATCGCTGTCGGCGACGTACTGGTTGCGATCGGCGAAGGCCAGGCGCGCCGCTTCACTGTAGAGGTGGATGGCCTCGCTGGAGGCAGCCAGCCCCCCCTCCTTCGTGGTGATCGGCTTGAGGGCCGCCATATCGCGGCTCTCCAGCATGCCGAAGATCTGGCCGAGTGCCAGAGTGCCGGACGAGGGAGTGGGAAAGCCGCAGATCTTGCTCTGGCGATAGTCAAAGCAGAGGCCATCCCGCACTTTGGCCTGATAGCTGGCCAGATCGGTGGCCGCCAGTACCCCGGGGTTGGTGGGATGTTGGCGTACCTTGGCCACCATGGCATCCGCCAGCGGCCCCCGATAAAAGGCATCTGCCCCCTCTGTGGCCAGAGTGCGCAACACCTTGGCCAGCGCCGGGTTGGTCAGCCGGGTGCCCGCCGTTTTGGGGCTGCCATCAACCTGATAGAAGTAGGCTCGCGCCTGCGGATCCCGTGCCAGATAGGGATCCTTGGCCAGCAATGTGGCCAGTCGTGGACTTATCACAAATCCTTGCTCTGCCAGCGTGATGGCAGGCTCGAACAGCGCAGCCCAGGGCAGCTTGCCATAACGCTGATGGGCCAGTGCCAGAGCGCGCAGGGTACCGGGAACGCCGACCGAGCGGCCCCCGACCACCCCGTCATAAAACGCCAGCGGCTTGCCATCTTGCATAAACAGCTGGTCGGTGGCGGCAGCCGGCGCCGTCTCGCGGCCATCCACCGCACTCACCTTGCGCCCATCCCACACCAGCAGCAGCGTCCCGCCACCGATCCCGGAGGATTGCGGCTCCACCAGCGTCAGCACCAGCTGCACCGCAATGGCGGCATCGACGGCACTGCCACCGGCCTTGATGATCTGGTAGCCCGCATCCACCGCCAGCGGGTTGGCGGCCGCCACCATGAAGTCATGGCCCTGCCAACCCTGTTTGTCGGTCCAGCCACTGGCCGCCTCCGGCGCGATCAGGGTCTGGGCTGGCGGGGTGTAGTGAAAGCCGTTGTCACTGGCACAACCGGCCAGCAGGGCAAGGGCGATAGCGAGCCCCAGAGGTTTGCGCAACATGACACTCTCCTTGTCTGTTTTATGACCATGAAGAGGGACTATGTCACGATTGGCGCTGGTAGCTCAAGTTATTGAACAAGATCAATATCTTACTCATCTATCAATAATGGCTATCCGTAACAGATATAAAAAAACCGCCCGAAGGCGGCTTTTACGATGGGATGGCAGAGGCCAAACAGGCGCAAGTCCGCTTAGATGGACTGCTCTTCGCCACCCAAGGCGGCAAACAGCGCCGGGATAAACTGGGACAGCTCGGCGGTGACCAGCGCGAAGTCGGCATCCAGACGGGCGGCCGGATCTTCGCTGGTGACGTCGTCGTTCTGCTCGCGCAGCTCTTCGCTGAATTTCAGGCGCTTGATGGAGAGATCATCCCCCAGCACGAAGCTGACGGTCTCGCCCCAGTTGAGGGCCAGCTTGGTCACCAGCTTGTCGTTGGCCAGGTGGTTCTTGATTTCATCCGTCATCAGATCCTGCTGCTTGCAGCGGATGATGCCACCGTGCTCCATGGCACTGCGCAGCTCGGCTTCATCTTCCAGGGTGAACGAAGCAGGCAGGTTGCCCTCGTTCAGCCACTCGGTCATGGTGATTTCGGGCGGGTTCTTGAGGGCCACCGGCACCACCGGCAGGGAGCCGATGGATTTGCGCAACAGTGCCAGCAGATCGTCCGCCTTCTTGGCAGAACCTGCGTCCACCACCATCAAATTGTCGGCCGGATTGATCCAGGCGAAAGTCTGGCTGGTACGACTGAAGGCACGGGGCAGCAGGGTGTGGAGGATCTCCTCTTTCAGCGCTTCCTTCTCTTTCTTTTTGAGGGCGCGTCCCTGTTCGAACTCGATCGCCTCTACCTTCTCGGCCAGCATCTCCTTGACTACGGTACCGGGCAGCATCTTCTCCTCTTTGCGGGCGCAGATGAGGATGTGACCGGAGGCAGAGTGGGTCAGGGTTGAGCCGAATTTGCCAAGGGGCTTGACCCACCCGAAACGGGAGATGTCCTGACTGCCGCAAGGGGTGAAGGCACAGGCTTCCAGCTGGGTTTCCAGCTGATCAACGGTCAGGTCAAAGGGGCGGGTAAAGCGATAAATCTGCAGGTTTTTAAACCACATGGCGTCCTCGGTCTCTAGATTGTCCGGCGGGCATTGTACTAGAGAGGCGCTTTGTGATCAGCCAATCATTCTCGCTAAATAAAGGGCGATCGACCTCACAGGGTCTCATTTATGTCACCAGTTTGTTCATCAAGTTCTCCTAGACTGCGAAAGTAAATTGTTAATAAGGATGAAGGTATGTTGCGGCCCAGTCGCCCGGAAGACATGGAAGAGATCGTCGAAATCTGGTTGCTGGCCTCCCTGCAGGCCCACGATTTCGTCGATGCCTCCTGCTGGTGGCAGGCCCAGGAGGATCTGCGTACCCGCTATCTCGATCGCGCCGCCATCTGGGTGTTCGAGGAGCGCGGCGATCTGCTCGGTTTCATGGCACTGGTGGACAACTATCTCGCCGCCCTGTTCGTGCGCCCCGACCGTCAGGGTCGCGGCGTCGGCCACGCCCTGCTGCAGGAGGCAAAGCGTCAGGGGGCGTCGCTCCACGCCCGGGTCTTTGTCGAGAATGATCAGGCGGTGCGTTTCTATCGCCGCCACGGCTTCGTCATCGAGGCCGAGGAGTCCGATCCCCTTACCGGCCACCCCCAATACCGGATGTGCTGCGAACCTGCCTGAATCGATGCCAGCCCCCTGTTTTACTTGAAAAAAGCACGGGGCATCCTCATCTTGTCACCATCGGGTGCCACCGGCACCGTCCCTGCAACCGGGCTGCTTTCCAATGAAAATCCTCCATACCGCCGACTGGCACCTTGGCCATCAACTCCATGGTCATGACCGCCGTTTTGAACACGATGCCTTTCTCGACTGGCTGAGCGACACCCTCAAGGCACGCGAGATCGACGCCCTGCTGGTGGCGGGTGATCTGTTTGATACCGCCAATCCGCCCGCCAGCGCCTGGCAGCAACTCTACCGCTTTCTGGCCAGACTGCGCGCCGAAATGCCCCGCCTCAACATGGTGCTGATCGGCGGCAACCACGACTCCCCCTCCAAGCTCGATGCCCCCCACGAGCTGCTGCGCGCCTTTGATCTGCATCTGGTGGGCAGCATCAGCCGCGACAGTGAGGGCAAGCTCGAGACCGACCGTCTGCTGGTACCGCTGCAAGACAAGGAGGGCAAGATCGCCGCCTGGTGCGCCGCCGTGCCGTTCCTGCGCAGCAGCGATCTGCGGGTGGAACAGCTGGCTGAGGGGCAGGACAGGCTGATCGAAGGGGTACGGCAGGTCTATGCCGAGGTGCTGGCCGAAGGGCGTGCTCGCTGCGGGGAGGCGCTGCCGCTCATCGCCATGGGCCACGCCTATCTGGCGGCGGGCCAGCTCTCGGAGCTGTCGGAGCGGCGGGTGCTTGGCGGCAACCAGCACGCCCTGCCTGCCGATCTCTTTGCCGCAGCCAACTACACGGCGCTCGGTCACCTCCATCTGGCCCAAAGCCCGGCCGAGGGGGTGCACTACAGCGGCTCGCCACTACCGCTCTCGCTTGCCGAAGCCAACTACAACCATCAGGTGCTGGAAGTGACCTTTGCAGAAGGCAAACTGACCGGATTGGAGCGGATCCCGGTGCCCCGCGCGGTGGAGATGATCCGCCTGCCCCAGAGCACCCTCGACGACGCACTCAAAGCCATCGCTTCGCTCGAGCTGCCTGCCTGTCCACAAGAGGCACAACCCTTCCTCGAAGTGCGGCTGCTGCTACCCAAGCCCGAGGCCCGCATCCGCGAGCGGATTCTCGCCGCCATCGCAGACAAACCGGTGCGTCTGGCCCGCATCAGCACCCAGTATCAGGGCTCGGGCGAAGGGCTGGCCGATGGTTGCGAGCGGCGCAGGCTCGATGAGCTCTCCCCCACCGAGGTGTTTCGCCTCTGCTATCAGCGCCAGTTTGAAGGGGAGCCCGAGGCTGGGTTAGTTGCCTCGTTTGAAGAGATCCTGGAGCAGGTGAAGGAGTCAAACCAATGAAAATCTTGTCTCTGTCAGGTGAGAATCTGGCCAGTCTGACCGGCCCCTTCACCATCGACTTTACCAAGGGGGCGCTCGGCGCCGCCGGTCTGTTTGCCATCACCGGCAATACCGGCGCGGGCAAGAGCACATTGCTCGACGCCATTTGTCTGGCCCTCTACGACGAGATGCCGCGCTTTATCGCCAATCGCAAGAACGTGGCCGAAGTGGGCCGCATGGATGATGAGGAGAAACTCAAGGCCAACGACGTGCGCGGCATCCTCAGTCGCGGCCACGCCAGCGGCTTTGCCGAGGTGCAGTTTCGTGACTGCGATGGTCGCATCTGGCTGGCCCGCTGGGCGGTGCGCCGGGCGCGCAACCGCTCGGAGGGGCGTTTTCAGGCGCAGGAGCGCACCCTGACCGATGTGGAGTCCGGGCAAGTTTTCTCCGGCAGCAAGCGGGAGCTGCAGGATCGCATCGATGAGCTGGTGGGTCTCTCCTGGGAGCAGTTCCGCCGCGCGGTGATCCTGCCGCAGGGGGAATTTGCCGCCTTCCTCAAATCGGATGCCAACGAGCGCTCCGCCCTGCTCGAACGGATGACCGGCACCGAGCTCTACTCCGCCATCTCCATCCAGACCTATGAACGGGCGCGGGAAGAGCAGCAGAAGCTGGCCACCATCGCCCAGCGCCTCGGTGACGTGGCGCTGATGGACGAAGCGACCCGCGAACAGTGGGTAAGCCAGCAGATAAGCCTCTCCACCACCCTCAAACATGAACAGCAACAGCAGCAGCTGATGCAGGACTTGCGCGACCTCAACAGCCGCATTGCTGCCCAGTTGCAGGGCTGCGCCGAGGGACAGGCGGCACTCGATGCCGCCCTGCAGGCCCACGGCGCCGCCGCCCCCGAGCGCGAGGAGTTTGCCCGTGCCGAACAGGCCCAGGTGGCCCGAGCCGATCACGACGAGCTGGCCCGCCTCACCCTTGAGGTACAGCAGCAGGAGAAGCTGATCGCCGAGCTGGGGCCTGAGCTGGCCAAGCTCGAGGAGCAGACCCAGCAGAGCGCGCTGACCGAGCAGCAGCTGCTGGCGGAGAAGATCGCCGCCGAGCGCGAATGGGGCGCCCTGCAACCCGAACTCAAGCGGGCGCAGGAGCTCGATACCCGCATCCGGGAAAAAGTGCAGCAGTTGCAGAAGATCCAGCAGGAGGGGGCGCAGGAGCGAGAAGTGCAGCTCACCCTCGAGAAGGGCTGGCGCGAGCAGAGCCGACAGGTGGAACTGCTCAAGCAGCAGCACCAGCAGTGGGGGCTCTGGCTCGAAGAGCACAAGGAGCTGGCACCGGTTGCCCGCCAGTGGCAGCCCCTGCTCAGCGCCATGCAGGATTGGGCCGAGGATGCCGACAAGCTGCAACAGCTGCTCACCCTGCGCGATCACAAGCTGCGCGCCCTGCAACAGTTGCAGCGCCAGCTGGAGCAAGGTCAGCAGGAGCGCGACTACTGGCAACATGAACAAGCTCGGCTGCAACAGCAACAGAACGAGCTGCAGGAGCAGCAGTGGGAGAGCCGCCTCGCCAAGGCGCAGGAGCAGTGGCAGCAGCAGACCGAACAACTGGGTCAGCTGCGCCAGTTGCTGGAGCTGGCCGATTATGGCCGCAACCACGGCGAACAGCATGACCGCTTGCAGCAGGAGATTGCCCAGCTGGAGCAGGCGCTCGGCAAACTCGCCACCCTTGGCGAAGAGCTGGCCCCCGCCCGCGAGCGGCTCGCCCTGCAGCGGGATGAGGCGCGCCATGCGCTGGAGCAGTCCCGCGCCATCGCCAGCTTCGAGCAGTATCGCCATATCCTGAGCGATGGCGAACCTTGCCCGCTGTGCGGTTCCGGGGAGCACCCCTACAGCCAGAGCCAGCCACAGGTGGCCGGCATTCTTGGTCAACTGGCGGAACGGGCCCGCAGTCTGGAGCTGGAGTGGGAGCGGCTCAATCATCAATACATTCAGTGCGAGAGCGAGCGTCAGGAGCTGGCCCGCCAGCTGGCGGTACGCCAGCAGCACCTGCCAGAGCTGGAAAACCGCGCCGAGCAGCTGACCCAGCGCTGGCAACAGCTGGGGGGAGATACCCTGCTCGGCCATCCGCTGCCGCTGCGCCAAAGCCCCATTGAGTGGAACGAGCTGATGAGCACCTTGCTTGGCCGTGGCCAGGCACTGGAGCAGGGGTTGGCCCAGAGCCAGCAGCAGCTGCGTCAGGCCCAGCTCGGTCAGCAACAGCTGCAAGGGGTACGTCAGCAACTGAGCCAATTGGCAGCCCAGCACCAGCAGTTTGACCAGCAGTGGCAGGAGGCCGACCGCCAGCGCATCGCGCTGGAAGGGGAAGTGAAGGGGATGGGTGAGCAGGAGGCGACCCTGCGCCAGCGCCTCGAACAGGGGGCCCACCGCCTCGATGAGCAGATGGGTGGCCAACCTTGGCGCCAATGGCTCGGCAGCCAGCAGTGGCACGAGTGGCAGCGAGCCTGCGAAGCCTGGCTGCACGGCCAGAGCGAGTGGGAGCGGCTGGCCAGCGAGATCGCCAGCCTCACCCCGGCCCTGAGCGCACAGGAGGCGCGCCTGCAGACCCAGCGCGAGCTGCTGCACAAGCTGGAGCGGGACTACAAGGAGCACGAGCAGCAGCGTCAGGGGCTGCTCACCAGCCGCGCCGCCTGTCTGGGTGGCGAGGAGATCCCGCTGGTCGAGAGCCGCTGGCAACAGCAGCTGCAACAGCTCGCCAGCGAACTGGAGCTGATGCAAAGCAGTGCCCGCGCTCTGCGGGAGCGGCAGACCGAACTCAAGACCCGCCTCACTCATGTGGAGCAGGAAAAGCAGACCAGCAGCCGCCGCAAGCGGGAGGTGCTGGGGCGCTGGGCTGCCCATGCCAGCACCCTCGGCATTGCCGAGTATGACCTTCGCCGCCTGCTCGCCATCACTCCCGATGAGCTCAAGGCGCGCCGCACTGCCCTGCAAGGGCTGGAAGATGCCCTTGGCGAGGCGCGTACCCGTCTTGCCGAGCGGCAACGGGCGCTGGCACTGGAGGAGAGTAAGCGGGATCGCTATCGCGAGCACCACCCCGAGCTGGCCGCCCTGCCGGATGCTGAGCTGAGCGAGCAGTTGGTGGCGCTCGATGCCCGCTGCCGCGCCCTTGAAGAGCAGCTGTTCGAGTGCAAGAGCAAGCTGGCACAGGCAGAAGCCGCCGCCCTCAAGGCGGGCAGCCTGCAACAGGAGCTGACCGCCCAGCAGGCGGTGGCCGACCACTGGCAGCAGCTGTGCGATCTGATCGGGCAGGCCAACGGCGCCAAGTTCCGCACCTTCGCCCAGAGCCTTACCCTCGAGCGTCTGCTGCTGGAGGCCAACGCCCAGCTCGCCGAACTATCACCGCGCTACCGGCTGGAGCGGGTACCCGGCACCGATCTGGCGCTGCAAGTGGTGGATCTCGACATGGGGGATGAGGTGCGCTCGGTGGACTCCCTCTCCGGTGGCGAGAGTTTTCTGGTGTCGCTGGCGCTGGCGCTGGCCCTCTCCAGCCTCTCGTCACGGCAGACCCAGGTCGAGTCGCTCTTTATCGACGAGGGGTTTGGCACCCTCGATCCGGACAGTCTGGATCTGGCGCTCGCCAGCCTCGACTCCCTCCAAGCCGCCGGTCGCCAGATCGGGGTCATCTCCCACGTCCAGACGCTGGTGGAGCGGATCGGCGTGCAGATCAGGGTCGAAGCCCTCGGCGGCGGCGAGAGCCGGGTGGTGGTCCCCTGAGTAGCATCAGTTCCATCACCAATACCATCGGCTCAACCCCCACGCCGTAAACAACAAGACCCCGCCAATTGGCGGGGTCTTGTTGAGAGGCAATCAACCGAAGCGGTAGGCCCCCATATAGAGGCTGCCGCCATCCCAGCTCTCGTGCAGCCGGGTCGGTGCCGCACCATCGGCTGCCCCCAACGCCACAAAGAGCGGGCGCAGGTGGTCATCGTGGGGATGGGACTCCACCGCTCCGGGGGCCTGCTGGCGATAGTCGAGCAGCGCCAGCCGATCCTCGTCGGCCATCTTCTGCTCCAGCCAGTCGACAAACTGGCTGGCCCACTCCGGCACCGGCGAGCCTTCCGGTGCCAGCGCCCGCAGGTTGTGGGTGATGGCACCGGAGGCGAGGATGCCAATCCCCTGACTGCGCAGCGCCCCCAACACCTCTCCCAACTGCCACAACTGGGCCGGGGTGAAGCTCGCGGGAATGGAGATCTGCACCAGCGGGATCTCGCTCTCAGGGTCGATCAGGGAGAGCGGCGACCAGACTCCGTGATCCAGCTCGCGCCGCACCGGGGTTGCGGTCAGTCCGGCCAGTGCCAACTGGTCGCTCACCCCTTGTTGCAGCCACTCGGGGCTGCTGGCAGGCCAGCGCATCCGGTAGAGGGGCTCGGGGAAGCCGTAAAAGTCGTACATCAAGGCCGGTTTGGGCTCGACGTTGATCTGCAGTTCGCGGCTGAACCAGTGGGCGGAGATGACCACCAGCCCCTTGAGCTCACCCAGACGCAGGGTTCGCAGAAAGCGGGTGGCGGGTTGCTCACGCAGCACCAGATCCGGTGCGCCGTGAGAGATAAACCAGACGGGGGCGAGGGACATAAAACGGACTCCAACAAAGTATCAGGGGCGATACCGGAGGGGATATCGCTGTTGGAATCGATTATCCCCCCGCCATTAAAGGTGAACAATCCAGCAAGATAGATAAGAACTATCAACCAATGGTTGATAATTTCACGCCTTCACGACCGGTAAACAGCAATAGATATCAAGGCTAAGGAGCATCCGGCAGTGGTCGGGCTGCACGAAGCGCCATCCGGGTCGCTGCACTGTGATCCTGCCACTCTCGCCACGCCAATCCCTCGGCGGCCGCCTCCCCTTTCACTGGATGGGAGAAGATCGCCAGCAGACCGGCATTATCAGGCCAGTAGCGAGCTGGAAGCGTCTGAACCAGCAGCAGGGCGGCGCCCAGCAAGAGCAGCGCCCATCCGGTTTCATGGCTGTTTTTCATCCCGACCTCCTTCACCCGCGCGCCAATGAACTAACATTTTTGCGCAAGCCGGTGACAAGACGGTGACAGCGAACGGGTGGTCATTTTACAACATCTGAACCTCAACCCGGCCAAACAACCACAGATGGCAACATTTGTATCCCTTCAGCCCGAACCTGTGGCCGTATGCTCTAAAATGTGACTCACAGGAAAACGTTATCCCTGAAAAGAAAACGTTATCTGGTCAAAACGTTGTTTCTGGATCATAAAAAGATTCCAAAAACTGGTGTATATTGCTCGGCGGAAATTCCTTAACCATGAAGATTGACATGAAAAAGACCAAAATTGTCTGCACCATCGGTCCGAAGACCGAATCCAAAGAAATGCTGGCCAAAATGCTGGACGCCGGCATGAACGTCATGCGCCTGAACTTCTCCCACGGTGACTACGCCGAGCACGGCAGCCGCATCAGCAACCTGCGCGCTGTGATGGCCGAAACCGGCAAGCACGCAGCTATCCTGCTGGACACCAAGGGTCCGGAAATCCGAACCATGAAGCTGGAAGGCGGCAACGACGTCGCGCTGGTCGCTGGCCAGACTTTCACCTTCACCACCGACCAGACCGTGGTTGGCAACAAAGACAAAGTGGCCGTGACCTATGCTGGTTTCGCCAACGATCTGCGCGTCGGCAACCGCATCCTGGTTGATGACGGCCTGATCGGTCTGGACGTTATCGAAATCACCGAGCGCGAAGTTATCTGTAAAGTGCTGAACAACGGTGACCTGGGCGAGAACAAAGGCGTTAACCTGCCGGGCGTCTCCATCAAGCTGCCGGCCCTGGCCGAGAAAGACAAGCGCGACCTGATCTTCGGTTGCGAGCAAGGCGTTGATTTCGTTGCTGCTTCTTTCATCCGTAAGAAAGAAGACGTTCTGGAAATCCGTGAGCACCTGAAAGCCCACGGCGGCGAGAACATCCAGATCATCTCCAAGATCGAAAACCAGGAAGGTCTGGACAACTTCGACGAGATCCTGGCTGTTTCCGACGGCATCATGGTTGCTCGTGGCGACATGGGTGTAGAGATCCCGGTTGAAGAAGTTATCTTCGCCCAGAAGATGATCATCGCCAAGTGCAACAAAGCCCGCAAAGTGGTTATCACTGCCACCCAGATGCTGGACTCCATGATCAAGAACCCGCGTCCGACCCGCGCCGAAGCTGGTGACGTGGCCAACGCCATCCTGGATGGTACCGACGCAGTGATGCTGTCCGGTGAATCCGCCAAGGGTAAGTACCCGCTGGAAGCCGTGACCATCATGGCCACCATCTGCGAGCGTACCGATGCCGTGATGCCGTCCAACCTGTCTGCTGCCAACGACAGCAACAAGCTGCGCATCACCGAAGCCGTATGTAAAGGCGCCGTAGAGACCTCCGAGAAGCTGGACGCCCCGCTGATCGTGGTCGCAACCGAAGGCGGCAAGTCTGCCAAGGCCATTCGCAAGTACTTCCCGAAAGCCTGGATCCTGGCTATCACCACCAACAAGAAAACTGCTGCCCAACTGGTTCTGACCAAGGGTGTAGTTGCTCACGTGGTTGACAGCATCGCCTCTACCGACGATTTCTATCGCATCGGTAAAGAAGCCGCGCTGGAAATCGGCATGGGTCTGAAAGGTGACGTGGTTGTGATGGTCTCCGGTGCTCTGGTACCGAGCGGCACCACCAACACCGCTTCTGTTCACGTTCTTTAATCAGAGCTGAACGAGTTGAAAACGGCGCCTGCGGGCGCCGTTTTTTTTGTCCCTCCCCCCTGCTTACCTGACAAGCCCGGTGTTAGAATCCACGCGAATTTAATCTATGCGGGAAATCTCCCGAATATCGCGTAATAACCCGGAAGTTATATGCCCTCAATACGTTTTAAAAGAGTCTCGGCCACCCTGTTGCCGCTGCTCTGTCTCCTCGCCAGCCTCTGCGTCCCGCAAGCCATGGCGCAAGATGTCCCCTCTCGCAACGCAGTTCAGCGAGCGCTGGATGGTCTGGGTAAATCAGAGACCCTGACCGTCAGTCAGCAAGCGGATCAGAAGTTGCTGACCGAAACCCTCGGTCTGCTCGACAGCATCGACAAGGAAGAGGCGAAGGCCAAGACCCAGGCCCAGCGGATCCGCAACCTGCCCACCGAACTCAGAGAGATCAGTGCCAAGCTCGATGCCCTGACCAAGGGCAAGAGTGCCGAGCAGATCAAGAGCGAATACGCCAGCATGAGTCTGGCAGAGCTCGACAGCCGTCAGCCGGAAGTGCTGGCCAACATGCAGGCGGCCCAGGAGGCCCTCGGCGCCATCGGCAGCCAGCTCACCAGCTTGCAGACCCTGCCGGAGCGGGCCCAGGCCAGCATGAGCCGTGCCTACCAGCGCAGTCAGGAGATCCGTACCCGCCTCAACGCCGGTGAAAGCGTCTCCAGCGCCGAGAAGATGAAGCTCGGTGCCGAACTGGCCCTGCTCGACCTGCAACTGGCCCACCTGCAAAAGGAGCTGGATAACCGTACCAGCATGCAGGATCTGGCGATCAAGCAGCGCGACTACCAGAGTGCCCGTCTCGCCAGCGAAGAGCAGAAACTGCAGCTGTTGCAGGATCAGAGCAGCGCCAAGCGCCTCGGCGACACCGAAAAAACCGCCGAGCAGACCGGTGAACTGGTGGCGACCGAAGACAGCCCGCTGGTGCAAAAAGAGCAGGAACTCAACCACCAGCTCAGCCAGCAGCTGATCGGTGCCACCACCAGCCTCAACTCGCTGGTACAGAAAAACCTGCAAGCCAAGAGCTGGCTGGAGCGCGGCATCCAGACCGAGCGCAACCTCAATGAACAGGTGCAGATGCTCAAGGGCAATCTGCTGCTGTCACGCATCCTCTATCAGCTCTACCAGCAGCTGGAAGCGGCGCCCACCATCGCCGTCAAAAATCTGGAAGAGCAGATTGCCGATCTGCATCTGGCCCAGTTTGAACTGAGCCAGCAGCGTGACCAGCTGTTCCAGAAGAACCTCTATCTGGACAATCTGATCGCCGGCAGCAAGGATCCGGTCAGCGAGGAGGACAAAGAGAGCCTTGCCAAGCTGCTCGACACCCGCATCAATCTGCTCGATCAGCTCAACCGCCAACTCGACAGCCAGCTCACCAACGCCATCAGCCTGCAGCTGACCCAGCAGCAGCTGGCTCGGGTCTATGCCTCTATCGAGTTTACCCTGCAGCAACACATCTTCTGGGTAAGCAGCAACAAGCCCATCGACAGCAAGTGGTTTATCAGCTGGCCCGCCCAGGCCTACAAACAGGCCTCCGACTGGGTATTGAAACCGGACTGGAAACGCTGGCGCGAAGAGCTCTTGGGGATCTCCCTGCTCGCCTTCCCGCTGCTGCTGATCGGCGGCCTGCTGGTCTGGAAACGTCCGGCGCTGGTTGAGCGCGAGAAGAAGATCACCAAGGACCTTGGCCGTTTCCGTCAGGACAGCCAGTGGCACACCCCGCGCGCCCTGCTCTATACCGTGCTGCAACGCCTGCCGGGCAGCATGTTCATTCTGGCTGGCGGTCTGCTGCTCACCTACTGCGGTCTGCTCAGTCCCAAGCTGATGTTCCAGATCACCCTGAACCTCGCCCTCGGTTATCTGGTGTTCAGCGTCTATCTGGCGGTGATGCGCCCGGGCGGCATCGCCGAAACCCACTTCCGGATCCCGAAAGCGGAGCTGCAGGCCAAGCGCAACAGCATGCGCTACATCTGGTTGCCACTGCTGCCGCTCATCATGCTCGCAACCAAGGCGGTGGTTGAACCCTCCACCCTGGGCAACGACGTGATCGGCCAGGCCATGACCCTGACCCTGCTGGGGCTGGCCGCCTATCTGGTGTTCCCCATCTCCCGCGCCCGCATCAAGGGCGAGGCGAGCATGCAGAAGTCGCTGATCGCCATCGCCCTGGCGCTGGCGCCGGTGGCGCTGATCGTGCTGGCGGTGCTCGGTTACTACTACACCGCGCTGAAGCTGACCGGTCGCCTGATCGAATCCTTCTACCTCATCATCATCTGGAGCCTGGTCTACCGCACCGCCCTGCGTGGTCTGGAGCTGGCTGCCCGTCGTCTGGCCTACCGCCGTGCGGTGGCCAAGCGTGAGCATAAATCTTCGGAAGATGCGGAAGGTGGCGAGTCCATCGAAGAGCAGCCCATGGATCTGGAGGATGTCAGTCAGCAGTCCCTGCGTCTGACCCGTACCGTGCTGATGCTGATCTTCGGTGTCGCCTTCTACTGGCTCTGGTCTGATCTGGTCGCGGTCTTCTCCTACCTCGACAGCATGGTGCTGTGGCACCGCAGTGAAGGCACCGGCGCCAACGCCGTGCTGTTCCCCATCAGCCTGAGTGATGTGCTGATCGGCTTCCTGCTGCTCGGCGGTGCCTGGTCACTGGCGCGCAACCTGCCCGGCTTGCTGGAGGTGCTGGTGCTCTCCAAGCTCAACCTGGCTCAGGGTACCGCCTACGCCATCACCACCATGCTCAACTACGTGCTGATCGGCTTTGGCTCCCTGACCGCTCTCTCCATGATGGGCGTGCAGTGGGACAAGCTGCAGTGGGTAGCGGGTGGTCTGTCAGTCGGTATCGGTTTCGGCATGAAGGAGATCCTCTCCAACTTCGTCTCCGGCATCATCATCCTGTTCGAGCGTCCGGTGCGGATCGGTGACACCGTCACCATCGGCTCCTTCTCCGGTACCGTCTCGCGGATCCGCATTCGCGCCACCACCCTGACCGACTTCGACCGCAAAGAGGTGATCATCCCCAACCAGCAGCTGATGACAGAACGGCTCATCAACTGGTCCCTGAGTGACACAGTCACCCGGGTGATCGTGCGGGTGGGCGTGGCGTACGGCTCGGATCTGGAGCTGACCCGCACCCTGCTGAAACAGGCGGCCGACGAAAACAGCCGCGTGCTGAAAGACCCGGCACCCATCGTCTACTTCCTCACCTTTGGCGCCAGCACTCTGGATCACGAGCTGCGCTTCTTCGTGAGCGAACTGGGGGATCGCAACCCGGCGGTAGACGAGTTGAACCGCAAGATCGACCAGCTGTTCCGCGAGAACGGCATCGAGATCGCCTTCAACCAAATGGATGTCTACATCAAGAACATGCAGGGCGAAGAGCAGAAGGTGGAGTCCAACTCCGCCGCCCTGCCGCCGCCCGCGGAAGATGGCAAGCAGCCAGCCTGATAGCGAACTGCATGAATCTGATGGCAACAGCCGCTCACCCTGGTGAGCGGCTTTTTTATGCCCTGTTTATGAAGATAGAGACGGCTATCCACCGCCAGCATGGCTGGCCGCCGCACAACAGGCAGCCACCACTCTTGATAAAATATAAAGAGAAATAAAAGTATAAAAACAAACACTTGCCCCACACCACTACTTACCGCATGGATGAAACCTGCGCCCTTCTCCCCTCACCGCGCCCCCCATACCGCGCTCGCTCCGGCTCCCGGACTTTTATAACTTTTTTTAATTTTATTTGAGTGTCCTCTTCATCCTGACCATTGCAAAGTGGCGCCATTCCAGCGCCGGGCCCAGTGACCACCGCCCGGCTGACACCGACTTGCTCATTTGATAATTGAAAGGATCCGAGAGATGAAACACCCCTTGATGGTAATGGGAATAGCCGCCTGTCTGGCATTAAGCGGCTGCCAGAATATGGACACCAAGAAAGTCCTGATAGGTGCAGCTGCGCTGGGGGCCATCGGCGCCGCTGGCTATTACGCCGGGAAAAAGCACAGCGATAACAAACACGAGCATGATGGCCAGCATGACGATAGCGATGACCAGCATATGGCCACCAGCAAGATGCCCCGTTACTGCTCGGGGGAAGCGGCCAGCAAATTCCATGTTTCCCCGCGCGATATCACCACCGAGTCGGCAGAAGAGAGTGGCCAGAGATACAAGGTCTATGGCCAGTACGAGACCGACGATGATGCGGTCGACTTTACCTGCACCTTCAATCACGACGGGCGCTTCCTCTCGGTCGTTCGCAGCTGATTGGCCAGCGGTTACAGCCAATTCACCACAGGCATCCCATACAGGACACTCACGATGAAACAGCAACGCAGCATGATCGTCAGCCTCATTGCGCTGGCTCAGACACGGATACCGGATGACATGCCGGCGTTCTGCCACGCCTTTGCCATCAAACCGGAAGACAAGCTCTATCTGCCACCTTCCGAGCGTGTGAAGATTTGGTGACCATCAGCAGGGGCCCTGGCCCGAAAAGCTCCAGCAGATGGACCACATCCACCTGAGCTGAAGATGACCGACACAGGAAGTATCTGTTTTACCCGGTCTGGTTTTTCCCGACCCGCATGTGCCTGACCATGTGGGCTTTTTTGATCTTATTGCTCCTCCCCCCTGCCCAACCAGCTTTCACTCGGCACTGTCGCAGCAAGCAACACCGACTCTTTTTCGCGTTTGCTATTGGCTGAAAATCCAGTGATGGAACCGCTATAAATCGGTTTACCGCCACACAGGTCTGACCTATGGTAAAGCATGCAAAAGATGCATCGTGGAGCCGCTTTTCCTATGAATGACCGAGAACTGCAACAGATCCTGTTTCGCTCCTTCGATGTGATCCCGCTGCCTATTCTGGTGTCAGAATCCATTGCCCGTCACGATGACTACTCACCCGACATGATCCCGCAGCGGCGCCACCGCTTTCTGAATAAAGCCTTTATTGAGCAGCTGGGCTACAACCTTGACGATCTGCCGGACATGGCCTCCTGGTTTCAGGTCGCCTACCCGGATGAAGGGTATCGCCGCACCATCATCGACTCTTGGCACTCCCAAGTGGAACAGAGCTTGTCGCAAGGGCTGGAGGTCGCCGAGATGCCTGCGCTGATCCGCTGCAAAAGCGGTCAGTCGCGCTGGTTTATCGTCACTGCCCAGCTGGGAGCCGATGCCATCCCGGATGGCCATATCGTCACCTTTCGCGATATCCACGACCTGCAGTGCATGGTGGAGGAGGTGAGCCGCCTCTCCTGCACCGATCCGCTCACCGAACTGACCAATCGGCGTGGCGCCCAGCAACAGTTGCAGGCCCTTTGGTTGCAAGGTGAGCCCCTCTCCGTGGTGCTGGGAGATATCGACCATTTCAAACAGGTCAATGACCGCTATGGCCACCCTGCGGGTGATGCCGCGCTCTGCGCCGTCGCCCACGCCATGGCGAGCCAGCTGTTGCCGGGAGAGAGTCTGGCCCGTTGGGGTGGAGAGGAGTTCCTGCTGATCCTGCCTGGTTGCGATATTGACCAGGCGGCACGGCGCGCCGAACAGCTGCGCCAGCATGTCACTACCACCCGCTTGCCATGGCAGGGGGATCAGCTATCCCTCACCATCAGTCTGGGGTGTGCCAGCATGAAGGGGCAGGAGGGCATCGACTATCTGCTGATGATGGCAGACCGGGCCCTTTATCAGGCCAAGGATCAGGGCCGTAACCGGGTTGTCATCTCGATGGAATAGAGTGGTAACCAGAATGGAAAGCCGACTCGCGGCCATAAAAAAACCGAAGCACAAAGCTTCGGTTTTTTACTGCGCAACTGGCGTGAGCCAGCCGGGCATTACTTCTTGATACGGATAACCGGGGTCTCGCCCACAGTCACGGCACCAGTCATTTTGATCAGCTCTTTGATCTCGTCCATGTTGGAGATGACAACCGGAGTCAGGGTAGACTTGGCTTTCGCTTCCAGAACGGCCAGATCGAACTCGATGATGGTGTCGCCGCGCTTGACCTGTTGACCTTCCTGAGCGATACGCTTGAAGCCTTCGCCTTTCAGTTCAACGGTGTCGATACCGAAGTGAACGAACAGCTCGATACCGGAGTCGGATTCCAGAGAGAACGCGTGGTTGGTCTCAAAAATCTTGCCGATGGTGCCGTCGCACGGAGCAACCATCTTGTTGCCAGCCGGCTTGATGGCGATACCGTCACCAACGATCTTCTCGGCGAAGACAACGTCAGGCACATCTTCGATCGGCACGATTTCGCCAGACAGCGGAGCAAAGATTTCGATGCCGCCGGTGTCAGAGCTATCGTCGGAAACCAGTTTCTTCAGTTTATCAAACAGACCCATATAAAGCTCCTAGAGATGATTTGTCGCTGTTTGCAGCCGATCTTAGCAGACTGCCTTCTGCTTAATAAAGTTATCTACGCATGCTTCGATTTCAGCGGCGGTGGCAAAGCTCAGTGCTTGATCAGCCATTGCCTTCACATCTTCGAAGTTGGTGTTGCGGATAAGCTTCTTGATACGCGGTACAGAGATGGCGCTCATGGAGAACTCATCCAGACCCATACCCAGCAGCAGCAGGGTAGCGCGCTCGTCACCAGCCAGTTCACCACACATACCGGTCCACTTGCCTTCGGCGTGGGACGCATCGATAACCATCTTGATCAGGGTCAGGACGGAGGGTGACAGCGGGTTGTACATGGCGGAGATCATCTCGTTACCACGATCGACAGCCAGGGTGTACTGGGTCAGGTCGTTGGTACCGATACTGAAGAAATCCACTTCCTTGGCCAGATGATGAGCCATCACGGCAGCGGCCGGGGTCTCGATCATGATACCCACTTCGATGGATTCATCAAAGGCTTTGCCTTCGGCACGCAGTTCGGCTTTCAGCGTCTCTACGGTAGCTTTCAGGCTACGGAACTCTTCGACAGAGATGATCATCGGGAACATGATGCGCAGTTTGCCGAAGGCAGAGGCGCGCAGAATGGCCCGCAGCTGAGCGTGCATGATGTCTTCGCGGTCGAAGAAAATACGCACGGCACGCCAGCCCAGGAAGGGGTTCATCTCTTTCGGGAAATTCATGTAGGGCAGCTCTTTGTCGCCGCCAATGTCCATGGTACGCACGATGATCGGCTGATCCGGCATCGCTTCGGCCACTTCTTTGTAGGCTTTGAACTGCTCTTCTTCGGTCGGCAGCGCGTCACGATCCATGAACAGGAACTCGGTACGGTACAGACCCACGCCTTCGGCGCCATTACGGATGGCACCTTCGGTATCCTTGACGGTACCGATGTTGGCGCACACTTCAACCTGGTGACCATCCAGCGTGATGGCAGGCAGATCTTTCAGCTTAGCCAGCTCATCTTTCTCGGCCTGGAACTGAGCCTGGAACTTCTTGGCTTCGGTCAGCTGTTCAGCGGTCGGATTGATGATGATCTGGTTGTTGATCGCATCCAGCACCAGCATGTCACCGTTCTTGACGCGCTCGGTGATGTCGTTGGTGCCTACCACGGCCGGCAGCTCCAGGGAGCGGGCCATGATGGAGGTGTGAGAGGTACGGCCACCGATGTCGGTGACGAAACCCAGCACATATTTCAGGTTAATCTGAGCGGTTTCAGACGGGGTCAGGTCTTTGGCGACCAGAATCACCTCTTCGTCGATGGTGCTCAGGTTGACAACGGCGATGCCCAGTACGTTCTTGACCAGACGGGTACCGATGTCACGGAAGTCGGTAGCGCGTTCGCGCAGATAAGGGTCATCCAGCTCGGCCATCATCTTGGCGTACTGTTCGATCACCTCATAGATGGCTTTGTCAGCGGAAGCCTTGTTCTCTTTGATGAAGGATTTGATATCCCCTTCCAGCTCCTCATCTTCGAGCAGCATGATGTGGCCTTCGAAGATGGCCTCTTTTTCCTCACCGAAGGTGCGACCGGCCATCTCTTTGATGGCTTCCAGCTGGGTAGCTGACTTGGTACGAGCTTCGAGGAAACGGTTGATCTCGGCATCAATCTGGTCAGCAGAGATTTTGCCCTGATTGATAACGATTTCATCTTCTTTAAGAAGAAGCGCCTTACCGAATGCGATACCGGGGGACGCAAGAATGCCAGATATCATAATCCTTCCTATTAAAACGACTGTGGGGGAGGAATCTAAAGCTGGATTACTCCAGCTCGTCCATCAGGGCAACCAGCTTCTCAACAGCTTGCTGAGCATCCGGGCCGTCAGCCTGGATAGTTACGTTGGTACCCTTGGTCAGGCCCAGGGTCTGCAGCTTGAACAGGCTCTTGGCGCTGGCGGACTTGCCACCGGAGACCACAGTGATCTCGCTTTGGAATTCTTTGGCTTCTTTCACGAACTGAGCTGCCGGACGGGTGTGCAGGCCGTTTTCAGCAGTAATAACAACAGACTTCTCGTACATGGTTTCACCCCATATTATTGATATTTTTTGGTGGATTGGTCGTTTTTGAAGCAACCTGACCCACCGTGTCAGTATGGATATGTTGTAAAGTAACGAAAGCAGACCCGCAATGGTTTAATCCAGGTCAAGTTTCTGTGCAGTAATCGGCGCGCTGGTTGGCAATTTTCAGTTATTGGGCTACAAGCCGCATCAGGACTGGCCTGAAATTATTTTATAACGAAAAATAACACTTTGTTACTTTGTGATACCCAGCCAGCAAACACCGCGTGACGCCGCACAGGATATGAGATTTAGAGCGGAATGTCTGCTTTTTTTCTCACTCCGGAACTTGTTATTTTACCCCAAAAAATAAGGATCAAGTGACACTAACAGGGGTTGAGTCTAGCCCATAAAGAAGCGGCGCTCCTGGGAGCGCCGCTGTTTTGAAAGATTCCGATCAGTTACTGCTGCAGTTCCTGCTCGCTGAACACCCCGGCAAACAGGGCGCTGGAGAGGTAACGCTCCGCCGCGCTCGGCAGGATGACCACTATGGTTTTGCCCGCAAATTCCGGCAGCTCGGCCAGACGGCTGGCAGCCACCACCGCAGCACCGGAGCTGATACCGGCCAGGATCCCCTCCTCCTCCATCAGGCGACGGGCCATCTCGATGGCTTCGTCACTGGTCACCTTCTCCACCCGATCGATGAGGGAGAGGTCCAGGTTACCCGGGATAAAGCCGGCACCGATCCCCTGGATCTTGTGGGGGCCCGGTTTGATCTCTTCCCCGGCCAGCTTCTGGCTGATGACCGGCGACTCGGCCGGTTCGACCGCGACAGAGACCACGGCCTTGCCTTTAGTCTGCTTCAGGTAACGGGAGACACCGGTAATGGTGCCGCCGGTGCCGACCCCGGCCACGAACACATCCACCTCACCGTCAGTGGCATCCCAGATCTCGGGGCCGGTGGTCTTTTCGTGGATCTCCGGGTTGGCCGGGTTTTCAAACTGTTGCAGCAACACATACTTGCCCGGCTCGGACTCGAGGATCTCGTTGGCCTTGGCAATGGCCCCTTTCATGCCGAGGGGCCCTTCGGTCAGCACCAGATTGGCACCGAGTGCCTTGAGCAGCTTGCGGCGCTCCAGACTCATGGTGGCCGGCATTGTCAGGGTGATGGGATAGCCGCGAGCTGCCGCGACAAAGGCCAGAGCAATACCCGTGTTGCCGCTGGTGGGCTCGATGATCTCCTTACCCTTGGTCAGGATGCCGCGCTTCTCGGCATCCCAGATCAGGTTGGCACCGATCCGGCACTTGACGCTGAAGCTGGGGTTACGGCTCTCGATCTTGGCCAGCACGCGGCCTTTGGTAACACGGTTGAGACGAACCAGCGGGGTGTGACCGATAGTCTGGCTGTTGTCCTCAAAAATTTTGCTCATGGCGCTATCCCTGTGTTTGTTACGACGATGAAACAAGATTACCCTGTGGTTTCTGAATGAGAAGTGACTATTCGTTATAACCATATGGTATTACAACATATAGAGCTTATTCTCTCTGGCCCCTGACTCCGGGCGCCAATCGCCAAAGGAACCGACGTTATGGGATTTTCAGGAAGCAGCCAGTATCTCGCCTCCGATGCATTGAAGATGGCGGTCAATGCCGCCATCACCCTCGAAAAACCGCTGCTGATCAAAGGGGAACCGGGCACCGGCAAGACGGTGCTGGCAGAAGCGGTCGCCGACCATCTTGGCACCGATCTCATTGCCTGGCATATCAAGTCCACCACCAAGGCTCAACAGGGACTCTACGAATATGATGCGGTGGCCCGGCTGCGCGACTCCCAGCTCGGCGACCCCAGAGTGGCCGATATCAGTCACTACATTCGTAAAGGCAAGTTGTGGCAGGCTTTTAGCGCCGAGCAGCGACCTGTGCTGCTGATCGACGAAATCGACAAAGCCGACATCGAATTCCCCAACGATCTGCTGCTGGAGCTGGATCGGATGGAGTTCGACGTCTATGAGACCGGCGAGCGAGTCAGGGCGCGCCAGCGGCCGGTGGTCATCATCACCTCCAACAATGAAAAAGAGTTGCCGGACGCTTTCCTGCGCCGCTGTTTCTTCCACTACATCCGCTTCCCCGACAAGGCCGAGATGCAGGCCATCGTCAAACTCCACTACCCCGACCTCAAGGAGAACCTGCTCGGCGAGGCGATGGATCTCTTTTTCGAGCTGCGCGAGGTAGAGGGGCTGCGCAAGAAGCCCTCCACTTCCGAGCTGCTGGACTGGATCCGCCTGCTCTTGGCCGACGATATCGCCCCCGAGGCGATGCGCGCCCGCGAGCCCGGCAAGCTGGTGCCCGCGCTATACGGTGCTCTGCTCAAGACCGAGCAGGATCTGCATCTATTCGAGAAGATCGCCTTTTTGGCCCGGCGCGGCAGCTGACTCATGCTGATCGACTTTTTTACCCACCTGCGCCGCCACAAGCTCCCGTGCAGCCTGCGCGAACTGCTGGACTTGCACGCCGCGCTGGCTGCCAGGCTGGTCGCTGTCGATATGGACGAGTTCTACCAACTCTCCCGCTGCCTTCTGGTAAAAGACGAGGCCCACTACGATCGCTTCGATCGCGCCTTCGCCGAATACTACGAGGGGCTGGACGCCATCCCCCTGCTGCCGGAGAGCCTGCCCGAGGAGTGGCTGCGCAAGGAGTTCGAACGGCTGTTGAGCCCAGAGGAGAAGGCGCTGCTCAAATCCCTCGGCGGACTCGACAAGTTGCTTGAAACCCTTAACCAGCGCTTAAGCGAGCAGAAAGAGCGCCACGCCGGCGGCAACAAGTGGGTAGGGACCGGCGGCAGCAGCCCGTTTGGCCATGGCGGTTTTCACCCCGAGGGGGTGCGCATGGGTGGAGAGGGGCAGCATGGCAAGGCGGTCAAGGTGTGGGAGGCCAGACATTATCGCAACTTCAGCGACGATTCACCGCTGGGGCAACGGGCCATCCAGCTGGCGCTGCGCAAACTCAGACGCTGGGTGCGCAAAGGCAATCCCGACGAGCTGGACCTCGACGACACCATAAAAAGCTCTGCCCGGCAGGGTTGGCTCGATGTGAAGCTGCGGCCCGAACGCCACAACGGGGTGAAGCTATTGGTTTTCTTCGATGTGGGAGGCTCCATGGATGCCCACGTGGCCGAGGTGCAGCGTCTCTTCTCTGCCCTGCGCCATGAATTCAAGCATCTGGAGTACTTCTATTTTCACAACTGCCTCTACGACTTCGTCTGGAAAGATAACGAGCGCCGCTTTGAGGAGCGGTTCGATACCCTGCGGCTGCTGCGCACCTACGGCAGCGACTACCGGGTGATCCTGGTGGGGGATGCCACCATGGGCCCCTACGAGATCACCTGGCCGGGCGGCAGTGTCGAGCAGTGGAACGAGGAGTCGGGTCAGGTGTGGCTCACCCGCTTGCAGCAGCACTTTCCCAAACTGGTGTGGATAAACCCCACCCCGCGGCGGGAGTGGCTCTGGCATCCCTCCATCAAACTGATGAATGACGTGGTTGGCGGACGGATGCATCCGCTGACCCTGGCGGGTCTCGCTGCGGCGATTGACCAGCTGTAACCCTCTCACCCCTATAAACCGACAAGCCGGGAACGCACCCGGCGAGGAGCAAAGATGACCTCTATCGTGATCAGTGGCTCAGGCCTCTATACCCCACCCTTTGCCGTCAGCAATGAAGAGCTGGTAGCCGCCTTCAACCAGTATGTGGATCTCTACAACGAGGAGAACGCCTCCGCCATCGATGCCGGCCAGCTTCCCGCCAAGCAGCACTCCAGCTGCGAGTTCATCGAGAAGGCCTCCGGCATCAAGAGTCGTTATCTGGTGAGCCGAGAGGGTGTGCTCAACCCCGACATCATGCAACCGCTGATGGCGGAGCGGCCCGATGAGATGCCCTCCATCATGGTGGAGATGGCGGTGGCCGCCGCCGAGCAGGCACTGATCGCCGCCGGCCGCGAGCCTGGCGAGATCGATCTGGTGATCGTCGCCGCCTCCAACATGCCGCGCCCCTACCCGGCGCTGGCCATCGAGCTGCAGCACTATCTGGGGGCGAGCGGCATGGCCTTTGACATGAACGTGGCCTGCTCGTCTGCCACCTTCGGGATCAAGACAGCCGCCGACATGCTGGCGGCAGGCAGCGCCAAACTGGCGCTGGTAGTCAATCCGGAGATCTGCTCGGGGCACCTCAATTTTCGCGATCGGGATAGCCACTTTATCTTCGGCGATGCCTGCACCGCGGTGCTGCTGGAGCGGGAGGCCGATTGCAAGGTGGCCAATCCGTGGCAACTGGTAGCCAGCAAGCTGGTGACCCAATACTCCAACAACATCCGCAACAACTTCGGCTTTCTGAACCGGCTGAGCCCGCGCACCCGCTACGGCGACGACAAGCTGTTCCGCCAGCAGGGGCGCAAGGTGTTCAAGGAGGTGTTGCCGCTGGTGTGCGAGCAGATAGCCAACCAGCTCGATGAGCAGGGCTGGCCCGCCGAGAGCCTGAACCGGCTCTGGCTCCATCAGGCCAACCTCACCATGAACCAGTTCATCGGCCGCAAGCTGCTGGGCCACGATGCCAGCCAGCAGGAGGCGCCGGTCATTCTTGATAGCTATGGTAATACCAGCTCGGCGGGTTCCATCATCGCGTTTCATCTGTACAATCGCGACCTTCCTGCGGGAGCCCGCTGCGTACTGTGCTCCTTTGGCGCAGGCTACTCCATCGGTAGCCTACTGCTGCGGCGCCTGTAATGGCGGGCCTCCCGCCGACATAACAACAACCAGCAACATGGGTGGGAATATGCAGAGGATCACGGGGCGCTGCGCCCTGCACTACGGGGTAACCCTGTCACTATTTTGTCTCTATGGCTGGCAGGTTTGCCCGTTTCTCGAGAGTCTCACCCTGCCCCAGTTGCTGGGGCCGACCCTGGTGACGTTCGCCATCATGTTCGCCGTGCGCAATTGGCTGCTCTCAAGTCGGCCCTTGGCGCTCAACGGGCTGGACGGGTTTGGACTGGAGGTGGGTTTCTACCTGCTGGGAGCACTGCTGCTGTCGGGCTACAACGCTCTGGCCCACGACTTCCCGCTGGAGAGTCACCTCAAGGTGCTGCTGGGGATGACCACCCTCGGCTTTCTGGTGGCGGCCGATCTGACCCTGGAGCGGGATTGGAATCGGGCCAGAACACGGCAAGCCGAGCAGAGCCTGGCACTGAGCCACCCGCTGGCCATGCCGCTGCCACGCAAGTTCACCCTCTTTACCCTGGCGACCCTCACCCTGCTGGGGGGGGTCTTCTTCTTGCTGTTCAACAAGGATCTGGAGTGGCTGGTGACGGTGGAGCGCAGCCTGCCGAGGGTCGATGCCCAGCACTACATCCTGTGGGAGATCGCCTTCGTAATGACGGTGACCTTCTGTTATCTCGCCCTCATTATTCACGGTTATGGTCGCAATCTCGGCCTATCCCTGCGCCAGCAGACCCGCACAATGGCCAGAGTACAGTGCGGTGACTTCGACGCCCGGGTGCCGGTCACCCGGGATGACGAGTTCGGTCTTATCGCCGCCAGCACCAATCAGATGATCGGCGAGCTGAAATCCCGCAGTGACGAGCTCAACCTGACCCGCGACGTGGCCATCCTCGGCCTCGCCTCGCTGGCAGAGACCCGGGACAACGAGACCGGCGCCCATATCATTCGCACCCAGCACTATGTGAAGGCGCTGGCGCAATACCTCAGTCGCAGTGATTGGGATCGCTATCAGCTCGATGACGCCACCATCGACCTGTTGTTCAAGTCGGCTCCCCTGCACGATGTGGGCAAGGTGGGCATTCCCGATGCCATCCTGCTCAAACCGGGCAAGCTGACCGACGAGGAGTTCGCCATCATGAAGCGCCACCCGCAGATCGGCGCCGATGCGCTGGCGAGTGCCGAGGCGCAGCTGGGCTCCAACTCCTTCCTGCGGCTGGCGCGGGAGATCTCCCTCACCCACCACGAGAAGTGGGATGGCAGCGGCTATCCGGCAGGGCTGGCGGGTGAGGATATTCCCCTCTCCGGGCGTTTGATGGCGGTAGCGGATGTCTACGATGCCCTCATCTCGAAACGGGTCTACAAACCCGCCTTCAGCCATGAGGACGCGAAGGAGATCATCGTGAAAGGGAGCGGCAGTCATTTCGACCCGAACATAGTCAAGGCGTTTCTCGCCTGCGAGGCGCAGTTCAAGGAGATAGCGGCCAAATTTCAGGATCATCGCTGAGTCGGCAAACCCGTTAACGAACCGACAGGTGAAAACTTCGCCTCCCCAAGCTGTTGACAATAAACTTATTTTTGCAAATCACCGCTATTTTTTGACCATTTGAGCGGCACAATCCCGACTCTGGATCACAAGATGAAGGGAAAGTGCCGTCATTTGTCTCTTGTCCACTCGGATAGCTTCCAATGAGTGCGAGGTTTGCTATCATCCGGAGACATTTTTACCTGTAACCGGTCACAAAAGAATCCCTCATGTACACACAGTTCTTTGGCCTCTCGGAACACCCGTTCTCCATCTCGCCCAATCCCAAATATCTCTACATGAGCGAGCGGCACGGGGAGGCTCTGGCCCATCTCAGCTACGGATTGCAGGATGGCGGCGGCTTTGTGCTACTAACCGGCGAAGTGGGCACCGGCAAGACCACGGTCTCCCGCTGCCTGCTGCAACAGCTGCCCGCCGAGACCGAGATCGCCTATATCCTCAACCCCTCTCTGACCGAACGGGATCTGCTGGCCGCCATCTGTGACGAGTTTCAACTCCCCTATCCCGAAGATGCCGGGATCAAGCGGCTGTTCGACCTTATTCGCGATCACCTGCTGGCCAACCTGGCGGCAGGCAAGCGCAGCGTGGTACTGGTGGATGAGGCGCAGCACCTGCTGCCCGGCGTACTGGAGCAGCTGCGTCTGCTCACCAACCTCGAAACCGACGAACGAAAACTGCTGCAGGTGGTGCTGATCGGTCAGCCCGAGCTGCAACAGATGCTGCGCCAACCCCTGCTGCGCCAACTGGCCCAGCGCATCACCGCCCGCTACCACCTGCTGCCCCTCTCCGCCACCGATGTAGATGCCTACGTCCGCTTCCGGCTGCAAGTTGCAGGCTGCGTACAACCCATCTTCACCCCGCGCGCCATCAAGACGCTTCATCGCCTGAGTGGCGGCATCCCCCGTTTCATCAACCTCATCTGCGACCGCGCCCTGATCGCCGCTTTCGCCCGTGGCAGCTACAAGATTGTCCACAGCGATATCAGCCAGGCTGCCTTCGAGGTCAATGGCGTTCGGGACGAAGGAAGCTGGGCCTCCGGTCTGATGGTGACGCTGGCGGGCTCCCTGCTGGTGGCCGCAGGCTGGTGGGGCTGGCAATTTTTCGGCGTGTTCCCCACCCGTCCGGTAGTCAAGGTCGAGGTGCCGGTCACCATCGACGAGACCGCCGAGCAGCAGGAGCAGCTGACCGAGGCGATCAATCAGGCCATCGACCCCGACAGCGCCATGCAGAATCTCTATCGGGTCTGGGGTTATGAACCGGAACCGTTCGAGGCAACCTGTGACAATGCCCCCCGTGCCGGTCTGCGCTGTCAGGAGGGAGAGGCAAGCCTCGACGAGCTGCGCGCCCTGCAGTATCCCGCCATGATCACGCTCACTGACCAGACTGGCGGCCTCTACTATGCGACCCTGGTCAATCTGGGGCCGAACAAAGCCAGCCTGATGATCGGTGACCAGAGCTGGCAGGTGGATCGCCAGTGGCTCAGCGACAACTGGGGCGGCAGCTACACCCTGCTCTGGCGCATGCCCAAAGGGGGCGTCAGCCTGATCGCCAGCAATGCCGGTCAGACCCAGATCCAGTGGCTCGACAACGCCCTGAGCCGTGCGTTGCAACAACCCGAGCGCAAGGTGCGCCGTTTCGATGGCGAGCTCAAGAACAAGCTGCAGCAGTTCCAGCGAGATCAGGGGCTCACCCCTGATGGCATCGCGGGCAGCAACACCCTGCTGCGTCTCAACGCCCTCTCCGGTGAACCCATGCCCAGACTGGAGGAGGCCTCCTGATGTCTACCCTGCTCAAGGCGCTGCGCCGTGCGCAGCAACCGCAACTCTCCGCCCATATTCCGGCCATGGGCTTGCCCATGCCCCGGGAAGAGGAGCGCAGCCCACGCCGCATCGGCTGGCTGCTGGCACCCCTGGCCCTGTTGCTGGGGGCGGGCGCCAACTATGGCTGGCATCTGCTCCACCTGCGCCCCATCGAGGAGAAGGTGGAGGTGAAAGAGGTGATCACTCCGCCCTTCGTGCGGGTCGAACCCAAGGCAATGGTGACCCGTCCACTGCCCCCGCCCCTGCCGGAGCCGGTGGTACAACCCAGAGCCGTGGCCAAAAACGAGGGGGTGAGTCAGGGGAATACCCCCACGCTGAGTCTGGCCGAGCAGCTGATGAAAGCCCTCAATGAAACCCCATTGCAGGAGACGCCACACGCCACTAGCCAGAACGTGCAACCGGCCCAGTTGATGGCGCTGGGCTCGGCGCCCCAGTCGGTGCGCCAGCAGGTGCCACAGCTGAGCTATGGCTCTCATGTATTCTCCTCCAACCCCGCCAAGCGCGCCGTAGTGCTCAATGGCCGGGAATACCGGGAGGGGAGCGAAATCGCCCCGGGAGTCGTGCTCGCGACCATCGACCAGCAATACATAGTGCTTCAGGTCGCCGGACAGAGCGTGACCCTCAAGGCGCTGCAGGATTGGCGAGGGTGAGTACGTACCGTACCCTAATGTTCGCTGGCAAGCAGGATGCACCTCACCTGAGTGCCACTTTTGTGAGCATTCAAAGGTTTACGGTGTGATGAAATATCCATTTTTACGGTTTGGTGCGCCCGGACCCGTTGTGTCACAGCCACCGGCCGTACACAATACGCAGCCGCCCCAGAGCCTGGAATTTGTTGATTAATATGACGCTACGATTCAGGGATGACATCTTGACCATGCTGCTGGCCCAGTGCCGGCGGCTTCCCATGACCAGAGTCACCCAGGTGGCCTTTCTGGCGCTGCTGATCATGCTGGCCCAGCAGAGCGCCGCCCTCACCTGGCGTCTGCTCACCCTGGCAAGCCCGCAAACCAGCCAACCGTGGCAACCCTCCGCCGTGGCGGTCAGCGGCGAGAACAACCCGCGCCTTGAACTGGGCGAGGTAAGCCGACTGGCGCTGTTTGGCAAGGCGATCCCCAAGGCACAGGCCAAAGCCGCCGTGGCCGCCAATGCGCCGCGTACCCAGCTCAATGCCCAGCTCAACGGGGTGTTGGCCAGCTCGGATCCCGCCAAATCCATCGCCATCATCGCCATGTCCGGCATCCAGAACTCCTATGGGGTCGGTGACATGATTGACGGCACCCAGGCGCGGATCCGGCAGGTCTATCCGGATCGGGTGATCATCGAGCGGGATAGCCGCGACGAGACCCTGATGCTGGATGGCGAGGAGTATGGCAAGCCGCTGCCGCAGACCAACGCTGCCCCCCTTGGCTCCCTACGCAGCGAGCTGATGGCCGATCCGGGCAAGATCACCGATTACCTCAATATTTCACCGGTTCAGGTGGATGGTCGCATGACCGGCTATCGCCTCAACCCGGGCAGCAATCCTGAGTTTTTCAACCAGAGCGGGCTGCAGGCCAATGACCTGGCCATCAGCATCAACGGGCTGGATTTACGGGACAACATGCAAGCCATGCAGGCGATGCAGCAGATGGCTGGCGCAACGGAAATGACAGTGACCGTCGAGCGACAGGGCGAACAGTTCGACATCTATGTGCGCTTGTCAGAATAATGATTTGGAGTCGTACCAATAATGACCACTAAAGGGAAAAGCTGGCGTCTGGCCACTATCGCAGCGGCACTGATGATGGCGGGCTCAGCCTGGGCCACCGAATACTCTGCCAGTTTCAAGAACGCCGACATTGAAGAGTTCATCAATACGGTGGGCAAGAACCTCAATAAAACCATCATCATAGAGCCCTCGGTGCGCGGCAAGATCAACGTGCGCAGCTACGACCTGCTCAATGAGGAGCAGTACTACCAGTTCTTCCTGAGCGTGCTCGACGTCTACGGCTTTGCCGTGGTACCGATGGACAACGGGGTGCTCAAGGTGCTGCGCTCGCGGGATGCCAAAACCTCCGCCATTCCGGTGGTGGATGGCAGCAACCCGGGCTCCGGCGACGAGATGGTGACCCGTGTCGTGCCGGTGCGCAACGTCTCGGTCCGTGAACTGGCGCCGCTGCTGCGCCAACTCAACGACAACGCCGGTGGTGGCAACGTGGTGCACTACGAGCCCTCCAACGTGCTGCTGATCACCGGCCGCGCCGCCGTGGTCAACCGTCTGGTAGAGGTGGTGAACCGGGTCGACCGCGCCGGCGATCAGGATGTGGACATCATCAAGCTCAAGTTTGCCTCGGCGGGGGAAATGGTACGGCTGGTGACCAACCTCAACAAGGATGGCAACCCGCAGGGCGGCACCGCCTCCCTGCTGCTCTCCCCCAAGGTGGTGGCCGACGAGCGCACCAACTCGGTGGTGGTGAGTGGTGAGCCGAAAGCGCGCGCCCGCATCATCCAGATGGTGCGCCAGCTCGACCGCGACCTGCAAAGCCAGGGCAACACCCGGGTCTTCTACCTCAAATATGGCAAGGCCAAAGACATGGTCGAGGTGCTCAAGGGGGTCAGCTCCAGCATCGAGGCCGACAAGAAGGGCGGCGGCGCAACCACAGGTGGCGCCAGCATCGGCGGAGGCAAGCTGGCCATTTCAGCCGACGAGACCACCAATGCGCTGGTCATCACCGCCCAGCCGGACGTGATGTCCGAACTGGAGCAGGTGGTGGCCAAGCTCGATATCCGCCGCGCCCAGGTGCTGGTGGAGGCGATCATCGTTGAGATAGCGGACAGCGATGGCCTCAACCTTGGCGTCCAGTGGGGCAATGCCAATGGCGGCGGCACCCAGTTCACCAACACCGGCCTCCCCCTCGGCGGCGTCATTGCGGCCGGCAAGGATTACCAGAACGGTGATTCGACTGCAGCCAGTAAACTTTTGGAAAACTTTAACGGCATGGCTGCCGGTTTCTATCACGGCGACTGGGCCATGCTGGCCACGGCGCTAGCCTCCAATACCAAGAACGATATTCTCTCTACCCCCAGTATCGTTACCATGGACAACAAGGAGGCCTCCTTCAACGTCGGTCAGGAGGTCCCGGTCCAGACCGGCTCGCAAAGCTCCACCTCCGGCGACAACATCTACAATACCATCGAACGCAAGACAGTGGGCACCAAGCTGGTGGTGACCCCGCAGATCAACGAAGGGGATTCGGTGCTGCTCACCATCGAGCAGGAGGTCTCCAGCGTAGCAAACAAGCCCGCAGAGGGGACAGCAAACCTTGGCCCCACCTTCGATACCCGTACCGTCAAGAACGCGGTGCTGGTCAAAAGCGGCGAAACCGTGGTGCTGGGCGGTTTGATGGACGAACAGACCAAGGAGTTGGTGTCCAAGGTGCCGCTGCTTGGCGATATTCCGGTGCTGGGCTATCTGTTCCGCTCCACCTCCAACAGCACCTCCAAGCGCAACCTGATGGTCTTTATCCGGCCAACCATCTTGCGTGATGCAGACGTCTACTCCGGCATATCCAGCAACAAATATTCTATGTTCCGCGCCGAGCAGCTCAATGCCGCTTCGCAGGAGGGGTATCTCACCTCCCCCGCCCGTCAGGTATTGCCTGCCTACGGTCAGGATGTGATGGTGTCGCCCGAGCTGCAAAAAGAGATCCAGAAGCAGATCAACGAGATGCGGAACAGACAGCAAAGCACTGTCGAGACCACCACCCCGTTTGTGCAGAGTAAGCCCTGATGAGTGCCTACCATCTGGATGGAAGCGCCGGGCCTGCGCCACTGCCCGAGCTCCCCTTTGTCTTTGCCCGCAACTTCGGGGTGATCCTGATTGAGCGGGACGGCGCTCCTGTGCTGCAGTGCCGCCCTGGCGTCACCCCGCAGGCCCTGCTGGAGGTGCGGCGGGTCGCGGGTTGCAGCTTCGCGGTTGAGCAACTCGACAACGACGCCTTCGAAGAGCTGCTGATGGCTCACTACCAGCGCGACTCCTCCGAGGCGCGTCAGCTGATGGAAGATCTTGGCAACGAGATGGACTTCTTCGCCTTGGCCGAAGAGCTGCCGCAAAGCGAAGATCTGCTGGACGCCGATGACGACGCCCCCATCATTCGCCTCATCAACGCCATGCTGAGCGAGGCGATAAAAGAAGAGGCTTCCGATATCCATATCGAGACCTTCGAGCGGGCGCTGGTGATCCGTTTTCGCATCGATGGGGTACTGCGGGAGATCCTGCGCCCCCATCGCAAGCTGGCCTCACTGCTGGTCTCGCGGATCAAGGTGATGTCGCGCATGGATATTGCCGAGAAGAGGGTACCGCAGGATGGCCGTATCTCGTTGCGTATCGGCGGTCGCGCCGTCGACGTGCGGGTCTCCACCATGCCGTCCAGCTACGGCGAGCGGGTGGTATTGCGTCTGCTCGACAAGAACAACGTGCGCCTCGAGCTCAAGCAGCTGGGGATGACCGCGGCCAACCGCACCATCATCAGCGAGCTTATTCGCAAGCCCCACGGCATTATTCTGGTCACCGGCCCGACCGGTTCCGGTAAATCCACCACCCTCTATGCGGCGCTGTCAGAAATCAACTCGCGGGATCGCAACATCCTGACGGTGGAAGACCCTATCGAATACGACCTCGAAGGGGTGGGCCAGACCCAGGTCAACAGCAAGGTGGATATGACCTTCGCCCGCGGCTTGCGCGCCATTTTGCGTCAGGATCCGGATGTGGTGATGGTGGGGGAAATTCGAGATCTGGAAACCGCTCAGATCGCGGTACAGGCGTCGCTGACCGGTCACCTGGTGATGTCGACCCTGCACACCAACACCGCCATTGGCGCCATCACTCGGATGCGGGACATGGGGATCGAGCCCTTCCTGCTCTCCTCGTCGCTCTTGGCTGTGCTGGCCCAGCGGCTGGTGCGCACCCTCTGCCCCGATTGCCGCGCCCCGCGCCCCATTACCGAGCAAGAGCGCCTCGCCATGGGCATCGAGCTGGCCCCCGATCAGCAGGTGTGGCGTCCGGTCGGGTGCGAGCTGTGCAACCACACCGGCTACCGTGGCCGGACCGGCATTCACGAGCTGGTGGTGATCGACGAAGCGGTGCGTGAAGCCATTCACAGTGCCAGCGGCGAGCTCGCCATCGAGCGACTGATCCGCGGCCACACCCCCAGCATCCGCCGTGACGGCATCGACAAGGTCCTCAAGGGGCAGACCAGCCTCGAAGAGGTGCTGCGCGTGACCCGGGAAGATTGAGATGGCGGCATTCGAATACAAGGCCCTCGACAACAAGGGGCGCAGCAAGAGCGGCGTAATGGAGGGCGACTCGGCCCGTCAGGTACGCCAGCTGCTGCGCGAGCAGGGGCTCACTCCCCTCGAGGTGAACGAGACCACCGAGAAGGCGAAACGGGAAGCGACCCGCTTCGCCCTGTTTCGGCGCGGTGCCAGCACTGCCGAGCTGGCCCTGATCACTCGCCAGCTGGCCACCCTGGTGGGGGCCGGGCTCACCATCGAAGAGGCGCTCAAAGCAGTCGCCGAGCAATGCGAAAAGGCCCACCTGCGCTCTCTGGTGGCGACCGTGCGCAGCAAGGTGGTGGAAGGTTATTCACTGGCCGACTCGCTGGGGGCCTTCCCCCATGTGTTCGACCAGCTGTTCCGTTCCATGGTGGCGGCCGGTGAAAAATCGGGCCATCTGGAGAAGGTGCTCAACCGCCTCGCCGACTACACCGAGCAGCGCCAGCATATGCGCACCAAGCTGCTGCAGGCGATGATCTACCCCATCGTGCTTACCTGCGTGGCTATCGGGGTTATCTCGATCCTGCTTACCGCCGTGGTGCCCAAGGTGGTGGCCCAGTTTGAACACATGGGCCAGCAGTTGCCGGGCACCACCCGCTTTCTCATCGGCACCAGCGAACTGATGCAGGCCTACGGCCTCTGGTTCCTGCTGCTGATCTTCCTTGGCAGCTTTGTCTGGCGCTGGTGGCTCACCGATGAAAAGCGTCGCCGACGCTGGCATCAAGTGCTGCTCGGCCTGCCGGTGATTGGCCGGGTCAGCCGCGGTCTCAACACCGCCCGTTTCGCCCGTACTTTAAGCATCCTCAATGCCAGTGCGGTGCCGCTGCTGGAGGGAATGAAGATCTCCGGTGAAGTGCTCTCCAACGACTTTGCCAGAATGCGCATTCTCGAGGCCGCCGAACGGGTGCGCGAGGGGACCAGTCTGCGCAAGTCGCTGACCGAGACCAAAATTTTCCCGCCCATGATGCTGCACATGATCGCCTCCGGCGAGCAGAGCGGCGAGCTCGACAGCATGCTGGAGCGGGCGGCAGACAACCAGGATCGGGAGTTTGAATCCCAGGTCAATATCGCCCTCGGGGTGTTCGAACCCATGCTGGTGGTCTCCATGGCCGGGGTGGTGCTGTTTATCGTGATGTCGATCCTGCAGCCGATCCTCGAGCTCAACAATATGGTGAATATGTAAGTTTCCGGTGTTCGGTGGCGCCGCTGGCGGCCCGTCGAACCCACCCTGTGATCACTCTCTGATGGGCTATCCCATCTCATTCGTTACGGAGCAACTCATGAACAAACGTCGTCAATCCGGTTTTACCCTGCTGGAAGTCATGGTGGTCATCGTGATCCTCGGCATTCTGGCCAGTCTGGTGGTGCCCAACCTGATGGGTAACAAGGAGAAAGCTGACCAGCAGAAAGCGGTCTCCGATATCGTGGCGCTGGAAAATGCCCTCGACATGTACAAGCTGGACAACAACCGCTACCCGACCACCGAACAGGGTCTGGATGCGCTGGTGGCCAAGCCCTCCATCGATCCGGCGCCGCGCAGCTACCGCGATGGCGGCTACATCAAGCGCCTGCCGCAAGATCCCTGGGGCAACCCGTACCAGCTGCTGAGCCCGGGCCAGTTCGGCAAGATCGACATCTTCTCCATGGGTCTGGATGGCGAAGCCGGTACCGATGACGACATCGGCAACTGGAACCTGAAGGATTTTCAATAAGTGATATGCCGCCACCGCACTCCTTGTGAGCTGACTGCATGAAGCGATCTCTCTCCTTTCATCGCCAATCCGGCTTTACTCTGCTGGAAGTGTTGCTGGTCGCCATGCTGATGGGGCTGGTGGCCACCGCCGTCACTCTCAGCATGGGAGGCGCCAGAGGGGATAGGGAGCTGGACAGGCAGGCGCGTCGCCTGATGGCGACGCTGCAGCTGGCGCAGGAGTACGCGGTGATGGATGGTCGGCTGGTAGGCATTCGCATCGAGGATAACGGCTGGCAGTTTATGCAGCGTCAGGCAAAGGATCGCAAGTGGCTGGCCCTGACTGGCGACAAGCAACTTGGGCCGGTGCAACTGGCCGAGAACATGACGCTGGCGCTGGAGCTGGAAGGCTTTGGCTGGCAGCCGGACTCCGACGAGAAAACCGAACAGAAGCGCGACGAGAAGGAGCGCACGCCACAGCTGCTCATCTTCCCGGGCGGCGAGCTGAGCCCGTTCGTGCTCACCTTCACCCAGCAGGATGAGGATGCCCGCTACACCCGCATCGTCAAGGGGGACGAGTTCGGCCGCCTCACCCTGCTCACCGGTGATGAAGATGAAGAGGTGAGCGAATGAACGCCCGCGGTATGACGTTATTTGAGAAAGGAGTGATGGTGGCGCCACCTCTGTGCCAACAACATGTGCAACGGGTGGCACGATGAACGCACGGGGCATGACATTACTCGAAGTGATGGTGGCGCTGGCAGTCTTTGCCATCGCGGGTCTCGCGGTAATGAAAACCGCCAGCGAACACCTCTCGGCCCTCAACTATCTGGAGCAGAAGACACTCGCCACCTGGGTGGTAGAGAACCAGCTGGTGCAACAGAAGCTCGAGAACAAGTGGCCCGGCGACAGCTGGGTGGAAGGGGATGAGCAGATGGCGGGCAGCACCTGGTACTGGCGCTATCGCGGCGTCGCCACCGCCGACAACAACTTCCGGGCACTCGATATGGAAGTGCGTACCGAGGCCAAGGCCGAGAACCCGGTCGCCATGATGCGGACCTATATCAGCCGATGACCCAGCTATCCGCCCGCACGCCTCGCCCCGTCGGCCATGCCGGTTTTACCCTGCTCGAAATGCTGGTGGCGATCGCCATCTTCGCTACTCTCAGCATGGGCGCCTATCAGGTGCTGCAGGGGGTGCTCACCAGCGACGAGGTAGCCAAGCGCAAGGAGGCCCGCCTCAACGAATTGCAGCTCGCCTTCACCCTGCTGGAGCGAGACATCACCCAGATGGTGCCGCGCAGCGGTCGCATCGAGGGGGAGAACAACAAGGTGCTACTGGCGGCTTCCCGGTTCGGCCAGCAGAGCGATGACTGGGGCATGGCCTTTATGCGCAGTGGCTGGCTCAACCCGGACGGCATGCTGCCTCGCTCCCATCTGCAACGGGTCGGTTGGCGCCTCAAGGAGCAGAAGCTGGAGCGCCTGAGCTATCTCTATCCGGATCCGGTGATCGGCACCGAGCCGCGCATCCAGCCGGTGCTGGCGGGAGTCACGGCGTTTCGCCTCTACTTCTTCGACAAGGGCAACTGGAAAGAGGAGTGGACCCAGCGCAGCGTGCTGCCCCACGGGCTGGCAGTGGAGCTGGATCTGGAAGATTACGGCACCATTCGCCGTCAGTTCCTGATTGGCGCCGGTGGCCAGCGCGCCGAAGAGAACAGCCAGAGCAGCAACCCCGACCAGGGGGGCGGCAACAACAGCAATAACGGGAACAACGGCGGCAACGGCAATACCAATGGCGGTAATGGTGACAGCCAGAACGGAGGGGACGCCAATGCGGGCTAATCTCGCCGCTCCCGGTCGCCAGCGCGGCATGGCGCTGCTGGTGGTGCTGCTGATCCTCTCGGTGATGGTGATCATTGCCAGCAATATGAGCGGCCGCCTGCAGCTTGAGCTGCGCCGCACCGCCAATATCACCACCGGCAAACAGGCGTGGTGGTATGCCCTCTCGGCGGAAGCGCTGGTGAGCAAGGTGCTGACGCAGGATTTCAAGGACAACCCCGAGGTGGTCAACCTCAGCCAGAACTGGGCCCGCAAGAACACTGTGTTTCCGGTGGACGATGGCCAGCTCAAGGGCGAGGTGACCGACCTGCAATCCTGCTTCAACCTCAACAGCCTGAGCGTGGCCTCCAAGGCGGGAAGCGGCGAGGAGCTGGCGCAGCAGCCCTATCCGGTGCAGGTGTTTCGCGAACTGCTCAAGCAGCTGGCGATGGATGATTACGAGGCGGCCCAGCTCACCGATGCTATTCGTGACTGGACCGACAAGGATACGGTGCTGGTCTCCAGCCTTGGTGCAGAAGACGCCTATTACGAGGGGCTCAAGCCACCCTATCTGACCGCCAACCAGTGGATGCTGGGCAAGGATGAGCTGAGGGCGGTGCGCGGGGTGACAGCCAGGGTCTATGCCAAACTGGCCCCCTACGTCTGCACCCTGCCTAACGACAAGTTGAAGATCAATATCAATACCCTTGCCCCCCAGCGCCCCGAGCTGCTGGTTGCCCTCTATCTGGGCACTATCGGGCTAGATGACGCCAAGCGGGTGCTGAACGAGCGGCCACAGAAGGGGTGGAAAGAGAGCAAGCTGATGACGGACATGCTCGCTCCGGTCGATTCGGTGAAAGGACTGAAAGAAGCGCTGGTGGTCAAGAGCGACTTCTTCGAAGCCCGAGTCGTGGCCGAGGTCGGCGACAACCGGGCCTGGCTCGAAACCCTGTTCCAGCGGGGCAAGGACAATAAACTGGTCATGCTGCGCCGCCTCAGTAGCGGCGCCGAATAAACAGCGCACCTGCAGGCCATCGCCTGCGGGTACGAGAGATGTTGGATGCAGCCTGCGGGCTGCGCACCGGTTGCCAGGGCGCACAACGCCCTTTGCAAACCGGTATCGCAGGAGAGAGATGCGTGAGCGAAAGTCTGGTCATCCGACTGGGGACCAATAAACAACAACCCGTGACCTGGCTGGTCTGGTCCGGTCAGGAGCAGGAGATCATCGCCTCCGGCACCCTGCCCTCGGCCGATGCCCTGGGCGAGCTGCAGGAGCGGGCCGGTGGCCGCCCCGTGGTCACGCTAGTGCCGGGCAGCGATCTGATCTTCCGGCGCGTCACCCTGCCGGGTCGCTACAACCGCCAGTCAGCGGCAGCCCTCCCCTACCTGCTGGAGGAGCAGATCGCCTCCGACGTGGACGAGCTCCATCTGGTGGTGCTGGCCCACGAAGGGCAACAGGTCGACCTGATGGCGGTGGATCGGCAGAAGATGGCCGAGTGGCTCGGCTGGCTCGATGCCGCTGGCCTCAAAAGCCTGCAACTGCTGCCCGATGTGCTGGCGCTGCCACAGGCCGCTGATGGCTGGTCAGCCCTGCAACTCGGCAGCGAGTGGCTGGTACGCCAGGGCCCCTGTCAGGGGATCGTCGCCGACGAGCCGCTGCTGGCCATCTTGCTGGCCGCCGAAGCGGAGCCGGTCACCATCCACAGCCACACACCGGTGCCCGCCATTGCCGCCGCCAACTGGCAGGCGGCGGAGCCTGAACTCCCCATGCTGCTGCTGGCCAAGGGGGCCCTCACCTGCCGGGCCAACCTGCTGACCGGCCCCTACCGGCCGCAGACCGAATATGCCCGCTATTGGTTGCAGTGGCGCAAGGTAGCCATCACCGCCGGTCTGTTGCTGCTGGTGGCCCTCGGCCAGCGCGGGGTGCAGCTCTATCAGCTCACCGAGCAGGACAAGGCGCTGAAAGCGGAGATCCGTGCCGTCTATACCCGCATCTTCCCGGGTGAGAGCCGCATCGTGAACGTGCGCAGCCAGATGAACCAGCATCTGCAACAGATGGGACAAGCCCCACAAAACGGCGTGCTGCTGATGCTCACCGAGCTGGCCCCCACCTTTGCCGAAATACCCGGTCTGAAACCGCAGGTGATGCGCTTTGATGCCAGTCGCCGCGAGCTGCGGCTGCAGGTGACCGCCCCCGGCTTTGCCGAGATCGAGCGGTTCCGCGAGCTGGCCGGCAAGCAATTCGAGGTACAGCAAGGCGAGGTGCGCAGCACCGAGGGCAAGGTAGAGGGCGCACTGGTGCTCAAGGGTAAATCATCATGATGGAAAAATTGCAGGGCTGGTGGCACGGCATCACAGCACGGGAACAGCGGCTGGTGGTCGCAGGCGGCGTTCTGCTGCTGGTCGGTCTCTTCTACTGGAGCGTCTGGCAGCCCATCGCCAACCGCATCGCAGAGAGGGAGCGGCAGGTGCAAAACCAGCAGCAGACGCTCGCCTGGCTCAAGGAGAAGGGTGAAGAGGTGCTGGCCATGCAGGGGGGCTCGGGTCGCCAGATCGACACCAGCGGCACCCTGGAAGGGGTGGTCAACCGCACCGCCTTCAACCACAAGATCAAGATTGCCCGGCTGCAACCCCAGGCGCAGGAGCTGCAAGTGTGGATCGACACGGTCCAGTTCGATGACTTGCTGCTCTGGCTCTCCACGCTGGTGGAGCAGCACGGCATTCAGGTTCAAATCATCGAGATCGCCCGCGAGGATCTGGCCCCGGGTCTGGTCAAGGTCAGACGTTTGCAGTTGAGTCGTCCACAATGAAAAAACGCATCCTGATTGCCAGCCTGTTTATGGCCGCCTATCTGCTCTTCCTGCTGGCCACCCTGCCCGCGGCACTGGTGGCTCGCCATCTGCCGCTGCCTGCCAACGTTGCAAATCTGCTGAAACTGGAAGGGGTGAGCGGCACCCTCTGGAGTGGCCAGATTGCCCGACTGCAATATGCCAGCGAATCGGTGAACCAGCTGCGCTGGGATCTCAACGGCTGGTCGCTGCTGCGCTTCGCCCCCGAAGTGGCCATTCGCTTTGGCGATCGCAACGGACTCAATGGTCAGGGCGTTGTCGGCTGGAATGGCGCCGCCTTCGGCCGGGATCTGACCCTCAACGCCCCCGCCCCCTGGTTGCTGAGCCGTGTGCCGATGCGCCTGCCGATCCCGATCTCCGTCAGCGGCCAGCTGCAACTCAAGGTGGAGCAATTTGCCCAAGGAACCTCCTGGTGTGACAACCTCTACGGCAACCTCGACTGGTACAATGCCAGCGCCGATACCCCGGCGGGCAAGCTGGATCTGGCCGACCCCGAGGTGAAACTCACCTGCCTCGACTCCAAACTGGTGGCCGAACTCAAGCAGGGCTCGGATGCGGTGCAGACCATGGGTCGCCTCGAGCTGCAACCCAATGGCCAATACCTGTTCCAGGGCACCCTGAAACCGGGCCCAGAACTGCCACCGCAGATGCAACAGGGGCTCCCCTTCCTCGGCCAGCCCGACAGTCAGGGCCGCTTCCCCCTGCGCTATCAGGGGCGGATCTAACCCCTATCCCGCTGACCCCGGAGCCACTCCGGGGTCAGCTTGTTTATCCCTTTGTGCCTTCTCCTCTCACTGCACTGACCCCCTCAGCCCTTCCTCATTTAACTCTGACGTACAGCCACGTCCCCTGTAAGAGTGTCTGATCCCCCTCTCTTTCAACCCGCTCTGCGCAGCAACAACCAGCCTCACTCGTCAATCCACTTGCCGCAAATGGTCAATGAGCGCACACCTCATTCAAAAAGTGGCAACTCGCCACAGCCAAATTAAATATCAATAAGATTGCATCATTTGATAAATGTGAGCTGTCACCCGTTATTGATCTTTTCCAGCCACATTCCAGCCACCCACAAAAGCATAAAAATAACTAGCTGAAAAATAACGATAAAAAATGAAAATCATCCTCTTCACGCCCCATTCAATCTCATTTCCTTTGTGCCAACCCATCAGAAATGTGAGCAACGGCAAAACAACAGGTCAACCAGAGACTATTGATAAAAACATCTAAATACCAGATGGAACCCAGAGACCGATACAATGAAGTCAATTTGAGATGATTGATGTGTCTTGATAACACAACAGGCAACCATCTCGACCGATCTGTTCATTTGGTTTTCAAGCGTTGAGGGAAGGGTTATGGAAAAGAAGCGTATCTACCTGTTTTGCTCTGCCGGGATGTCCACTTCACTGCTGGTTTCAAAGATGAAGGCGCAGGCAGAAAAATATGATGTGCCGGTGCTGATCGATGCCTATCCGGAGACCCTGGCTGGCGAGAAGGGACAGGATGCCGATTTGGTGCTGCTGGGCCCGCAAATCGCCTACATGCTGCCGGAGATCCAGCAGCAACTGCCGGGCAAGCCGGTCGAGGTGATCGACACCCTGCTCTACGGCAAGGTCGATGGCCTCGGCGTACTGAAGGCAGCGGTCGCCTCCATCAAGAAGAGCCTCGCGCAGTAAGGAGACCCCTGTGAGCAACATCATCGCATCGTTGGAGAAGGTCATACTGCCCATAGCCGTCAAGCTGGGCAAACAACCTCATGTCAACGCCATCAAGAACGGTTTTATCAAGCTGATGCCCCTGACGCTGGTCGGGGCCATGTTTGTTCTCATCAACAACGTCTTTCTGAGCTTTGGCGAAGGCTCCTTCTTCTACTCTATCGGCGTGCGGATCGATCCCGCCACCATCGCCACCCTTGATGGCCTCAAGAGTATCGGCGGCAACGTCTATAACGGCACCCTGGGGATCATGTCCCTGATGGCCCCCTTCTTTATTGGTCTGGCACTGGCCGAAGAGCGCAAGACCGACCCCCTGGCCTCCGGTTTGCTGTCGGTTGCAGCCTTTATGACCGTCACGCCGTTCAGCGTGGGCGAAGCCTATGCGGTCGGCGCCAACTGGCTGGGCGGAGCCAACATCATCTCCGGCATGCTGATCGGTATCGCCGTGGCCGAAATGTTCGCCTTTATCGTCCGTCGCAACTGGGTCATCACCCTGCCAGACAGCGTTCCAGCTTCTGTCTCCCGCTCCTTCTCGGCTTTGATTCCGGGCTTTATCATCCTCTCCATCATGGGGGTGATCTCCTACCTGCTGAACAATGCCGGCACCAACTTCCACCAGCTGATCATGGACTGTATCTCCACCCCGCTGGCCAATATGGGGGGTCTGGTGGGCTGGGTCTATGTGATCTTCTCCTCCTTCCTCTGGTTCTTCGGTGTACACGGCATGCTGGCGCTCACTGCGCTGGAGTCAGGCGTACTTTTCCCCTTCGCCCTGGAAAACGTAGCCCTCTACAACCAGTACGGTTCGGTCGAAGCGGCGTTGGAGGCAGGCAAGCAGTTCCACTTCTGGGCCAAGCCGATCACCGACTCCTTCGTCTTCCTCGGCGGCACCGGTGCCACGCTGGGCCTCATCATCGCCATCTTTATGGTCTCCCGTCGCGATGACTACCGTCAGGTCGCCAAGCTGGGTCTGCCCTCCGGCATGTTCCAGATCAACGAGCCCATTCTGTTCGGCTTGCCGGTCATCATGAACCCCATCCTGCTGGTGCCCTTCATCCTGGTGCACCCGGTACTGATGGGGATCACCATGGTGGCCTACTACGCCGGGATCATCCCGCCGATCACCAACATAGCGCCATGGACCATGCCGACCGGCCTGGGTGCCTTCTTCAACACCAACGGCAGCGTGGCCGCCTTCTGTCTGGCGATATTCAACCTTGGCGTCGCGACCATGATGTATATCCCCTTCGTGCTGATTGCCAACAAAGCGCAGAACGTCATCGATGAAGAAGAGGAGAGCGAAGAGGATATCGCTCTGGCTCTGAAGTTCTGATAACAGCCATTCCAATGACAGCAGGGGAGGAGCAAAACGCCTCCCCTAACAGCCTGGAGAAGTAACCCATGCAGTATCGTTTTCCGGATAACTTCTGGTGGGGCAGCGCCAGCTCGGCCCCGCAGATGGAAGGTGCCGCCAACCGCGGTGGCAAATCCGCCAATATCTTTGACTACTGGTTCTCCATCGAGCCACAGCGTTTCCACAACGGGGTCGGCCCGACCGACACTTCCGCCTTCTATGACAACTTCGAGAGCGACATCAAGCTGCTCAAGCAGCTGGGGCACAACAGTTTTCGCACCTCCATCTCCTGGTCACGGCTGATCCCGGACGGGGTGGGCGAAATCAACCAGGAGGCGGTCAGCTTCTACAACGCCGTCTTTGACCGGCTGCTGGCCGAGGGGATCACCCCGCTTATCAACCTCTACCACTTCGACATGCCGATGTGCATGCAGGAGTGTGGCGGCTGGGAAAGCCGGGAAGTGGTGGCCGCCTATGTGCGCTACGCCACCCGCTGCTTCGACCTGTTTGGCGGTCGCATCAAGCACTGGTTCACCTTCAACGAGCCGATCGTGCCGGTCGAGTGTGGCTACCTTGGCCACTACCACTACCCCTGCGTGGTGGATTTTGGCCGGGCGGCCACCGTCGCCTACCATACCGCGCTGGCCCATGCCGGTGCCGTGCAGGCCTATCGCGCCTGTCAGCATGATGGCGAGATCGGCATCATCCTCAACCTGAGCCCGACCTATCCCCGCTCACAGGATCCGGCTGATCTCGCCGCCTCCCGCATCGCGGATCTGCTGCTAAACAAGAGCTTCCTCGATCCGGCCCTGAAGGGGAGCTACGACCCCGAGCTGGTCGCGCTGCTAGAGCAGTACGACTTGCTGCCGCAGATCGAAGAGGGTGACAAGGCGCTGCTCGCCGCCGGCAAGGTGGATATCCTCGGCATCAACTACTACCAGCCGCGCCGGGTCAAGGCCAAAGAGGTGGCGTGGCAGGGTGTACCGCGCACGCCGGAAGATCTGTTCGACTACTACGAGATGCCGGGCCGCAAGATGAACCCCCACCGCGGCTGGGAGATTTACGAAAAAGGGATCTACGACATCCTCACCGACCTGCGAGTCAACTACGGCAACCTGCCCTGCTACATCTCGGAAAACGGCATGGGGGTCGAAGGGGAAGAGCGCTTTATCGGTCCCGAGGGACGGGTGGAGGATGACTACCGCATCCAGTTCATTCGCGAGCACCTCCAGTGGCTGCATCGCGCACTGGAAGAGGGCAGCGCCTGTCGCGGCTATCACCTGTGGACCTTTATCGACAACTGGTCGTGGCTCAACGCCTACAAGAACCGTTACGGCTTCGTCCGCCTCGATCTGGAGAGCCAGCAGCGCACCATCAAGAAGAGCGGCTACTGGTTTGCCGAGGTAGCGCGCAACCATGGTTTTAATTAACGGTTTCAATTAACGCATTTACGTAAGGAACGACACATGTTCGATCTGGACAACATCACTGAAGAGGCCACCACCAGCAACGATCTGGAAGAGGTGGTTATGGGGCTTATCATCAACTCCGGGCAGGCCCGCAGTCTCGCCTACACCGCGCTGAAAAAAGCCAAGGAGGGGGATCTGGCCGCCGCTCACCAGCTGATGGCCCAATCCCGCGAGGCGCTCAATGCCGCCCATCTGGTGCAGACCCAGCTGATCGAGGACGATCAGGGGGAAGGCAAGATCCCGGTCACCCTGGTGCTGGTCCATGCCCAGGATCACCTGATGACCTCCATGCTGGCCCGTGAGCTGATCAGCGAGCTGATCGAGCTGCACGAAAAGCTGCAGAACCAATAACCTCCGGACGGGGCGAAAGGCCCCGTCATCGGCCCGCAGATCAGGAAGCGACTCATGAGCGTTAAAACAATCCGGGAAACCGAACTGTTTAACAACAAACCGTTCCACATGTTCATCTACAACAAACAGGTGAGCGGAACCGGTTTGCACCAGCACGACTACTACGAGTTCACCCTGGTACTGACCGGTCGTTACTATCAGGAGGTCAACGGCAAGCGGGTGCTGCTGGAGCGGGGGGACGTGGTCTTTATCCCGCTCGGCTCCCGCCATCAAAGCTTCTACGAGTTCGGCACCACCCGCATCTTCAACGTCGGGATCACCCGTACCTATTTTGACGAGCACTTCAAATACCTGCTGCCGGAACACTTCGTCGCCTCACAGGCCTATCCGCTCAAGAGCGAGTTCCTCAGCTACATCGAGTCGGTGCTGGTCTCGCCGGGGTTTAGGGAAGAGGCGCTGACCGAATTTCTCGAAGTGGTGACCTACGCGGTGATGAACCGGCTGCGTCACTACAAGGACACCTCCGCCAGCGATGATCTTCCGCTCTGGCTCCACGAAACCGTGGAGCGGATGCACGATCGCCCCCTCTTTGCCGAGGATGCGCTGGCCAACATGGTCTCCCTCTGTGGCAAGAGCCAGGAGTATCTGACCAGGGCCACCCGGCGTTACTACAACAAGACGCCGATGCAGATCATCAATGAGATCCGGATCAACTACGCCAAGATGCAGTTGGAGGTGACCAACAACTCGGTGGCCGATATCGCCTTCGAGACCGGCTACAACGACGTCAGCCTCTTTATCAAAAACTTCAAGAAGCTCACCTCGTTTACCCCGGGCAGTTACCGCAAATATCTCTATCCGAAATTCGAAAGTTCAGCCTGAGACCAGCGACTTGCTGACCTAAACAACCCGGTTCAAGAGAACCAATCCATTGTGACCAGCCCCTGCCACAGGCGGCTGCGGCCCCTCTCACCATGAAGACAGAGCGGCCACCATCAAACCTAGAAAGATCAATGAAGAGGGATTTATGAGCGAGAAGATCAAGGTAGTCACCATTGGCGGCGGCAGCAGCTACACCCCCGAGCTGGTCGATGGTTTCATCAAGCGCTATGCCGAGCTGCCCATCAGCGAGCTGTGGCTGGTGGATATTCCCGCTGGCGAAGAGAAACTGAACATCATCTTCGATCTCTGCCAACGGATGATCCGCCAGGCAGGCATCCCCATGACCCTGCACAAAACCCTGGATCGCCGCGAAGCACTGGTGGGCGCCCACTTCGTCACCACCCAGCTTCGCGTCGGCCAGCTGCAGGCGCGGGAGAAGGATGAGCGCATCCCCTTGAGTCACGGCATGCTGGGGCAGGAGACCAACGGCGCGGGCGGCCTGTTTAAAGGGCTACGCACCATTCCGGTTATCTTCGATATCATCCGCGACATGGAAGCGCTTTGCCCGGATGCCTGGCTGATTAACTTCACCAATCCGGCCGGCATGGTGACCGAAGCGGTGCGCCGTCATACCAACTTCCGCCGCTTTATCGGGGTGTGCAACATTCCGGTCGGCATGCAGATGTTTGTGCGCGATGCCCTCCAGCTCACCGAGCGGGATCACCTCTCGATGGACTTGTTTGGCCTCAATCATCTGGTCTTTATCGGCGATGTGCTGGTAAACGGCGAATCCCGCTTTGACGAGCTGCTGGAAGGGGTCGCCGATGGCAGCCTGACCCGCGCCAGCTCGGTCAAGAACATCTTCGACCTGCCGTTCGACCCCGGTTTTATCCGCGGTCTTCGCCTGCTTCCCTGCTCCTACCTGCGTTACTACTTCAAGGAGAAAGAGATGCTGGGGATCGAGATGGGCGAGTTCTATAAAGGCGGCGCCCGGGCTCAAGTGGTGCAGCAGGTCGAGAAGAAACTGTTCGAGCTCTACCAGAACCCCGATCTGTGCGAAAAGCCCAAGGAGCTGGAGCTGCGTGGCGGCGCCTACTACTCCGATGCAGCCTGCGAAGTGATCAGCGCCATCTACAACGACAAGCAGAGCGAGCACTACGTCATCGTGCCCCATCAGGGCCATGTCACCAATATCCCGGCCGACTGGACGGTGGAGATGAGCTGCCTGATCGGCCGTGACGGCGCCATTCCCCATCCGCGCCTCACCCGCTTTGACGACAAGGTGAACGGGCTGGTGCATCTCATCAAGAGCTTCGAGATCGCTGCCGCCAAGGCCGCCATCAGCGGCAACTTCGATGACCTGCTGTTGGCGATGAACCTCAACCCGCTGATCCACTCAGACAACGATGCCCGCATCGTCGCCCGCGAGCTGTTGCTGGCCCACCGCGAACACCTCCCCAACTTCGCCGCCGCCATCGACGCCCTCGCCTGAGGCCAGCACGCCCCGCCCGAACCACCCGAACCAGCGGGGCGCTTAACCGCAAGAGAACTGTCATGAGCAAGAGATTGATCATCAACGCCGACGACTTCGGCCTCTGCCGCGCCCAAAACTACGGCATCATAGAGGCGTTCGATCACGGGGTCGTCAGCTCCACCACTGCGATTGTCACCTCCCCCGCCATCGAGCATGCCGCCTGGCTGGCCAAACGCTTCCCCGAATTGCCAGTCGGGCTGCACTTTATGCTCAGCTGGGGGAAGCCGCTCACGCCGCTCACCTCGCTGGTGAACGAGCAGGGCGAGCTCAACAAGGGGATCTGGCACAAGAGCGAGGCGGGAGAGCTGGATCTGGCCGAGATATCCGGCGAGCTGGCGAGTCAGTATCAGCGCTTTGTCGAGATCTTCGGCCAACGGCCGACCCATATCGACAGCCACCACCATGTTCATATGTTGCCGACTATCTACCCGCTGGTGGAGGCTTTCGCCAAGGCGCATGGCCTGCCACTTCGCATCGACCGGGGCGAAATAGCCCGCCACGGTCTGACCGTCACCCACCCGCAGAGCTGCGATCGGTTTGACGACCGCTTCTACGGCGCGCAGCTGACCCAAGCCGACTTGCTGCAACTGCTCGATGAGGCCAGTGAACAGGGGGCCCATTCGCTCGAGATCATGTGCCACCCCTCCTTTATCGATCTGGAGATGCAAGGCAGCACCTACTGCCAGCCCCGTCTCAACGAACTGGCTATCCTGACCGACCCGTCCCTGCCCACCCTTATCGCCGAGCGCGGCTACCGCCTCGCCAGCTATCGGGAGTGGCAATAGCCAGCACACCATCAGGTGGACCGGTAAAAACCGCAGACACAAAAAAGCCCAAGCGGGTGACCGCTTGGGCTTTCTCTTTGAATATGGCGGAGGAGGTGGGATTTGAACCCACGGATGGTCGCCCATCGCCGGTTTTCAAGACCGGTGCATTCAGCCGCTCTGCCACCCCTCCGAACGGCGTGCATACTACGCTAAGCCCTTGTTCATATGCAATACATATTTCCTGTGGGATAGTGTGCGGGAGCAAAATGGCAGGTGGCTTGAAATTGTTCCTCGTCATCCCTATTTGTTCTACATACAATGCGTAAACATGCAGTAACAAACAGCGATCACGAGGCGGCTGCTCGCCGTCTCACCCGGACATCAAGAGGACACCCAAGATGGATACCCGTTCTATCTACACTGGCACCCAAAGTGCCGTACGCGATACCAACAAGGTGCTGCGTAACACCTATATGCTGCTCTCCCTCACTCTGGGCTTCTCTGCCGTGGTGGCGGGGGTCGCTACCGTGATGAACATGCCCCCGCTGCACTGGGCCGTGTTCCTGATCGGTGTCTACGGTCTGATGTTCCTGACCGAGAAGAATCGCAACAACGGCATGGGGCTGGTCTTCACCTTCGCCCTGACCGGTCTGCTGGGCTATAGCCTGGGCCCCATCATCAACATGTACATGAACAATGGTGGTGGCGAGATCGTGATGACCGCCCTTGGCGGCACCGCGCTCACCTTCTTCGGTCTGTCGGCCTACGCCCTGACCACCAAGCGTGACCTCTCTTTCATCGGCGGCATGCTGTTCGTCGGTTTCTGGGTACTGCTGGTGGCCATGATTGCCAACATCTTCCTGCAGATGAGCGCCCTGAGCCTGGCCCTGTCCGCCATGTTCATGCTGTTCTCTTCCGGTGCCATCCTGCTGACTACCCAGCAGATCGTGCGCGGCGGCGAGACCAACTACATCTCTGCCACCGTCACCCTGTATGTCTCCATCTACAACATCTTCCTGAGCCTGCTGAGCCTGCTTGGCGGCAACCGCAACTAATCAGAAACCCCGCTTCGGCGGGGTTTTTATTGGCGCCGATTTTTGTCAGGATAAGTTGTAAATCAAGGATATGAAGCGAAGTGGCCCTGATTTGGATCAGTGCCACTTCGCGCTTGGCGGGCTACTATCTCGCTCTCGTTTCGATCAAGGGTTTCACCTGTCTCATGTCGATGGATCTCTCTGGCCTGCTGCGCCGACTGCTGACCGATAGTCACATCTACTTCGCCCTCAAGGTGCTGCTGGCCATTCTCGGTCTGCTCGCCTTCACCCTGGCCACAGGCAATATCCAGCTCACCGTACTGCTCTCCCTCGGGGTAGTGGCGGGCGCCATCGCCGAAACCGACGACAGCCTGTGGGGACGGCTCAAAAACCTCGCCATGACGCTCATCTGCTTTATGTTCGCGTCCCTGTGCGTGCAGTATCTCTACCCCACCCCCTGGCTGTTTGCCATCGGGCTGGCCAGCTCCACCTTTATCTTCGTGATGGTGGGGGCGCTCGGCGCCCGCTATGCCACCATCAGTTTTGGCTCCCTGCTCATCGCCATCTACACCATGCTGGGTGCCGCCAAGGCGCCGGATCTCTTCTACCAGCCGCTGGCCCTCGGCGCTGGCGCCCTCTGGTACGGGCTGGTCTCGTTCATCTGGCTCTGGCTGCTGCCCTACAAGACCCTGCACGAGCAGCTGGCCCAGAGCTACTTCGCCCTTGGCCGCTACCTGCTGGAAAAATCCCGCTTCTTCCCGGCAGACGAGCACGGCGCCCAGGCCATTCGCCACAATCTGGCCCAGCTCAACATCAATCTGGTGAGCGCGCTGACCCTCACCAAGTCGGCCCTCAACGCCCGTCTGAGCCGCCGCCATCCGGCGAGCCCCGAGCTGGCCAGCCTGCTGCGCCTCTACCTGCTGGCACTGGAGATTCACGAACGCGCCACCTCCAGCCACTACCCCTACAGCCGGCTGGAAGCAGAGCTCAAGCAGGGCATCGTACTGGAAGGATTTCAGGAGGTGTTTCTGCAACTCTCCGAGGCGTGCCAGCGGCTCGGTTACGCCATTCTGGTGCACAAGCCCTACGCCCATAACAAGCGCATCCACTGGACGCTTGAGGCCCTTGGCGATCAGCTGGAGTTCACCAATCTCAAGCAGCACTACCCGAAAACCCTGCTGACGCCGATGAAGTTCCTGCGCCGCAATCTGGCCAGCATCAACCAGCTGCTCGGCAGCGCCGAAGTGCTGCAAAACCCCGAGCAGCCGGAGCAGGAGCTGCCCGCGCTGGCCAAGCCGCCCCGCCTGCCGCTGCTGACCCAGCTCAAGCAGCACCTCACCTTGCACTCAATGGTGTTTCGCCATGCGCTGCGCCTATCCTTGGGGCTGGTGATCGGCTACGGCATACTGCAAGCCTTTGATCTGGAAAAGGGCTACTGGATTTTGCTGACCGTGCTGTTTGTCTGCCAGCCCAGCTACAGCGCCACCCGCCGCCGACTGGTGCAGCGGATGCTCGGCACCTTCGCCGGTATTCTGGTGGGCATTCCGGTGCTCTGGCTGTTCCCCGAGCTGCACATTCAGCTGGTGGTGATGGGGCTGGCCGCCTTCCTCTTCTTTACTCAGGTACGCAACAACTACAGTGCCGCGGTCTGCTTTATCACCCTCTACGTGCTGATGGCGTTCAACCTGCTCGATGGCATCGGCTTTGCGATCCTCGGGCCGCGGCTGCTCGATACCCTGCTCGGCTGCCTCATCTCCTACGGGCTGGTGGCCTGGCTCTGGCCGGACTGGCAGTACAAGCGGCTGCCGACCCTGATCGCCAATTCGCTCTCGGCCAACGCCCGCTACCTCTCGGCGGTGCTGGCAAGCCTCAAGCAGCAGCGGGACGAATCCATCGACTATCGGGTGGCGCGCAAGAGCGCCCATCTGGCGGACAGCGAGCTGGCTACCGCCTGGCAGAGCATGCTGGTGGAGCCGCAAAAGCGCCGCCGCTTCCTCGATCTCTGCTTTACCCTCACCTGGCGCAACCACGCCCTGCTCTCCTACATCTCGGCGCTGGGAGCCCATCGCGACAAGCTGGAGGCCATCAGCGGGCTGGATGAGGTGCGCCACCACATCTGCCACACCCTGGAGCAGGCTGCCGGCCATCTGGCGGGCAACCCCTCCAGCTCAATCGGTGGTCAGAGCCCCCTTCTTTGCACGGACAGCTGTCCGGACAGCAGCGAGGAGCAGCTGATGCTGACCCAGCAGCTCAACCTGATCAGCGAGCTGGCGGATCAGCTGCTGCATCTGGCCAACGAGAGCCGGTTGCTCACCGGGGATCAAGGCGCTACCATGCCCGCCCAATCCTGATAGCCCCATTAGCGAGGAGCCCCCATGTCTGCGTCCGAAAAACATCAGCTGGAATTCAACGGCCAACTCATCGAGACCGATGCCAAGGGCTACCTGCTCAACAGCAACGACTGGAGCGAGGAGCTGGCGCTGGTGCTGGCCGCGCAGGAGGGTATCGAACTGGAGGAGCCGCACTGGGAAGTGGTGCGCTTTGTGCGCGCCTTCTATCTGGAGTTCAACACCTCCCCCGCCATCCGCGCGCTGGTCAAGGCGATGGAGAAGCAGTACGGCCCCGAGAAGGGCAACAGCCGCTACCTCTACAAGCTGTTCCCGGAAGGCCCAGCCAAGCAGGCAACCAAGATTGGTGGCCTGCCCAAACCGGTGAAGTGCATCTGATCCCATGCATCTCATCCCATAACAACGGGGGCCGCAACTGCGGCCCCCGTTGTGTTTGGTGCGCTATCTTCGCGCACCGTCCATTCATATATCTCAGGCTTCCAGCCAGCCTTAACTCCGCTTGTCAGCCAGCGCCACCAGCTGCTCCGCAAGCCGGTGGCCGTGCAGGTAGGAGGCGATCAGCTCGCTATCCGCCTTGCCCGATTCAATCTGCTGATACCAGTGCGCCAGCATGGCGGCAAAGCCGCGCTGGGCCAGCACCGGCTGCCAGTCGTTGGGGCTAAGCATCTGCGCCTGCTTGTCGCGGGCGATGATGCCGCGAGTGCAGTTCTCAAGGTGCAGGGAGAGATTGTCGCCGTAGGCATCGATGCGCTCCTCGGTGATCCCGGCGCTGCGGTTCATGCTGCCGCTGATGGCGCGATCGCCGCTCTGCCAGCTGACGCTCACCCCAGCCAACAGGCTGTTGTCCTGCGCACAGGGGCGCAATACCGCATGGAGATCCCCCTGCGGCACGCCGCCATAGAAGCAGAGGCTGTCGAGCACATGGATAAAATCGTCGAACATAAAATCCCGCCCCTTGCCCGGCAGGGCGAAGCGGTGCTTTTGCCAGTTAAGCTCGGTGAGCGGCTGGGCCCGCGCCTCGGCCATGGCGGGCAGATAGCGGCGGTTAAAGCCGGTAAAGAGGGCGCAATCTTGCGCGATGGCGAGGTTGGCCAGCGCCTCGGCCTCGGCCAGATTGTCGCACAGGGGCTTGTCGACAAAGGTGGGGATCCCTGCCCGCAGGCACTGTTCGGCCAGCTCGCGGTGCACCGCGGTGGCGGCGTGGATCATCAAGGCGTCGGGGCGGCTGGCCAGCGTGGCCGCCACATCGGTAAAGCACTCGGCGACCCGATACTGGCGGGCCAGCTTCTCCAGCACAGCTGGATTGCGGGTGCAGAGCAGCGGGGTGACCCGCTCGTCGCTCGCCAGCAGCGGCAGATAGGCTTTCTGGGCGATATCCCCCAGACCAATCATGGCAATGCGCATCTCAACTCCTTTTCACTCGATAACGGGACAAGCGGATAACTGCCCGCACCATCGCAGGATTTGTCCCGCAGATCCAGCCTACCGTTAGCGCACTGGCTGGTAACGGCTTGTCTCTACAATCCAAAAGTTAAATATCCCGTAAAAGGGGTTTTTCCCCGAAAGCACTCTGCTCTCGGGGCTTTTTGTATAGCGGAGCCAGAACAACGACAGATTGTGATTTTATTTCGACGACGGCACCCAGATTTATGTCATCCGGGTCACTGTCAGAGCAGCCTCGTTTGGCTTACTATGGCGCTCTTGTCCCTGTTGCCGAGCAAAGGGACTATTTCAGGCCATTTGCCGGAATGGATTACCACTGACCAACGCCCTATTTGGTCGCAGCTTATTGGCGCGGCCACTATTGCCTGTGCGCTATCGGCGCCTATAAACGCGTTATTTATGGATGTATAACGATGAAATCATCAATTGCAGTCAAAGCCTTGTCGCCCTATATATTCGCAATATTGTCAGTTGGACTGATGTCCAGCGGATATCATGCGCTGCCGATCTATTGCGGCCTGGCCATTGTCGTCTATCCGGTGCTGGTTGCCATGCTGGCGGACGAGTGGGAAAAACAGGGGCTGGTCTATCGCGAATCAACCCAGGTCGAGGTTGATGTCAATGTGCGCGGGATCCTTATCAAAGAGCAGAGACGGCATCTGGAGAATCTCTATTTTGTCTCGCCGGAAGTGATGCAGACCAAACTCACCAGCCTCGCCCGCCTCAAACTGCTGTTCTGCGGCGCCATGTTTGCCGTGTCACTCTATGAACTCGCGCAGCAAGCCGAGGCACAATTTGCCCTGCACGTCGTCAATTTGATCGATATCTCCGACCTGATGATCGGCCTTGCTGGGGTGCTGTTTCTCGGCCACTGTGCGAGAAAAAGCCTCTCCCTCTACGGGACCTGTCGCCATAAAAACTATCTGGTGCAGAGTCATAACGAACCCGGCCTCCAGCTCTATAGCGCAGCCATTTCTGCCAAGGCGGCAAACCTGCAAGTGACCCATACCCGCATGTTCGATGCCTTATTGGCGTGGTATTGAGCAAGCTTTACCTCGAATAACGACGACTTGGGATAACGACCTTGCGACGTGTTTCCTCATCCTCGAAAGCGCACTGCGCTCGGGGCTTTTTGTATGGCGGGGGCAAACCTGCACAGAAGATAGAAAAAAGGAAGGAAGTCGAGACTTCCTTCCTTTTGGCTTGCGCAGCGGCCTGTGTCTCAGTTTATCTTGCCCATTTCAACGGCAAAGCTGGTCGCCAGCTGGGCAAACTTGAGGGCGTGGCCAGCCGAGGGATCCGAGTTTTGCAACGTATCCTGCGCCGTGTGGATCCTGGGGTTGTATTCGCTAAAGCGTGACTCGAACGGCATGGCGGCGGGGTAGCCCTGATTGTGCCAGGAGGCGTGATCCGAGCAACCATAGCCACAACTGTCATAGCCATAGCTGACTTGCGGCAAATAGGCATCGATCAGCTGGGTGAGGTAGCCGGTCAGCCCCTTGTCGGTGTAGTCAGTCATAAAAACGATGTCGTTCGCCGAGCCCTTGTAGTTGGTCATGTCCAGCTGGAGCGCGGCCAATACCTTGGTGTTGGCCGCCTTGTAGCGGCTGGCGATATCCTTGGAGCCTCGCAAGCCCACCTCCTCTGCCGCATAGCCGATAAATTGCAGGGTGCGCTCCGGCTGGCGGCCCTGTTCGGCAATGACCCGCAGCACCTCGGTCAGGGTGGCGATGCCGGAGGCGTCATCATCGGCGCCGGGGGCCAGCGTCTTGCTGTTGGGGGCCGAGCCTGCGGTGGAATCGAGATGGCCACCGAGCACCACCACCTCGTCCGGATAGCGGCTTCCCTTGAGGGTCAGCACCACCGATTGTTGCGGGTAGCCGCTATGTTTGACCCGGCTGACGCTGGCCCATGGCAGGGTGCTGCCGAGGCTCTGCCACTGGCTGGCCACCCAGTCGGCGGATTGCGTGCCGGTAGTGGTGGTGTAGTAGCGGTTGCGCCAGCCGGATAGCTTGCTGATGGTGCTGGCGATATTGCCTTGATCCAGATGGGACAGCAGCCGGTTGACACTGGCCCCCTGGGTCAATGGCGGTGCGCTGAACAGGTTTTGGCTAAGGGGCTGGGCCATGCTCTGCAGCGCATCGGCCAGGGTCGTGTGCACCACATAGCCTCCGCAGCGCTGGTGGCCTTCGTGCATCAGGTGCGAGAGGGAGCCAAGCTCGCTTGCCTCAATCTGGGCCAGCTGGATAGGCGCCCCGCTGGCACTGAACAGAGGGGAGAGCTTGGCATTGACCTGCTTGAGTTCAACCCCGCTATCGGCCCCAATCGTGATCCACACGGGCGCCCCCGCCTGAACGGCAAGGGGCATCAGGGGGAGCAAAAGGGCTGCAGTCATCGCTTTCATGTCGGATCCTTCCGGTTATGGTTAACAGTAAGTAGGCTTAATGGGCCTCATAGGAATACCAACCTAGTCTAGGCACTCACTGCTGTCAAAAAGGTGGATGTCCCGAAAAAAGGGCGCTTATTAGCGGCCAAGTGCTCTATGTCGATGCCTGCTCCCGTTCAAGCCTGACCCAATGCCTTTGTAATGCCTTGTCGATGTTTTTCCTCTTCCCCGACAGTGCCAGCTCTCGGGGCTTTTGCATGGCGGGGGCCAAAGCTGCAACAGAATGGGTTTCGTATTGAGCCCATTTTGGCTAACATGCCGCACTTCACGAAGCGACAAGGGCAAGGACGCGATGAGCAACAAGACACTGCAATCTCTCTTTCACTACAAACGCTGGGCCGATGGCGAACTGCTGGATGCGATCACCACACTCGATGCGCAGCAATATGGCGAGGCACACCACACCTGCCTCAGGATCTTCAACCATATCCATGTGGTCGATGCCATCTTCAAGGCCAATCTGCTGGGGGAACGCCACGGCTTTACCGCCACCAATACCCCGGAGACACCGACCCTCACCGCCCTGCGCAGCGCAGTCACCAAGCTGGATAACTGGCTGGTGGATTACGTCGCGTCGCTGAGCACGCAAGAGGGTGCAACCCCGCTCTCGTTTCGCTTTGTCGATGGTGACAAGGGGCAGATGAGCCGCGATGAAATGCTGCTCCATCTGGTGACTCATGGCGGCTATCACAGGGGAGCCATCGGGCGGATTCTGGTGCAGTGTGGCATCACGCCGCCGCGCGATACCCTGACCACCTTCCTGCATCGCAGCGAGCCGGAGCGACGTGGCCAAGATAGCGCGTCACTGGCGCAATAACGGAGTCTTGTCCTTATGAATCGTCTTGTATGTATTTCTCATCCGCTGCTGCTCGCGCTGCCATTGCTGCTAGGTGGCTGCGCCGCCGCCATCGATCACTATTCGGGGCGCTTTCGCGAGACCCTGACACGGGGACAACCCCGAGAACATATCCGTGCCGAGTTGGGCGAACCGCAGCCTTGTACACAAGGCCAATATATGGATACGCCGCAGGTCAAGGGGTGCGATCGCTTTACCGTGCTCGGCAAGATCCACAAGCGCGCTGACGGCAATGGCCAGGCCACGGCGAGCGCCGTGACATTGGGGCTGGGGGAGCTGATCCTGGTGCCGATGACGGTGGCCGGCGTGGCGGCGGACTACACCCAGCGCCACACCATTACCGTCTATTACGATCGGGACGATCACTACCTGTTTCACACCCTGCAGAACGCCAAGGGGCAGGAGGTAAGGCAATAAGCCCCCATCCCAAACGCGCTCACTGACCACTCAGCCGTGACCGGCGCAGTGGTTGGTTGAGCCTCTATTGCCCTCCCTACAGCCATCCTCTCTCCCCTCCCCTTGCTTACTGCTTTATCAGAAGTCATCAGCCTGTCATCTGGCTGACATCCCGCGGTCATTTTCAAGCCATAGAGTTTTTCACTTATTTTTCATATGGATAGATAAGGAACATCATGACTTTCCCGCGCTCTTCTTATGTGGCTTTGGCCGTCTCGCTGGTCTTGCTTGGCGGCTGCCAGTCAGAGAACGAATCGTCTGCCGACAGCCAGGGCAAAACGGCCTATCAATACAGCACCAAAGCGGTCTACAGCCCGCAGCAGCAGGCGGAGAGCTACGAGCCAGCGCCTCAGGGGTTCAGCCCGGTCTTTACCGAGATGGTGGCGCGCCACGGCTCGCGCTCCCTCTCCAGCCCGAAATATGACGTGCTGACCAAGCTGGTCTGGGAAGAGGCGCAGCGTCAGGGGGCGCTTACTACCCTCGGGCAGGGGCTGGGAGGCAAGGTCGATCTGGTGACGGCCGCCAACCAGAAACTGGGCTATGGCCTGCTATCGGCGCTGGGCAAGGAGGAGCATGCCAATCTCGCCACCCGGCTGGCGGCGCGGCTGCCGACCCTGCTCAACAGCAGCGAGCCCCACTGCATCAAGGTGGTCACATCGGGCAAGGACAGGGCCAACGAAAGCGCCTTCTACTTTATGGAGAGCCTCAAGCGCAACGTGAACTATGTCAGCGACTCGGCGCAGTGCTACCTCACGCAGGATGACCCCTCGAAGATCGACAAAAAGCTGGCCAACAAGTTCGAGCTCTACTTCCACAAGACCACGCCCGAGGGGGATTACGCCCGCTATCTGCCCGCCTATGAGAGCTACCAGCGCTTTATCGGCGACGAAGATGCCGCAATCGCCCCGGCCCCCGAACTGGCCAGGGCGCTGGATCAGCTTAAAAACCTGAGCAAGACCAAAGAGATGGCCCGCAGCATGCTGGAGCGTATCTACAGCAAGGGGTTTGTCGACTATCTGGCGGGCGGCGTCGAGTTTGTCGCCGTCAACCCGGAAGATGGCGGCATGACCTATGTGCGCGACGAAGTGGATGCCGCCCTGATGCTCTACAACCTCTTTATCATCGGCCCCGGCATGATCCGCGAAGCGCAGGCTCAGGGCAGCGAGCCCTGGGCGCTGGAACAGTTCCTGACCCCACAGGAGTCTGCCTGGTTCTCCTACCTCTCCGATGCGGAGGATTTCTACGAGAAGGGGCCGAGCTTTGCCAACCAGAGTGCCCCCTACGCCATTGCCCAGCCGCTGCTCGACGGCCTGTTTGGCGAGGTGCAACGTCAGGTGGTGGAGGGCGAGCAGAGCCGACGGGCCACCCTGCGCTTTGCCCACGCCGAAGCCATTATCCCCCTCGCCGCCCTGATGAAGCTGGAAGGGAGCCGTCAGGGGGCCAGCCCGGATCAACTGTTCAGCCAGCAGAACAACGAGTGGCGCGGCGGCTGGGTCTCCCCCTATACCGCCAATATTCAGTGGGATATCTACCAGAACGGGCAGCGGCAGGTGCTGGTCAAGATGCTCTACAACGAAAAGGAGATCGCCTTTAAGACGGGCTGCCAGCCCTACCAAAGCGGCAGCCACTACTACGACTTCGAGGAGCTCAAGCGCTGCTACGGCTATAACGGCTAACCCTTCGCACGCCGGATATGGCAATCACAAGGGGCGACCAGCAGGTCGCCCCGATCCACTCCCCTTCCCTGCTTGCCAAAGCGGGATATGGCTATAAAGCCACCTTCCGGTTCCATTTGCCGATCAAGCGCAAAAAATGATTAATTTCTAATAGTTAAGTCAATTTAAGGCTCGCCTCGGCAGTTTCGTTTGGCTTACCATGGCCATTCATAACCTGTTGAACTGCGATAGGTTGCTGCCAACGCGGGTCAAGGGAGCATATTGGAAGCTGTCATCCACGGGCGGTAGCGTGGAAATATGTTGTGATGTGTCTCACACAAAAAGGTGGATGTCCCAGATTTCCGCACCTTGCTCAGAAAGGTGGAAATCCAATAATCAATTTAAAAAACAATTGGTTATAAACACATTGACATAGACCACCTAATTGTGTCCATCATTGCTTGTGGTTAGCTCCATGTAGTGGCCTTGTTGGTACCGTGTTTCTCTGTGGTGGGGATTATGATAGTGGTTTACAGACAGACTTAATTGTGTGAAAATTGTCCGCTGTCAAAAATTTTGACTATACTTATAAAGTGTAAAATCCTAGGTGAGGTTAAGATATGAAACACAATAGCAAGTCAGCGATGAAACATGTTGAATTGCGTATAAGAGGTGCTTCTCATATCAAAAAAGTAGTAGTTAACACCAGCGCGTTTATTGATGAGATAATTGACAACGCCAGAGTCTCATATGAAATAGAAGGCAATTCTATTTCATCTAATGAGTGGGACAAAATTAAAAAGCTGCAGGTTATAATGCCAGAATTAACATTCCATATGGCTTCAGCTTCATGATATTGCTTGGCTAATTATTTTTTTCAAAAAAGAAGTTCTGCCACTAATCGCTTTTCGAACAGCATAGTGGTAGAACTTTTTTCTTTTTTTAGTTGAGAGCGCCTTTTGCCAACTAATTTTAAAACCTCTTGTCCTTGCGACGATCTCAAGATATAGCCTCATTGTTCTACCATTACCATCCATAAATGGGTGGATCCAAGCTAATTCTTTATGAGCAAAAACCAAAGCATCTATCATTTTATTTTGGTCAGAACCTACATGAGCTAAGTATTTTCTGGCAAATGAATTACAAAATTCAGCCATTTTTTGTGGAACAGAATCAGGATTTTCGGTTGGAAAGTTTCTGTTCGTGACTACCACCTCATCAACTCTATATTTTCCAGCCCAATCATAAATGCCATTAAACAAGTATTTATGACATTTTAAAAATGCCATTTCACCTAAAAATGAATTAGAGGTCATATAGTCCATTATGAGCATTTTGGATCTATATACTGAGTATATCATTTCAATTTTATCTAATTCATCTTGGTAGCGTGCATACATTAAATTATCAGGAGCAATATATCTCCCTCGCTCATTCTTATTATTTGAAACCAAAAAGAATCGTTCTGGGATATATTTTGCCCATGTGTAGGATAAAATATTTTGCGGGTGATTGGCGCGAAGGAAAAAAAAGCGCTGATTATTATGTATTCTCGTTCCAATTATTGTGGCACAGAAGATAGGAAGAGCCATAAAGTTTGCTATATAACAAATTGAGTCTCCTATTTGAATTTCGCTTCTAGATAAATCATAGAATGACTCATGGTTTTTTTTGAGATGCGCGATAGACTTGACAGGAAATTGCACTTTACTGCCAACAATTATTTCTGAACGATGTATATTCCAATAAAAATGCGTAAATCCATTTTTACTTGGTGTTGTTTTTATATGAACAATGTTGTCTTCAGCTTTAAATTCTTCTAAAGAATGGACGTTGGTAATCTTGATATGTTTGCTCATTGTCTATATCTCGTTCATCGCTCTCATGGGATATAGTACACCAATTTTCTGCCAAAGTTTTTCAACAATTTAGGTGCTATCTGCTTGCGATGCACTGCTAGTGCTCACATCTTGTATGCCTTCTCATGTAAGACTCAGCGAGTCTGCAGTTGTTGTGGTCAACTAAATCCTGATACTTGGTTAGGCGACCATCCGGTCGCCTTTTTTTCTGTCGCTTTCCAATCAGGAAATATTACCGCGCCGGTCGCTTGGCACCATTGCCTTTGGCCGCAGGCTTGCTGCCCTGAGCAGCGGGTTTGGCAGAGCCTGCGCTGGTTGGCGCTTTGCCCTTATGGGCGGGTTTTCCGGCAGCTTTACCCTTACCAGCATTCTTGCCTTCGCCCTGTGCGGCCGGTTTGCCGTTAGCCGCCCCTTTCTGCAACTGGGAACCCACCGGCTTGCCGCCCGTTGGCTTGTTGCCTGCGCCATTGCCGCGCTGGTGACTGATGTTGCTGTGACGGGTCAGGGCCGGTTTCAGCCCCTTGCCGCTGGCGGCGCGCTCGTTGCGACCTTCCGCTGGCACCAGACAGCCGGGGCCATTGCCAATCAGGTGGCCCTTGCCCATGGCGAGCAGGGCTTCGCGGATCATCGGCCAGCCTGCGGGGTCGTGGTAGCGCAGCAGCGCCTTGTGCAGGCGGCGGCGACGCTCGCCCTTGGCGACGAACACATCGCCCCCCTCGCGGCTCACCTTGTTTAACGGGTTTTTCTCCGTGTAATACATGGTGGTGGCGTTGGCGAGCGGCGACGGGTAGAAGTTCTGCACCTGATCGAGCTTGAAGCGGTTCTCTTTGACCCAGAGCGCCAGATTGACCATGTCTTCATCTGTGGTGCCCGGGTGGGCGGAGATGAAGTAGGGGATCAGGTACTGCTGCTTGCCCGCCTCTTTGGAGTATTTGTCGAACAGCTCCTTGAACTGGTAGTAGCTGCCCATGCCCGGCTTCATCATCTTGGAGAGCGGCCCCTCCTCGGTGTGTTCCGGCGCGATCTTGAGGTAGCCGCCGACGTGATACTTGGCCAGCTCCTTGATATAGCGGGGATCTTCCACCGCGATGTCGTAACGCACGCCGGAGGCGATCAGGATCTTCTTGATCCCCTTGAGATCGCGCGCCTTGCGATAGAGGTTGATGGTCGGGCTGTGGTCGGTGTCCATGTGCGGGCAGATGGTGGGCCAGACACAGGAGGCGCGACGGCAGGTCTGCTCGGCTTTGGGGCTCTTGCAACGCAGCTTGTACATGTTGGCGGTGGGGCCGCCAAGATCCGAGATGACGCCGGTAAAGCCCGGCACCTTGTCGCGGATATCTTCGATTTCTTTGAGGATCGACTCTTCCGAGCGGCTCTGGATGATGCGCCCTTCGTGCTCGGTGATGGAGCAGAAGGAGCAGCCGCCAAAGCAGCCGCGCATGATGTTGACCGAGGTCTTGATCATCTCGAAGGCGGGGATCTTCTCGTTGCCATAGGCCGGGTGCGGCACCCGCTGGTAGGGCAGGCCGAATACGCCGTCCATCTCCTCGGTTTCCAGCGGGAAGGCGGGCGGGTTGACCCAGACGATGCGATCGCCGTGAGCCTGCGACAGGGCGCGGGCACAGCCGGGGTTGGTCTCGTGGTGCAAAATGCGCGAGGCGTGGGCGTAGAGCACCTTGTCCTCTTTGACCCGCTCGAACGCCGGCAGCTTCACATAGGTTTTTTCCCACGGCTTGGGCTTGGCCGGTTGCACCAGCACGGGTTTGGCCTCTTGCGCGGCAGGCGCCGCGTCGGTGGCGTCGTCCGCGCAGGGCGCCCCTTCCATATAGGGGTTGGGGATGGGATCGATGCGGCCAATCTGGTCGAGCTTGCTCGAATCCACCCCTTTCCAGCCCGGCAGCGGCTCCTTGCGGATAACGGCAGTGCCGCGAATATCCTGCATGGTGTCGATGGTCTCCCCCGCTGCGATACGGTGAGCCACTTCCACCAGCGGCCGCTCGGCGTTGCCGTAAATCAGGATATCGGCCTTGGCATCGAGCAGGATGGAGCGGCGAATGGTCTCGGACCAATAGTCGTAGTGGGCGATACGGCGCAGGGATGCCTCGATGCCGCCGATGACCACCGGCACCTCTTTGAAGGCCTCTTTGCAGCGCTGGGTATAGACCAGGGTGGCGCGATCCGGCCGCTTGCCGCCCACATCCCCCGGGGTGTAGGCGTCGTCGTGGCGCAGCTTTTTGTCGGAGGTGTAGCGGTTGATCATGGAGTCCATGTTGCCCGCAGTCACCCCGAAGAAGAGGTTCGGTTTGCCCAGACGCATAAAGTCATCCTTCGATGACCAGTCCGGCTGGGCGATGATGCCAACCCGAAAGCCCTGCGCCTCCAGCATGCGGCCAATCACCGCCATGCCGAAGCTCGGGTGATCCACGTAAGCATCCCCCGTCACCAGAATGACGTCGCAGCTGTCCCAACCCAGCTTGTCCATCTCTTTGCGGGACATGGGCAGGAAGGGCGCCGTGCCGTAGCACTCGGCCCAATAGCGGGGATAGGAGAAAAGGTTGGTAACCGGCTGCATTTTAACCACCTGGAACAATTCGGGTCGCGCATTATACCGGTTGCGGTCAAGGGGAGCGATGGCTTTTTGTCCCTATAGATCCCGCGGAATAGGCCGCCGCCCACAATAGCAAGGGCGCCCGCAGGCGCCCTTGTGATGATGGAGGTTGATAACTGGCCCCCCGCTTGGGTTCAGGTCAGGATGCTGGTCATAACGCCGGAGGGTGCGACTCCCCTGCCCCCCTGGCGGCCAGTGCCTCGTCTACCTGCTGATCCCGCGCCCCTGTCATGCCTGCGTGACGGGCGAGCAGATGGTAGATGGCGGGCACCACCAGCAGGGTGACCAGGGTTGCCAGCGACAATCCGAAGAAGACCACTGTTCCCACCGCCATCCGGCTCTCGTAACCCGCCCCCATGGAGAGCATCAGCGGCACCGCACCGATAATAGCGGTGAGCGAGGTCATCAGGATCGGGCGCAAGCGGCGCACCGAGCCTTTGATTATCGCCTCGTCGAACCCTTCGCCGCGCTGGCGCAACTGGTTGATGAACTCGACGATGAGGATGCCGTTCTTGGTCACCATGCCGATCAGCATGATCATCCCGATCTGGCTGTAGATGCTCATCTCCTGCCCCGTCAGCCAGAGGCCGAGCAGGCCACCGAAGATACCGAGTGGCACCGTCACCATCACCACCGCCGGGGTCAGGGTGCTCTCGAACTGTGCCACCAGCACCAGATAGACCACCAGCAGGGCGAGGCCAAAGACCAGCACCATCTCCCCCTGATTGTCGCGGTAATCCTTGGAATCACCGGCGTAATCCACCGTCATGCCGGTGGGCAGGTTGGTGTTGGCCCAGCCATCGAGGAAATCGAGGGCCTCGCCCAGAGTGTGGTCGGGGTGCACGTCGGCGGTCAGGGTAATCGCTTTTTGCCGCTGGTAGTGGTTGAGGCGGTTGGCAGTCGCCACCTGCTTGACGGTGGCCAGAGTCGAGAGACTGACCATCTCGCCATTAGCGGCCTTTAGATAGATTCGACCGAGATCCGAGATGCCGTTGAACTCGGTCTGGTTGCCGCGCAGGTAGACGTCATACTCCTCGCCCCTGTCCACATAGGTGGTCTTGCTCGCCCCGCCCAGCAGGGTCTGCAAGCTGTTGGCCACGGTGGAGACCGGAATGCCGAGCTGGCTGGCGCTGTCGCGATTGATGGTCACCTGCAGCTCGGGGGTCTTCTCGGCATAGTCGAGATCCGGGCTCAGCATCAGGCCGCTGCCCTGCGCCGCCTGTTGCAGCGCCAACCCTTGCTGGTAGAGCTCGGCATAGTCGTTACCCTGCAGCACGAACTGCACCGGCGCGGTGGAGCCGCCGCGAAAACCGGGCTGGAAGGTGCGGATCATCACATCGGGAATGCCGGAGAGCTTGGCACCCAGCGAACGGGAGAACTCGGTGGCGGTGACGTCGCGCTCCGCCCAATCGGTGAGCTGGATGATCACCATACCGGTCTGATCGCCGCCACGGCCAAAGGCGGGAGTACTGAAGCTCAGCGCCTGCACCACCCCTTTGCCCAGCATCGGCATGATGGCGGACTCCACCTGCTGCATGTTGCGCTTCATCCGCTCGATGCTGGTCCCCTCCGCCCCCTTGACGAAGACATAGATGACGCCGCGATCCTCGGTCGGGGTAAGGCTGGTCGGCAGCTGGGCAAAGAGGGCCCCGATACCGCCCAGACAGAGCAGCAGCACCAGCGGCGTCCAGCGGGAGCGACGCAGCACCCATGCCAGCAGGTGGCGATAGTGCCCCTCCAGCCAGCCGAGCCCGCGATCGAGCCCGGCGGTGAGCCGGTTCGGTTTATCCAGCGGGCGCATCAGCCAGGAGCCCATGGCCGGGGTCAGGGTCAGCGCCACCAGCGAGGAGCAGAGCACCGCGAGCGAGAGCAGGATGGCAAATTCGGTAAAGAGCCGCCCCACCATGCCATCCATAAAGGCGATGGGGACAAACACCATCACCAGCACGGCGGTGGTGGCGATGACCGCAAAGCCCACCTCGCGGGTGCCGTGCCAGGCGGCCAGCAGCGGCGGTTCCCCCCGCTGCAGATGGTGGTGGATGTTCTCCACCACCACGATGGCGTCATCCACCACCAGGCCGATGGCGAGAATAAGCGCCAGCAGGGTGATGAGGTTGATGGAAAAGCCGAAATACCAGGCGCCGATAAAGGCAGAAATAAGCGACACCGGCACGGTAATGGCCGGAATAAGCGTGGTGCGCCCCTGCCCGAGGAACAGATAGAGCACCGCCACCACCAGCACGGCGCAGATGGCCAGGGTCTCGTACACCTCGTCGATGGCCTGCTTGATAAAGATGGTGGAGTCGTAATCCACCTCGAGCTTAGCCCCCTCCGGCAGGAAGCGCTGCATCTCGCCGAGTTTCTTCTCGATCCCCTGCGCCACCGCCAGCGGGTTGGCGGTGGACTGGGCGACGATGCCGATACCCAGACTCTCTTTGCCGTTGCGCTGATAGGCGCTGTCTTCGTTCTTGGCTCCCACCTCCACATCGGCGATATCGGCCAGATAGACGCTCTGGCCGTTGGCGGCTGTGGTGACTTGCAGCTGCTGGAAATCTTCCGCTGTGTGGTAGAGACGGGCGATCTGCACCGCCATGGTCATGGAGTTGTTGCGGATCTCGCCGCCCGGCAGCTCGATGTTCTCCCGCTTGAGGGCCTCTTCCACATCGCTCACCGTGATGCCACGGGCGGCCATGTCGGCAGGGCGCAGCCGCACATACATCACCTGGGTGAGATCGCCGGAGAGCGCCACTTCGCTCACACCGTCCACCAGACTCAGGGGGTCGACCAGCACGCGGTTGGCGTAGTCGGTCATGGCGGTGCGATCCATCTGGCTGCTGCTGAAGTTGAGCCAGATCGCCACATCGCCGTTGCCGCTGTCCTTGGTCACCAGCGGCTCGTCCACATCATCGGGCAGCCGTGGCCGCGCGCGAGAAAGGGCATCGCGCACATCGGAGATCCCCTCCACCATGTTCCAGCCGAGCTTGAACTCGACGGTGATCATCGAGCGCCCCTTGCGGGTCATGGAGTTGATGTTCTTGATGCCGCTGATGCCGGAGAGCTGATCCTCGATGGGCTTGGTGACCTGACTCTCCATCACCGAGGGGGCAGCCCCCTCATAGGTGGTGGTGATGGAGACCGAGGGGATCTGCACATCGGGCATCTCCCGCACCGTCAATTTGCTGAACGCGACCAGACCAAACACGGTGAGCAGGGCGCTGAGCACCACCGCCACCAGCGGGCGGCGAACTGAGATATCGGAGAGCCACATCAGCCGTTCACCTCGGCCAGATCGCGCACCAGCACCCCATCACGCAGATTGACCAACCCCTCGACCACGATGCGATCGCCGACCTTCAGCCCCTCGGTGACCCAGACGGTCTCCCCTTCGGTCTCGCCGAGCACCACAGGCACCCGCTTGACCCGGCCATCGGCCTCGAGACGGTAAACAAAGCGCTGCTCACCGGCGTACTCCACCGACTGGGCAGGGATCAGGGTGAGCTGCTGGGCGGGCAGCGCCAGCTCCACATTGAGCAGCATGCCCGGGCGCAACTGACCGTTGCCATTGGGGATCATCACCCGCGCCTTGATGTTCTGGGTATCGTTGGAAATGCGGCTGTCGAGAGTGGTCAGGGTGCCGTTGAATTGCTGATCCGGCCAGGCAGTGCTGGTGGCGGTGACCGCCATGCCCGGTCGCAGCAGGGAGAGGTAACGCTCCGGCACCGCCAGATCGAGGCGCAATTTGTCGAGCTCATCGAGATGCAGCAGGGTATCGCCGCTGTTGACCAGCGCCCCTTCGCTCAAGTCAATCAGGCTCACGGTACCGGCAAAGGGCGCCTGCAGGGTACGCAGGGAGAGCTCGTAGCGGGCGGCATCGAGGCGTGCCTGCACCTGGGCCACGGTGGCCTCCTGCCCCTCCAGCTCGGATTGGGTCACGGCGCCACGGGCCACCAGCTTGCGCATATCACTCAGCTTGCGGTTCTCGTCGCGCAGACTGGCGCTCTGCTCGGCCAGCTCCGCCTGCTGCTTGCCCGCATCCAGCGCGATCAGGGTCTCCCCCTTCGCCACGCTCTGGCCAGATTGCACCGCAATCTTGACGATGCGACCGGTCACTTCGGGGCTGATGATGACGGAACGATTGGCCGCCAGCTTGCCCACCAGCTTGAGGGTCGGCTCGGCCAGACTCTGTTTGACGGTTTGAGTGCGGATATTGACCTGTCTGGTCGGTGCTTTGGCGGCGGGTTCGCTGTGACGCAGCGCCCAGACGCCGGCAACCACGATTAGAAGAAGGCCCAAGCCGAGCCAGATACGCATTTTCATCGAACAGTCCATGAAGAGTGAGAGGGTAAATCCAGATTGGGGCCATTTTAGCCCCAGACTATGCCGTGACTATGTATAAATGTGACAAAACGTAACAAGAGCGGGATAAGCTCACTCTGTTTCAGGTCGCGCCGTTTGTTTTCACGCCACATCGCATACACTAACGACAATTTCCTTCGCAACCCGACTGACTGCCTATGCCCAAAATGTCTGACCACCGCTTTCTCACACGCCTGACCTGGCTCCTGTTCGCCGTGGTCATCCTGCTGATTGGTCTGACCTTGCGGCAAAGCCTGAAACAGATAGAACGCCTCTACCAGAGCGATACCCTCAACAGCGCCATCTACCTGCGAGATCGGTTCAAACAGACCGAAGTGTTTCTGGAGGCGATGCGCGGGCAGGCCGAAGAGCGACTGCGCAGCGACCCCCAGTCGGTGCTCACCCGCCAGCTCTATGGCCATATCGAGGCGCTGCCAGAGGGGCTGGCCCTCGACAAGCTCCCCGGTGATTTACCGGCCGGACTGGCGGGCAACCTCACCGGTGACGGCCCGCTGCCGCCCCCCGGCAGTGCGCGGGAGGCGCAACTTCATTTGGCCCTGAGCCTCTCTCCCTTGCTGGCCACCGCCAGCCAGCGCCTGGGCAGCGAGATCGCCTGGGCCTACTTCACCGGCGTGGACAATTTTATCTACCTCTATCCCTGGATCCCCTCCAGCCAGTTTCGTTTTGCCCGCAGCATCTATGACAAGCACTACTGGCAGGATGCGCTGATGTCACCCAACCCCAGCCGGGACACCATTCTCTCCCGCCCCTACGAAGATTTTGCCGGACTGGGCACCATGGTCACCATGTCCCAGCCTCTCTACAAGGACGGCTCGCTGGTGGGGATGATCAGCATGGACATCCTGCTCTCACGCTTGCAATCGCAGCTCAACCAGCTGGCGCCGGCGCTGGGTGAGTATCTGCTGCTCAATCAGTACCATCAGGTGCTGGCCAGCAGCGCACACCAGCCCGTGGTGCCGCAAGACCCCGAGCCGACCGACGAATACCAGTGGCAACAAGGGGCATTGCAGCTGACCATGGCCATCCCAGATACCCCGTTGCGACTGGTGCACAACGTCACCCTGCTGCCGCTGGTGTGGGCCATGCTCTGTCAGTCCACGCCGACCCTGCTCGCCATTCTCTTTATGCTGCTGGCAGCCCTCTCCAACCTGAGATCCCATCGCCTCAACCAGCGGCTCAATTACCTCTCCTGCCACGATGCCCTCACCGGCGCCTTCAACCGCCACTATCTGGTGCTGCTGGAACAGGCGGGCGATCTGGCCCGGTTGCAAGCGGGGATCCTGATGTTCGATGCGGATCACTTCAAACGGGTCAATGACAACTTTGGCCATGCCGTCGGCGACATCGTGCTGATCCGGCTGGTGCAGCTCTGCCAGCAGCAGATTAGGCCCACAGATCGCCTGATCCGCTGGGGGGGCGAAGAGTTTCTGCTGCTGATTGGCCGCGCTGATGCAACGCAGCTCGGCGAGCTGGCGGAGCGGCTGAGAAAGGCGGTAGCAGATCACGACTGGGCCGCCATCGAACCCGGGCTGGAAGTCACCATCAGCCTCGGCTATCTGCCCCACCAGGAGAACCTTCCCCTGCACGAAGCGGTACGCCGCGCCGATGTGGCGCTCTATCAGGCCAAGGCCAACGGTCGCAACCGCAGCGAAAGATGGCAGGGTGACGCCTCCTGACTCTCGGAGTAAGCTGAGCCCTCAACCCCTTTTTTGGAGGACTGTCGTGCCACGTAAACCCCGCGTAGGGCTCGCTCTCGGGAGCGGCGCCGCCAGAGGATGGGCCCATATCGGCGTCATCCGCGCCCTTGAACGTCTCGGCATCAAACCGGATTTGATCGCTGGCTGCTCCATCGGCAGCTTTGTCGGTGCCGCCTATGCCGCCGGTGAACTGGATCGGCTGGAAACCTGGGTGCGCGGCTTTACCCGCCTGCAGGTGGTCAGCCTGCTCGACCCGGCCCTCTCCGGCGGTCTGTTTCGCGGCGAAAAGGTGTTTGGTCTTGCCGCCAGTCATCTGGGGGATCCAGATCTCGAGAATCTGCCCATCCCCTTCGCCTGCATCGCCACCGAACTCGATACCGGCCGCGAAATCTGGCTGCAACAGGGCCCGCTGCGCCAGTCGGTGCGCGCCTCCTGCGGCATGCCGGGGATCCTCACCCCGACCCGGATCAACGACCGCTGGCTGGTCGATGGCGCCGTGGTCAATCCGGTGCCCATCTCGCTGGCCCGCGCCATGGGGGCCGAGGTGGTGATTGCGGTCAACCTCAACACCGATATGCACCAACCCTGGACCGACGAGCCGGATCAACCCGGCAGCGGCGGTCTGCTCAGCCAGTGGCTCAATCGCGGTGAAACCGCGCCAGCCACTCCGGGTCTGTGGAGCGTGATGAGTGGCTCCATCAACATCATGCAGGAGCGTATTACCCGCGCCCGGATGGCCGGTGACCCGCCGGAGATCCAGCTCTGCCCGCGCCTTGGCAGCTTCTCCATCATGGATTTTCATCGCGCCAGCGATGCCATCAACGAGGGGGAAGCCTGCGTCGAGCGCAATCTCGATCAGCTCAAGGATGAACTGGGCCGCCTCGGGTTGCTGGGCAGTTAGTTGTCGACATGCAGCGGTTTACAGATGAAAAAAGCGCCATTCGGCGCTTTTTTTTCAACTCACTTACCCGGTTACTCCTTACGGTAGAAGAGCAACCCGAGCAGAATCACCCCCACAGAGACCAGCAGATAGAGTCCCAGACTGGGATTGGTGATACCGCCATACAGAATGATGAGCGCGCCCAGGGTGGCGCAGGTCGGGATCACAAACCGCTTTATCCAGCCCAACTCGGTAAAGGTGCGCATGTACCAGACATAGAGGAACAGATAGAGGCCATAAATCAGCACGATCGGCATCTCGTCCAGAGCGATGTAACGACCGAATGTCTCGTTGATGCTGCAGTACCACAGCACTGAGTAGATCACCGACAACAACGCTGCCGCGAGGGCCGAGTTGATTGGCATGTGGTGATGCGGTTCGATACGACTCATCCACTTGGGGGCAGGCCCCTGATTGCGGATCGCCAGCGAGTAGGGAATGCGCATGGTCGCCAACACCAGACCATTCAGGGTTCCGAGGCAGGAGATAATCACAAACACGGTCAAAATGGTCGAGGCAGTCCCGCCAAACAGGCTGGTTGTCGCGAGATTTACCGCGTTATCCCCTTGCGCCACTATCTCGTCCGTCGGCAAGACGCTGGCGATCCCCAGAAAATAGGTGACATAGACCACAAAGACTATCAGGGTGCCAATCACCAGCGCTCTGGGCAGATTCTTCTTGGAATCGCGAATTTCGCTGTTGATGGTCACGGCGGCGATCCACCCCTCATAAGCGAAGGCGGTGGCAACCACGGCCGTGGCCAGAGTGCCTCCGGTGCTTCCTATCCCATCCATTGCCTGCACAAAGTTGGTCACGGTGACACCATTGAGCAAGCCTGAAATGGTGCCCACAATGGCAACCAGGATCAGCGGGATCAACTTGATCAGGGTAGAACCCACTTGCAGTTTGCCCGCCAGGACCGGGGTGTAGAAGTTGATCAGATAGGTGACCGTCATATAGACAGCCGCCAGTATCCAGGTCGCACCAGAGTTGGTCGGATTATCACTACCGAGCAAGATCATGGTGTACAGAGCGGCGACCCAGGCAAGGATGGCGGAAAGAGGGGCGTAATAGAGTACGCCTTTGAACCACCCCACCAGATAACCAAACATTTTGCCGTATGCCGCTTCGGCATAATCGACGATACCGTTGGACTTTTCGATCCGCTGGGCAAACTCGGCAAACACCAGCGCGCCGAAGATCATCGAAAATGCCCCCAGCGCCCATGCCAGCAGCGCAATGGCCAGATTACCGCCAGTCAGACGCAGTACATCATCGGCCTTGAAGAAGACACCGGAGCCGATCACCACGCCGACCACCATCGCAATGGCAGTCATCAGGCCATAGCGTTTATCCAACTCATTACTGCTCATACCCATACTCCATACGATTACTCATATCATCCTGAATGTAATAGTGTTCAGGTGGCCAGATACCACCAGGGGCCCACTTTTCGGGGCCGCTTATTCTCGTTGGCCTGCATGGATAATTCAAAGCGTGTTAGATCAAAATATCGATCGGCAACCCAAAAAAAATACCGCCCGAAGGCGGCATTTCTATTCACATCGATGATCACGCCTTGGCGAGGTCATCCGGGCCAATCTGGCCGATTTCGGCGACTTTCTTGTCTGCCAGCAGCCAGAGGGTGAACTTGTGCAGATCCGGGTGGTGCGCCAGGGCAACCAGGAAGGCGCCCCCAACTTCACGGTAACCCAGCTCGTAGTTTTTCAGCGTGGTGGGAGGAACACCCAGCAAATCTGCAAACTTCGGACGGCTCAAACCGACCGCTTCACGGATCTGACGGATCTTCTTGCCAACAGTGACGATATTTGAATTCATAATGTTCCATACTCCGTTTGGCGGATTTACTCCGCCTTTTATTTTTCGCGACGACTCGTAGTCAAGTGTATCAGTTTTGTTCGGACTCGTTATGGTCGAGCCTCTATCTTATGAGCGCCTTTCGGCGACAACCCTTGCCTTCAAGGGGGGATGGTAATCGCTCAGCCGCCTCAGGTAAACAGTCTCGAAAAGAAACCTTTATTGTGGCCCCCCCAATAACTCGTATAATCCGCCGGATACCCATTAAGAGGAATAAGTATGGCGTTTCCCGGCATTATCTCTCGCCTGCACCCCGTATCCAGCACAGAAGAACTGGCACAACAGCGCCTGCAAGGTGAACAATATCGCGCCGAAGCATTCTGGCTTCCGGCCTTGATGTCCAGCCACGCCAGCGAACTGCTGGCCACCCTGCCGGAGAGCTGCAGCCTGTTTCTTGAACAGGCATGCCCGGACCTGGCCTTGCGCAGCCACGACGGCACCCTGCATAACAATGAGCAGCTCGTCACGGTAAATGGTCAGGCGATTGCGCTGGCAACCACCCAAGGTGATGGTGGTCTGGTGCCCGAATCGGGCATGTGTGAGATGGCCGACTGGCTGGAGGCGGGACACCGTCATTTCATCTGTTCAGCTGCGGTTCAGCCTGTGGCTCGCGCCATCCTCAACATCTGGCCCCTTGACCCCTATCTGGCCCGACATTTCTTGATGACATTTACCCCCCTGCTGCAGAGCGCAACCCAGGCAGATTACCTCGCGGTCTTTGCCGCCAGAGCGAATCCTGCCAGCCCGCATAGCGACTGGGTTCAGGCTTATATGAAGCTGGAGAAGAAACTGCACAGGGCCTATCTGGATCACTAATTAATCAAAATAAACAGCCAGTTAAGGGCACGACACAATTTGCCACAAGGCTCATTTGTGAGCTTGATCATGTTTTAAAATCGGCATAGAGTGCGCCTCGTCATCGGAATGACATCAGTTGCCTGGCAGTGGTTTCTCACGCATTGCGTGCCATGCCAGCGCACTCGACACACCAGGAGAGTGTGCAACCCGGTTCTGCCGGGTCATCTGCCAGACTCGACGCCAGCCGTACGGCGGAGCCTGCAGCTTACATAAATTACAAAGTGTGAAGCACGTGAATAACGTGCGATCTCAACGAGGATTTTTTTATGATGAAAATGGCTCCTTCCATGATCGCCATCGCCATGGCTGCTCTGGGTGCTACCGCTGCTCACGCCGCTGACGACATCTACTTCGGTGCCGGTGTCGGTGCTACTCACTTCAACGGCCTGAACAAGCTGGAAAGCACCAATGTAGGCCAGGAAGACGCGGCTGCTGCCAACGCCTTCATGGGTTACAACTTCACCGAGAACTTCGGTACCGAACTGGGCTACCAGTACACCGGTCGTGGCAACACCGACGGCAACCGTTACGAGAGCCAGGGTGCCACCCTGTCCGGTATCGCCCGTCTGCCGGTTGGCAACGACTTCTCCCTGTTCGCTGAAGGCGGCGCCTACTGGGGTCACACCGATGGTCTGGGTACCAGCGACACTAAAGTTTCCCCGCTGGCCGGTGCTGGTGTGACTTACAAGGTAAATGACGCGCTGGATCTGCAAGCTCGCTACCGCTACATGTGGGACGTGGCTGACCTGCACGCCAACGGTGAGCGTTACAAAGCCAACCAGAGCATCGCTACTCTGGAAGCGGTATACCACCCGTTCCGTACTTCCTACGTAGCTCCGGTAGCTGCTCCGGTAGTTGAAGAAGCGCCGGCTCCTGCTCCGCAAGTGGTAGAGAAGAACTTCGCCCTGAACTCAGACGTGCTGTTTGCCTTCGGCAAAGACACCCTGAAGCCGGAAGGCGTTGCAGCCCTGAACGGTCTGTATCAGCAAATCGTTGAGTTCCAGCCGAAAGATGGCAACGCTGTTGTTGTTGGTTACACCGACCGTATCGGTTCCGACGCTTACAACCAGAAGCTGTCTGAAGCCCGTGCCCGTACCGTTGCCAACTTCCTGGTGAGCAAAGGTATGGCTGCCAGCAAAGTTGCCATCGAAGGTCGTGGCGAAGCCAACCCGGTTACCGGCACCAAGTGCAACGGCGTAACCGCTAAAGCTCAACTGATCTCCTGCCTGGCTCCGGATCGTCGCGTAGAAGTTCGCGTATCTGGCGTACAAGAAGTTCAGCAATAATCTGACCTCGTTCAGATAGTGCGAAAAAAAGGGATGCTGCGGCATCCCTTTTTGTTTGCCTGGTTCTCGCTTGCATCCCTCACTCCCGCCTCCCTGCCCTTGCCTGCCCCGTCTCGAAAGCATAAAGTAGTTGCGCCTGTAAGGTATTGGATAAGCACTAAAAAGCGCTTCTTGTCCGGTCTGTTGTCCATGACGCCAATGCATCATGAGAGTCCAAAGCCTTCGCTATCCACTTTGCTGGCGATTTTTCGCAGCAATAAAAACAAGTGCATTGCCCGACATGGGCTAACACAACGAGGATAAACCGATGAAACTCAAAATGGCTCCTACCCTGATTGCACTGGCGCTCGCCGCCGCAGGCACCACAGCTCAGGCTGCCGATGACTGGTACACCGGTGTTGGTGCAGGTTGGGCATATGCCCACGGTCTGGATGATTTTGGCAAAGACACTGACAAAGACGCCACCGCGCTGAGCCTGTTCGGCGGTTACAACTTCAACGACTACTACGCAGCTGAGCTGGGCTACCTCTACGCCGGTAAAGCGGGCGTTGATGGTGCCGATTTCAAAACCCAGGGTGCAACCCTCTCCGGTATCGCCCGCCTGCCGCTGGGCGACATCTTCTCGGTGTTTGCTGAAGGCGGTGCCTACTTCAATCACGTCAACGGCAATGGCAACAGCGACAACGGCACTGCGCCGCTGGCGGGTCTGGGTCTGACTGCCAAGCTCTCCGACCTTATCGATGTGCAAGCACGCTACCGCTATCTGTGGAATCTGGGTGACGAGCAGAAAACCTGGGAGAGCGACATGAGCGTCGCGACCCTGGAGCTGGTGATGCACCCGAATCGCACCTCTTATGTTGCCCCGGTTGCCGCCCCTGCGCCTGAGCCGGTTCCCGAGCCGGTACTGGTCGACAAGAACTTCGCCCTGAGCTCTGACGTGCTGTTTGCCTTTGGCAAATCCACCCTCAAGCCAGAAGGTGTCGCAGCGCTGAATACGCTGTATCAGCAGATCGTTGATGTTCAGCCGAAAGATGGCAGCGCCGTGGTCGTCGGTTACACCGACCGTATCGGCTCTGACGCCTACAACCTGAAACTCTCCGAAGCGCGTGCCCGTACCGTGGCCGACTTCCTGGTTGGCAAAGGTCTGCCGGCTGGCAAAGTTGCCATCGAAGGTCGCGGTGAAGCCAATCCGGTCACCGGTACCCAGTGCAACAGCGTCAAGGGCAAGGCTCAGCTGATCTCCTGCCTGGCACCGGATCGCCGTGTAGAAGTACGCGTCACCGGCGTGCAGCAAGTACAACAGTAATCCTGCAGTCCGACATAACAAGGAGGCCACCTGGCCTCCTTTTTCTTGCCGCTTATTTCACCCACTTTGTAACCCTCTATTGCCCCCTTCCTCTTCCCGTCTCGCGCCATGGTTCCCGGCGTGTCGCCCCCCATACCTCTTTGGTGGTTAAAAACAGCCCGTCACCTATACATAAGTGTGGGGTTTGGCCAGCAGGCAACCCCACTACACCAAACATCGACGAGGATACGCGATGAACATAAGAGTAAAACCTGTGTGGATTGCACTGGCATTGGCGAGCACAGGCGCACAAGCGGAACCGGTTCACGACTGGTATGCCGGGGTTGGCGGTGGCTGGGCCATTGCCCACAATCTGAATGATTTCAGTCAGGATGTCGGCAAGGATGCGACTGCGCTCTCCCTGTTTGGCGGCTACAACTTCACGGAAAATCTGGGGGCCGAGATTGGCTATCTCTCCACCGGAGACTGGGATATCAGCGGCCATGACTTCAACAGCAAGGGAGCCACGTTGTCAGTCATTGGCCGCCTGCCGCTCAGCGAGATGTTTTCGATCTTTGCCGAAGGCGGTGGCTATATCTATCACGTCGAGTCAGTCAATGGCGGGGACGACAACCTGGCGCCGCTGGCGGGTCTGGGAGTGACAGCCCGGCTCCATGACTGGGTCGATCTGCAGGCACGCTACCGCTACATAGTGCGCGTTGGCGATGATCCGGATAACGGCAAAGCCAACAGCGGCACCCAGCGTTGGGTCAGCGACATCAGCACCGCCACGCTGGAGTTGGTGATCCACCCGAACCGCAGCCAACCCAAAGAAGCGGCCCCCACGCCCGCCCCGGTCGTGGTTCCCCCGCCACCGGCCGAACCGGAGGTGGTAGATCAGACCTTCAACCTCAGTTCCGATGTGTTGTTCGCCTTTGGCAAAGCGTACCTCAAACAGGAGGGGATGAGTGCGCTGGACGATCTCTACCAGCAGATCGTCGATGTGCAGCCCAAGGATGGCAGTGCGGTCGTGATGGGGTATACCGACCGTATCGGCTCGGATGCCAACAATCAGAGGTTGTCAGAAGCTCGGGCCCAAACCGTTGCCGACTTTCTGATCAGCAAGGGATTGCCTGCCGACAAGGTGAGCATCCAGGGCAATGGCGCGAGTAATCCGGTCACCGGCAACCAGTGTGATGCCATCAAGGCGAAGGCGGCGCTCATCGACTGCCTTGGGCCGGATCGCCGGGTCGAGGTGCGTGTCACCGGCGTACAGGGTGGCAGCGAGTAGTTGATCTTGAGGCGACAACCATGTCAGACGTGCAGTAAAAAGGGATGCCGAGGCATCCCTTTTGCTTTGCGTCTTTTTGCAGAAATCAGAACGAGGTGCGGCGGTAGCGGCGATATTCCGGATGCCAGAAGTTGGCGTCGATGGCCTGATCGATCACCTCGTCCGGGGTCTGCACCGCCTTGCCCTGCAGCATGGCGGTCTTGGCTACCATCTTGGCGATGTAGCGGGAGACCTGATGGATATCCGCCAGATCCGGCAGCAAGGAGCCCTCCTCCCCTTTCACCAGCGGCGAACACTCCGCCAGCGCACGACTGGCCGACATCAGCATGGCGTCGGTCACCCGGGTGGCGCCGGAGGCGATGACGCCAAGGCCGATCCCCGGGAAGATGAAGGAGTTGTTGCACTGGGCGATGACGTAGCGCTTGCCCTTGTGCTCCACCGGTGCGAACGGGCTGCCGGTGGCCACCAGCGCCTGACCGTCGGTCCAGCGGATAAGGTCAGCCGGCGTCGCCTCGACCCGGGAGGTGGGGTTGGAGAGCGGGAAGATGATGGGACGGGCACAGTGCTTGTGCATGGTCTTGACCACCTCTTCGGTGAACAGCCCCGGCTGGCCGGAGACCCCGATCAGGATGTCCGGGCGACCATGCTCCATCACCTCCAGCAGGGAGATGTTGTCACCCACCGGCCAGTCGGCGATGCGCTCCACCGGTTGGGAGAGACGGCGCTGGAAGTCGAGCTGGTTGGGGATCTTGTCGGTGATAAGACCGAAGCGATCCACCATAAAGACCCGGCTGCGCGCCTGCGCATCAGTCAGCCCCTCGGCCTTCATCTGTGCCACGATCTGCTCGGCAATACCGCAACCGGCGCTGCCCGCACCGAGGAAGGCAACCCGCTTCTCGGAGAGCTTGGCGCCGGAGGCCTTGCAGGCGGCGATCAGGCTGCCCAGCGTCACCGCCGCAGTGCCCTGAATATCGTCGTTGAAGCAGCAGAGCTCGTTCTTGTAGCGGTTGAGCAGTGGCATGGCGTTGTTCTGGGCGAAGTCCTCGAACTGCAGCAGGATGTCGGGCCAACGGCGCTTGACCGCCTGAATGAAGGCATCGACGAACTCGGCATACTCATCCCCCGAGATACGCGGATTGCGCCACCCCATATAGAAGGGGTCATTCAGCAGTTGCTGGTTGTTGGTGCCGACATCCAGCACCACCGGCAGGCAGTAGGCGGGCGAGATACCGCCACAGGCGGTGTAGAGGGAGAGCTTGCCGATGGGAATGCCCATGCCGCCGATCCCCTGATCACCCAGACCCAGGATCCGCTCGCCATCGGTCACCACGATCACCTTGACGTTCTGCTTGGTGGCGTTTTGCAGCATGTCATCGATCCTGTCCTTGTCCGGATAGGAGATAAACAGGCCACGGGCGCGGCGATAGATGTTGGAGAACTCCTCGCACGCCTTGCCCACCGTCGGGGTGTAGATGATGGGCAGCATCTCGGTCAGGTGGTTGTGCAGCAGACGGTAGAAGAGCGTCTCGTTGGTATCCTGGATGTTGCGCAGGTAGATGTGCTTGTCCATGTCGTTGCCAAACGCCATGAACTGGCGATAGGCGCGCTCGGCCTGCTCTTCGATGGTCTCGATATTCTGGGGCAACAGACCTTCGAGGTTGAAGTTGCTGCGCTCTTCGCTGGTGAAGGCGCTGCCCTTGTTGAGCAAAGGGGTCTCCAGCAGGGCGGGACCGGCGTAGGGAATGTAGAGAGGACGTTTCTGGTTATTATCTTCAAACATGGATCTTGGTACCTAAACGGTTAGCTAGACGCAGGGACCCGCCGATCCTAGGGGCTTGTCTCATTAATTTCAAAGAGTTTGCACATCCGTTGCAAAAGGTTTGCGACCCAGTCGACGAAAGGCGCCGGGGGTCTGACCAGTCAGACGACGAAAGCGGTTGGCAAAGTTGGCCCCATCGCTGTAACCGACCCGGGCCGCCAGCTCGCCAAGTGGCCAGTTGGTATAGAGCAGCAGCTGGCGCGCCTTGTTCATTCTGAGCTCGGTCACCCTCGCCATCGGCCCCATACCGAACGCTTGCTGACAGAGACGATGCAGATGGGGAACGGAGCAGGCCATCTGTCGGGCCAGCAGGGCGACACTCCAGGGTTCGTCCAGGCGCGCCTCCACTCGGCGAAACAGTGCCTGCAATCTGAGTTCAGGGGTGCCGCGCACCTCCCCTTGCAGGGTGCGCTCCAGCAGCGCCAGCAGCAGGCTGAGCAGTTGAGGTTGCAGCGAAGAGCGAACCCCTTCCCCCTGCATCAGGCTGAGCAGATGATAGAGCTGATCGCCGCCATCCCCTTGCCAGATACGGTGGCCAAGGCGGTGCAGATGCTGCCAGCGCGGCACGTCATCAAGCAAAATCCAGCTGATCTGCCAGCTTTCGCCAATCAGCTTGAGCCCACCGGGGACGGCGGCCGGCAGGAAAATCAGCGATCCGGCAGGAATGGCTTGCTCCCCCTCGTCGGTGAGCAGCGCGCCACCCTCATCGTGACTCACCATCAGAATGTGAAACTCGGGGCGATTGCGGCGGATCAGGTAGTGCTCCCGAATGGTCGAGAGGCCGGTCAGGAAGATCCCCGCCTCGCCGAGCAGGGGCAGCCCTTCACGTCCCAGCATCTGCTCTTCACAGGCTGGCGCTATCTCCAGACACTCGCTGGCAAATGGCATAACACCTCAACAGGATAGTTTTACACAAGAAAACCGAGAGCTACTCACAGTGAGAAGAGCCTCATCAGCCCCTATCATACCCCTGACAAACCTTGCTTTTCTCATACCCGGTTAACAACTATGAATTATTGGCAAGCGATTTTAAAACAAACCACCGATCGCGAGTTCATGACCCGATTGTGGCGGCTGGCCCTGCCTGTCTCGCTGCAATCCATGATGTTCTCCCTGCTCGGCCTCATCGATATCATGATGGTGAGCCAGCTTGGCACCACGGCTGTGGCGGCGGTCGGCTTGGGTAACCGGGTCTTCTTTTTCAATCTGCTGGTGATAGCGGGCCTCGCGGGCGGGGTCTCGGTATTGGCAGCACAATACTTCGGGCGCGGGGAGATGGCCGGGGTGCGCCGCTCCCTGGCGCTGGCAATAGTGGGCGCCCTGCTGGTCACCCTGCCCTTTGCCTTCATCTATGTGTTATCACCGGGCAGCGTACTCGGCTTTGCCAGTCAGGATCCGGCACTGCGCGAGCTGGCGGATCAATTCTTGATGATCACCGGCGCCACCATCCTCTGTACCGCCATCGTGGTGCCGCTGGAATCAGCCCTGCGCTCGGTTGGCAATGCCGCCGCGCCGACCCGCATCGGCATTATCGCCATCATCGCCAACGTCATCCTCAACTACGCCCTCATCTTCGGTCACTTCGGCTTCGAGGCGATGGGGGTCGCCGGTTCGGCCTGGGGCACCACCATTTCACGGCTGCTGCAGACAGCCCTGCTGCTGCTCTACGTAAAGCGTTATGAGGCGCGCCTGATCCCGCGCGCACCAGACTGGCTGGCCGCCTTCAAGCGCAAGGAGGTGGTGCGCTTTACCCTGATCGCCCTGCCGCTGCTGTTCCACGACGGCCTCTGGGCCTTCGGCATGCTGATTTACGGCTTTCTTTACGCCCATCTTGGCACCGATTCGCTGGCCATCATGACCACCCTCGGCACCCTGGAGAGCATCCTTATCTCCCTCTTCTTCGGACTGGCGGTGGCCTGCTCCACCCTGCTCGGTCACCGGCTCGGGGCCGAGGAGTACGAGATTGCCTGGCAGCACTCCCAGCTGTTCCTGCTGCTTGCACCGATTGGCGCGCTACTGGTGGGGATCATCGTCTGGCTGCTGCAAGCCAACCTGCTGCAGTGGGTCGGCAACCTGCCCCCCGAGCTGATGACGGAAGCGGGACAGGTGCTCGGCATCATGTGCCTCGGGATGCTGCTCAAGGTGTTCAACATGGTGGGGATCATCGGGGTGCTGCGCTCTGGCGGCGATGTGAACTACAGCATCTTCATCGATATTGTCGGCATGTGGTGCATCGGCATCCCGCTCGCCTGGGTGGCGGTCACGCTGCTCGGCTGGCCCCTCTCCTGGGTGGTGGCGGTGGTGCTGCTGGAGGAGCTCAGCAAAGTGTTGCTGGTGCAGCGCCGTATTCGCCAGCGCTGCTGGTTGAAGAATCTGGTGATCGGATAAACAGCCATAAATCGGGGTCATATCAATGACAGAAAAACCCTGTTTGCAGTATGCTGGGCGCCTCTTCAATCAGAGACAGGGATCACGGTTTCCCTGTCCAGTAGTCGTTTAAGGAGACGAGCATGCAACCACAGAAAGAGCTGATCACCGAGACGGCCCTGCTTGAGATGGCCAACAAGATCATCAAAGAGCATGAAGACTTCATCCACGGTATGCGCGCCGATTCGGTGGAGCAGAAGGGGGATATTCTGGTGTTCAAGGGGGAGTATTTCCTGGCCGAAGATGGCACCCCGACCGGCAAGACCATGGCGGTCTTCAACATGTTCAAGCTGCTGGCCCAGCAGCTCTCCGGCAAGTACAAGCTGGCCTGATCTCGCCAGCTCATTGCCAACAGATGCCGCCCTCAGGCGGCATCTGTTTTTGCGCGGTTCTGCCCCTCGACCACCACGCAGTTGCGTCCCGCCATCTTGGCCTGATAGAGGCACTCGTCGGCACGGTTGATCAGAATATCGATGGTGTCATCGGCACGAGCCATGGCAATCCCGATACTCACCGTCACCTCCAGCAATTCGTCCGAGGTGGGGCTCTTCACCAGCCGCGCCTCGACAGCAATGCGCAGCCGCTCGGCCATTTTGCTCGCCAGTGCCGGATCGGCGCAGTTGTGCATCAGGATGGCAAACTCTTCGCCGCCATAACGCCCCAGCACCATGTCAGGCTCCAGCTGCTCCCCCAGGGTGGTAGCCACCTCCTTGAGCACCGCATCCCCCGCCAGATGGCCGTAGATATCGTTGATCCGCTTGAAGCGATCGAGATCCAGCAGCATCACCGCAAAGGGCTTCTTCTTGAGTTGCAGCCGGATTCTGGCCTGCTCCAGCTGCTTCATCAACAGGCGGCGGTTCATCATGCCGGTCAGCTCATCGGTGGTCGATTCCCGATATAGCCGCAGCAGCATGTTGAGCTGGCCGCACTGCACCCAGCAACTGGCCATGGTAAACATGCCGAGCACCCACACCTGATTCAGGGTAGCCTGACTCCAGATGCTCTGGCCCACCAGCAACCAGTGGCCCAGCAGCATGGTCACCAGCACCACGCCTGCCAGTTGCAAGCCGAGGGAGAGGGGGATGGGGAAAATGGCAAACAGGGTGATCAGCAGATAAGGAAAGGCCGCATAGCCCGCCTGTAACTCCTGTCCGGCGCCAAAGCTGTTCAGGCAAAAGAGGGAGAAGAGCATCATCACGGCCATCAGGTAGCCAAGGGCCAGCTTCATCCGCTCCCGCTTGAAGTGGATGAGGTACGAGAGCGGAATAAGTGGCGAGAGCGCAAGGGTGCAGAAGATCCTGGCCTGGAACAGCTGCTCGAAATGAACGGCGGGCAAGGTCAACCAATCCACCACGGCCCAGGCGGGCAATCCAAGCATCAGCAAGCAGGTCAGCAGGCGCAAACGCACCGTCATAAACCCCATGCGAGTACGAGTAAAGTCTTCGGAGTGAACCCTCGCACTCCAGAACTCTGACAACTTGAGCATCCAGAGTCTCCACGATGAATACTGAGGGCTCATTCTACACCTACAAAGTGGTAAGAATGTCATTTGCGGGAAGAATAAAAAGGAGAGGTCGTTCACACAAACCGACAGATGATAATCGCAGCGCGCAAACGTTTCAACCCATCAAAAAATAAACCTTTTTTTGCATAATTAGCGCTGGCCAGCCTCATTTCAATCACTACAATAGCGCCCAATTTTCTCCCCCTCCCCACACAATTCGAGGTACTTATGGAACAGGCTGCTGTCACACGCGCCAATCGAGAGGCACATCCACCCAGGCGAGCCCATAGCGAACTGGTCTATGGCATAGAGGATGTCCCGCCTCTGCCCCAGACGCTGTTCGCCGCCCTGCAGCATATGCTCGCCATGTTTGTCGCCATCATTACCCCGCCCCTGATTATCGCCAATGCCCTCGGCCTCCCTGCCGCCGACACCCGTTATATCGTCTCCATGTCGCTGGTCATGTCCGGCATCGCCTCCTTCATTCAAACCCGCCGCTTCGGCCCCATCGGTTCCGGCCTGCTCTCGGTACAAGGCACCAGCTTCAACTTCCTCGGCCCCATCATCGCCTCCGGTCTCGCCCTCAAGCAGGCCGCCATGCCCACCGAGGATCTGCTAGGCACATTGTTCGGCACCATGATGGTTGCCGCACTCACTATCGTGGTGATGAGCCGCTTCCTCCATCTGGTGAAACGGATCATCACCCCGCTGGTGACCGGCATAGTGGTGCTGCTGATCGGCCTGACCCTGATCAAAGTGGGCCTGATCAGCATGGGCGGCGGCTATGCAGCCCTCTCTGATGGCAGCTTCGCCAGCCACACCAACCTCTTCCTCTCTCTGCTGGTGCTCGGCCTTATCGTGTTGCTGCAACGCAGTCGCAACCCCTGGTTGCGCCTCTCCGCCATCATGATCGCCATGCTGGCGGGCTATGCCGTGGCCCTGCTGTTGGGCAAAGTGAGCGCCCCCACCTTCGACGGCCCGCTGGTGATGGTGCCCATTCCGCTCCACTACGGTCTCGGCTTTGACTGGCAGTTGTTCGTGCCGCTCGCCATCATCTTCGTGGTGACGGCGCTCGAAGCGATCGGCGACATGACCGCCACCTCGGATATCTCCGGCGAGCCACTGGAAGGGCCTGTCTATATGGAGCGGATCAAAGGCGGCGTGCTGGCCGATGGTGCCAACTCCATGCTGGCGGCAGTTTTCTCCACCTTCCCCATGTCCACCTTCGCCCAGAATAACGGCGTCATTCAGCTGACCGGCGTCGCCAGCCGTCACGTCGGGCTCTTTATCGCCGCCATGCTGGCCCTGCTCGGCCTGTTCCCGGCGGTCGCCAGTCTGGTGCAGCAGATCCCCGAGCCCGTGCTGGGGGGCGCCACTATCGTGATGTTCGGCACCATCGCCGCCGCTGGCGTGCGCATCATTGCCCGCGAGGAGCTGGATCGCCGCGCCCTGATGATCCTGGCAGTGTCGCTGGCCATGGGGCTAGGAGTCGCGCAGGTGCCGGAAGTGCTGCAACACCTGCCGGAGCTGGCCAAGAGCGTGCTCTCCTACGGCGTCGCCACCGGTGGCATTACCGCCATCGTGCTCAACCTGCTGCTGCCCAAGCGCGAAGCGCGTCACTCCTAAGAGATCGCCTACCGATAGCAAACAGCCCTGCACTGCGGGGCTTTACCTTGCCAGTCGCCACGGGTAGTGTGCTGGGCAGCTTTTTTGAGGATGCCGCCATGCCCTATCGCCTGCTCTCCCCCCTCCCCGATACCGCTTCACCCGCACAGATACTGGCGCAAGAGCAGTGCTGGCTGCGCGACTGCTCCCATGACGGTCAGCCCCGCGCTCACCTCTGGCAGGCGCCCCAATGCCTGATTGTCACTCGCAAGGATACCCGCCTCCCCCATTACGAAGCCGCCTGCCAGCAACTTGCAGATGAAGGCTGGCCGGTACATGTGCGCGACAGCGGCGGCACCGCCGTGCCCCACGGGGCGGGGATCCTCAACCTATCCCTGCTGCTGCCCCGAACCACCACAGATCTCGCCCACTACTACCGGCTGCTGGGGGCGCCGCTGCTGACCCTGTTGGCGGAGTACCGCCTTGAGGGAAGCTATGACTTCGTGCCCGGATCCTTTTGCGATGGTCAGTACAATCTGGTGATCGGGGGACGCAAGATCACCGGTACCGCCCAGCGCTGGCTGGCGCCGGGGCAGGATCACCAGGGCGCCGTGCTGGCGCAAGCCATGCTGCTGGTGGCGGGTGATGTGGATGAGGGAACCAGAATGGCGAGCCGCTTCTACGAATTGGCGGGCGGCGAGCTGCGTTTTATGGCGGGAACCTCCACCACGCTGGCAAGCTGCATCGGCTGGCGCGGTAGCGATCAGGCACTGGTAGAGAAAGTGCAAGCACGTCTGGATAGCCTGCTGAGCGAGGGGCTATCCCCCTCATTCTGACCTTATCCCGAAGGGAGAGGGAAAATACCCGACCATAGACACAGCGCACAAAAAAGCCACGACCGGAGTCGTGGCTTGTTCTTTTCAATGGACACGTGAAACGGGCCGAGGCGCTCAGGCCGTCTGCGGCTCCGGCTCGGCTTCGCTATCCAGATCCCGGCTAAAGTAGGCGCGGGTCTCGGCGATCACCACATGGCGCAGGCCGATGAGGCCGATGAGGTTGGGCACCGCCATCAGGCCGTTGACGATGTCGGCCAGCAGCCAAATCATATCCAGATGGAGGAAGGCACCGCTCGCCACCAGCACCAGATAGATGAGGCGGTATGGTTTGATCGCCTTCACCCCGAACAGGTACTCGGTGCAGCGCTCGCCGTAGTAGTTCCAGCCAAGGATGGTGGTAAAGGCGAAGAACAAGAGGCCAATGCTCACCAGATACTGGCCGATATGGGCATCAAGCCCCTGGGCAAAGGCCAGACTGGTCATGGCAGCGCCGCTCACATCGCCACTCCACACCCCGGTCACCACCAGCGTCAGACCGGTCATGGTGCAGATGATGATGGTGTCGATGAAGGTGCCGGTCATGGAGACCAGCCCCTGCTCCACGCACGAATCGGTCTTGGCCGCCGCCGCCGCGATGGGCGCCGAGCCCAGTCCCGACTCGTTGGAGAAGACCCCGCGCGCCACCCCGGACTGGATTGCCAGCATGATGCTGGCACCGACGAAACCGCCGGTCGCCGCATGGCCGCTGAAGGCACTCCCGATCACCAGCGCGATCGCCTCCGGCAAGGCACTGGCATTGTTCACCAGCACGCCCAGACAGGCGACGATGTAGAAGATGGCCATGAAAGGTACCACCTTGCTCGACACGCTGGAGATGGACTTGATCCCCCCCAGAGTCACCAGCGCCACGATCAGGGTCAGCACCACGGCGGTCGCTTCACGGGGCACCGAGAAGGAGAGGCTCATAGCGTCGGAGATGGCATTGACCTGCGGGAAGGTACCGATGCCGAAGAAGGCGACGCCGATACCGAACAGGGCAAACAGCTTGGCGAGCGGCTTGGAACCGAGCCCCTTCTCCAGATAGTACATGGGGCCGCCAGCCATCTGGCCGTTGGCATCCTGCTCGCGATATTTGACCGCCAGCAGACACTCGGCGTACTTGGTGGCCATGCCGAACAGCGCCGCCATCCACATCCAGAACAGGGCACCGGGACCGCCGAGCTTGATGGCGGTGGCCACCCCGACGATGTTGCCGGTACCGATGGTGGCAGAGAGGGCGGTACAGAGGGCGCCGAAGCTGGAGACATCCCCCTGCTTGCCCTGCCCCTGATCGCGGCCGAAGACCAGCCGCAGAGCGAGCGGCAAGCGCACCACCTGAAGCAGACCCAGACGCAGGGTGAGATAGATACCGGTCCCGACCAGCAGGATCAGCAGGGGCGGCCCCCAGATAAAGCTATCGATGGCGGTTAACGCCGATTGAATTGATGACATGCATCCTCCTTAAGAAACAGAAATTAAGGAGGAGAAGGATGATCTTCCCATAGGTGTCGCGATCCCCAGAGGCGATCGGATGCGGGCCAAGCCCAGGTACAACCATCCCATCCCCTCTGTCCTTTTGCCTGAGAGTTTCCGGCGCCAGCCTGCCCTTGCGGGTAGTCATGGTGCCTTGCTCCTTCGGCGCCCGATTTAACGGGTCTCTCCAGAGTATCGTCCAGTAGCAGTCCACACCGGTTGCCCGGTACCTGAAAGATTCACTTCTTCGGTGGATGGTTGCCCATCACTCTCCTGCTACCTTCATCCGAACTAGTTTGGATTAGGAAGTCGGCATGTTAATCCAAAAAATGTGAGCTGTCTCGCACTTGGCCGCCCCCATTTATATTTTTTTAGTGACCGCCAAAACCGCGGCAAGAATGTTAAATGTTAGTTAACTATCAACAAGTTAGGCTCTCACGGATCAAATGTGGCCCAAACGGGAAAAATGGCGGATAGAGAACAGTGATCCCTCTCGTTTCGCCAAGAAAATCTTGCCGACATATCCAATCAAAATGCTTGCACACAGAATCAATAAGCCGATAATCCGCTGCATAACCAAGCACTTTGCCATCAATTTATGCACTGTGTTCGGTTGGTCCCACCGGACCGCTCGCCTGACCCGGCCGTCGCCGGTTCAATCGCATATGGCTTGGGCATATCACGCCCCCTAAGGATGACCAAAAGAGAATGAACGAGACCCTGGTTGCAAAAGATGTGGTCGCACAAGATTACCGTCAGCTGGTTGAACAATTCGGCTCCCCCCTGCTGCTGCTCGACAAGGCAGCCGTCCGCAAACAGTATCGGGCGCTGGCCGCTGCCCTGCCCGATGTACGATTGCACTATGCACTCAAACCCCTGCCCCACGAGGCGGTGGTCTCTGTCTTGAAGGAAGAGGGGGCCTGTTTCGATCTGGCCACCAATGGCGAAGTGGATCTGGTGCGCAGTCAGGGGGTTCGCCCGGGCCGTTGCATTCATACCCATCCCATCAAGCGCGACAGCGATATCCGTTATGCGCTCGAGTTCGGCTGCACCGTGTTTGTCTACGACAACCCGCTGGAGCTGGAGAAGTTCATTCCCTACAAGGACGAAGTGAAACTGCTGCTGCGGGTCAGCTTCCCCAACCCCGAGACCAAGGTCGATCTCTCCAAGAAGTTCGGCTGCACTCCGGAGCAGGCGCTGCCGCTGCTGCAACTGGCCCACGCCAAGGGGATCAAGGTGATGGGGCTGTCGTTCCACGTCGGCTCGCAAGTGCCTCATGCCCGTCGCCATGTGCAGGCCATCGACGCCTGCCGCGAGATCATGGAGCAGGCCTGGGCGCTCGGGCTCAAGCCCTGGGTGCTGGATATCGGCGGCGGTTTCCCGGTGGATTATGAGGGGGGCGAGTTCGATATCGACGGCTTCTGCGCGCCGATCCGCGAAGCACTGGCCAAGTTGCCCGCTACCGTGCAGAAGATTGCCGAACCGGGCCGCTTTATCAGCGCGCCGGCCATGACTTCGGTATCCAGCGTGATGGGCAAGGCGCACCGCGGCGACAAGATCTGGTACTACCTGGATGACGGTCTCTACGGCAGCTACAACGGCCAGCTCTATGACCACGTCACCTATCCGGTGAGCACGCCTTATGCCAGTGGCGAGCAGCACAACTCGGTGCTCTCCGGCCCGACCTGCGACAGCGTGGATGTGATCCGCGATGGCATCATGCTGCCGGATCTGGCTATCGGCGAGTTGGTGGTTGGCAAGGTGATGGGCGCCTACACCTGGGCCTCGGCTTCTACCTTCAACTTCTTCCCCAAGGCCAGCATCCTGATTCTGGACAGCAGTCAGAAGGGGCAGAAGCTGGTGGCAGTAGCCTGAGCACACCGCTCGCCAACAGGTTCACTGGGCAAAACAAGAGGGGGAAGCTTGCGCTTCCCCCTCTCTCATTTCACCAACCCCTATCAGATAAACTGACTGGTCAGCAGCCAGCCGGTGTAAGCGACGAAGCAGGTGAGCAGCACGCCCCCCTCCAGCCGGTTGATGCGGCCCTGCCCCTTGCGGCCCAGACACATCACCAGCAGCAACAGGGTCAGCCCCATCATGATGCTCCAGTCACGGGTGAGCACCTCCGGCGCCACATCGAGCGGGTGGATGCCCGCCGCAATCCCCACCACCGCCAGGGTGTTGAACAGGTTGGAGCCGAGCACGTTGCCAAGGGCCAGATCATGCTCGTTCTTGCGAATGGCGATGAGGGACGAGGCCAGCTCCGGCAGGGAGGTTCCCACCGCGACTATGGTGAGACCAATCACCAGATCGCTGATACCGAGTGCCTGAGCGATGGTCACCGCCCCCCAGACCAACAGGCGGGAAGCGCCGATCAGCAGCACCAGTCCGACCACCAGCCAGAAGATGGCACTCTTGAGGGACATCCCCTCGCTCTCGATATCCTCGGCGGTCTCGGTATCCAGCGCATCGCCCTTGCCATTCATGCCAGCCCAGATGGACCAGCCCATCAGGGCAACGAAGACGGCCCCCAGAATGGCCGCATCCATCCGGCCCAGATGCCCATCAATCAGCAGGGCGCCGGAGAGCAGGGTAATACCGAGCAGGATCGGGATCTCCTTGCGCACAACCTGAGAGGCCACCGCGATAGGGCTGATCAGTGCCGTCAGACCCAGGATCAGCGCGATATTGGTGATGTTGGAGCCATAGGCATTGCCGAGCGCCAACCCGGGATTGCCCTGGGACGCCGCCAGCGCCGAGACCACCATCTCCGGGGCCGAGGTACCAAAACCGATGATCACCATGCCGATCAGCAGCGGCGGCATCCCCGCATAACGGGCAGTGGCGGCGGCACCGTCGACAAACTTGTCTGCACTCCAGACCAGCAGCGCCAGTCCGGCAATCAGGGCAACAAAAGCCAGGGTCATAGGATCTTCATCTCTTGTTATCTGCAACGAAGCGCCAGCCCGAACGGGCAGGCACCATGGGAAAGTGGCGCCAGTGTAGCTGTGCCACCTTCCATTTCAAGGGGAAATCAAACCGTGATTAACATTTCACAGTGCAGCCAGCAGGCTCGCGGCATCGGAGACCTCGAACTTGCCCGGTGCCTCCACAAACAGCTGCTCGACCACACCATCGTTGGCGATCAACGCAAAGCGCTGGGCACGGATGCCACCAAAGGCGCCGGTATCCTTGGCCAGATCCAGCGACCGGGTCCAGCTGCCATCGCCATCCGCCAGCATGGTGATCGCCTCGGCATTCTGGGCCGTCTGCCAGGCCCGCATCACGAAAGCGTCGTTGACCGACAGACAACAGATGGCATCCACCCCTTTGGCCATGAACTGATCGGCCAGCACCACATAGCCGGGCAGATGGGCATTGGAGCAGGTAGGAGTAAAAGCGCCGGGTACCGCAAACAGCACCACTTTTTTACCGGCAAACAGCGTCTGGCTATCCCGCAGCTGCTTGCCCTCGGCGGTGATAAAGGTAAATTCGCCAGCAGGCAGGGGTTGTCCTACAGCAATCATGATTTCTCGTCCTGAGTCGTGATGGGAAGTCGCCAGTTTATCCCAGAGTGACGATGTCGCCTAACAGCGGCTCTGAGCCTGACCATGGATAACGGCAGGCATTTTCCCCTTGGGCAGACTACTCTTGAGCTGGTTTCACGGCGCCAGGAGGCCCCATGCAACACTATTACGATGGTCTGGAAATTCGTCCCCCCACCATGCGCGAACAGCAGCAACTGGACCAGCTCAATCATCAGCTTACCCATGTCAGTCAATACTGCGCCGGTTACTCCAGCGCCTATCGCCAGTGCCGCCTCGAGGATCTGGCAGAGCTGGCCACCCTGCCACTGCTCGACAGCAAAGAACTCTTTGCCGCCCAGCAGGCTCATCCCCCCTTTGCCGGTCTCACCGGCCGCCCCGCCAGTCAAGCGCTGCGGGTCTTCTCCTGTCCGGGCCAGCTGGCCATCCCCGAATATGCCGGGGCAGACTGGTGGGGCGCCGCCCGGGCGCTGTTTGCCGCCGGTTTCAAGGCGGGGGAAGTGATGCTCAACGGCCACGACTATCACGCCGGCCCCACCGCCTTTATTTTCGATAACGGCGCCCGCCAGCTGGGCGCCCCCGTGGTGCCCTGCGGGCCCCACGATACCCAGCGCCAGCTGGAGGCACTGCTGCGCTATCAACCCACCGGCTATGTCGGCCCGCTGGTGACCCTGCTCGACCTGCTGGAAGCGGCCGAGGCTGCGGAGATCCCGAGCGACTCGCTGCGCCACGCCCTATTGTGCGAAGCAACCCATCCCGAAACGGCACCACTGCGCGCCATTCACGGCATTGCGGCCCTCAACTGTCTGGTGTGGCAGGATGTGGGGGTGGTGGCCTACGAGAGTCAGCCCGGTCAGGGCTTTATCGTCAATGAGAGCTGCATCGTCGAGATCATCGATCCCGCCAGCGGCAATCCCGTGAGTGGCGATGAAACAGGCCAGCTGGTGGTGACCCGACTCGATCTGGAGTATCCCCTACTACGTCTGGCCACCGACTGGCAGGGGCACTGGCTCGCCAAGCAGAGCGCTTGCGGGCGCACCAATCGGCGCCTCAAGCTGGTGTAGCAGACCCAGTAAATGCACAAAGGCAGACGGGCAGCCATCAGGCTGCCCGTCTTGTCTCTGGAGAAGAGAATATATGAAGTTGGTCAGCGCCTTGCCTGCCAGGTGGCGATGGCGAGCAGGGAGTCAGGGGTAAATTCGCTGGCGCGCTCGGCAATCTCGGCCAGGCTCATCCAGTGCACCGCGCTCACCTCTTCGGCCTGCAACTGCAGCGGCCCCTGATAACGGCAACTGAAGAGGCCGCCCCAGACCCGGTAGCCCTCCCCTTCTGCATAAAAGCTGCCAAAGCCCTGCAGAGGAACATCCATAATCCCCAGCTCTTCGGCCAACTCGCGCCGGGCGGAGCGCTCCATCTCCTCACCGGTGGTGACCACGCCACCGGCGCAGGCATCCAGCATACCGGGGCAGAAATCCTTGCTGAGGGTGCGTCGCTGCACCAGGATCCGATCCGCGTCGTCGAGCACCAGAATATAGCTGGCGCGATGGCAGAGATTCTCCCGCCGCACCTTGGCTCGCTCGGCCACGCCAATCACCCGGTTATTCCCGTCCACCACATCAACCCATTCCACGCACAGGCCCTTTTATTTGTTCCATTCAAGCCCGCAGTATATCGGTGCAGTGGTTTGCCATGGCACAACTTTTTCGATGACGCCGTCAATTTGCCGAACTCACTGGCAAAATAAGGATTCATGCAAATCTTTATAAACCGTCATATCAGTGTCATCGACCGACACCATAGTGTGCCCTGTCCAGGCAATCAGGGAACCGTGTGATGAAGGTATTCAAGCAGTTATCCCCACGGCAGATCGCTCGCTACATCAAGAGCTTTCATCGAGGCTATTTTGCCATCGAGTCGCTGGGGACATTTGAATTCAATGCGGGCAGGATCAGCCTCCATGGCCTGACCTGCCGCCAGCGGCTAAGACTGGCTCGCCAGATCAATCTGGCGGTCAGACAACTTGGTCACCGCGACCCCTTGCCGGACATGTGAGTCAAAGGGTCTTGCCCTACTGTCTGTTGTGCATCCATGCTTTGCCCGCCGGCTACTCGCCGCGCGGGCCGTTTTCGATATCGGTAATGATGCCGTTGCGCACCGTCACAAAGCGCATGAACTCGTTCTTGCCGAAGTTGTAGGTCCAGCGTTCACCATATTTGACCTGCACCATGTTGCCAAACTGGTTCTCCTCGTTGCGGTTGAGCTCTTCACGCAACATCGGCTCACCGCACTTGAGCAGCATCTCGGCGGTGGTGTCTCCCTCGGTGATCAGGGCGTTCTTGCAGCGCATGGCATCGGCACTGGCCGGAATGCTCAGCAGCAACAGAGCAAGCCCCGCTACTTTTTTCATCTTCTTGCTCATCGGGTTCTCCTTATCCTCTCTAATGAGTCGCAGTATGCCTGTTCCCGTTTCTGAAAAAACCAGTAAAAAGCGCAAAAGAGCCGCCCTTTCCTCCTTTCCAGCCCGCTGGTCGCGACAAATGATGTCTATCACATAACCCAAAAACAAACGGCGACCCGAGGGTCGCCGTTTGCATCAAGCCAGCAGGATCACAGGATGTCCAGCAGCTCGACTTCAAATACCAGTGCAGAGTAAGGCGGGATGGAACCCGCGCCACGGGCACCGTAGGCCAGATCGTGGGGGATGTAGAGCTTCCACTTGGAACCAACCGGCATCAGCTGCAGCGCTTCAACCCAGCCAGCGATCACGCCGGTCACCGGGAATTCAGCCGGCTGGCCGCGAGCGACGGAGCTGTCGAATACGCCACCGTGGGTGAAGGTACCGTGGTAGTGCACACGCACGGACTGACCGGCTACCGGAACGGCACCGTTGCCTTCAACCAGCACTTCGTACTGCAGACCGGAGTCGGTCACTTTCACTTCAGCGCGCTTGGCGTTATCAGCCAGGAAGGCTTCGCCGTCAGCAGCGGCGGCCTTGGCGGCGGCTTCCTGCTCTTCTTGCATACGCGCAGTGATCACCTGGAAGGCATCATTGATATCGTCACGGCTGACCGCGAACTCCAGACCATTCAGGGCATCTGCCAGACCTTGTTGCAGGGCCGGGATATCCAGACCGGCGAAGGCTTGCTGCGCCAGCTGATCACCCATGTTGCGGCCGATGCCATAGCTGGCCTTCTGTTCGATAGAGTCGTATTGGGACATTGAGATGTTGCTCCAGATCCATGTAGTAAAGAGGCGGGATAATATCAGACTTTTGGCCGGGGTGCTGCCGGGGGCGCCCCTGATTTCCCCGTCAGTGGGAGGAACTTCACACAAGATGCGGATGAACGCCGCCCAACGGCGGCGATCTGCTTAACCGCGATCCAGCAAGGCTCTGACCGCAGCCACCTTGGCGCCATCGGTGATATTGACCCGACCATCATCCGAAGTGCCCATATTCACTCCGTGCGGCACCATGCCACCGCGCCAGCCCATGCCGGACATATGCACTTCGCTCACCCCGGTGAACTCGATGATGGTACGCACGTTGTCGGCATTGACCCCGGCGCCCGGCATCAGGCTGGCACGCCCCGCCAGCGCCTGCTGCATCTCCTGCAGGGTCTCCAGCCCTGCCAGCGCGGTCGGCGCATGGCCCGAGCTCAGAATGCGCTCGCAACCTGCAGCAACTATGGTCTCCAGATCGAGGCGCCAGTCGGAGGAGAGGTCGATGGCGCGATGGAAGGTGACCCCCAACGGCCCTGCTGCATCCACCAGCTGTTTGAGCCTGGCGGCAGGCACCCGCCCCTCCTCATCCAGCAAACCGACCACCACCCCTTGCAGCCCCGCAGCGCGCGCGGCCGCGATATCTTTCAGCATCATCTCGAACTCGCCGTCGTTGAAGCAAAAATCCCCGGCGCGCGGGCGGATCATGGCATAAACCGGCACGCTGGCGTGGCGGGCTGCCTGCTGCATAAAGCCGTAGGATGGGGTCAAGCCGCCCAGACCCAGCGCAGAGCAGAGCTCGATGCGATCCGCCCCGGATTGCTGGGCGGTGAAGAGGGATTCCAGGTTGTCGATACAGATTTCAAGACGGGTCATGAGGACTCCTTTTTCGGGGAGATCAGACCCCACATCTGATCTCATAGATTGAGCAAGGCTGCGCCGCGCACACCACCGGCACCGCCGAAGCGGGCCTGGCGGATCTCGGGTAGGGCGACCCCGGGCAGCAAGTGACCGGGCAGACGCAGCGGCAGCTGTTCATAGAGGGCGGGCAGGCCGCTCAGGCCGCCCCCCAACACCACCACCTCGGGATCAATCACCGAAATGGCGGTGGCAAGCCCGGCGGCCATGATCTCCAGCCAGCAGTCGACCGTCTCGACCGCATGGGGTTCATGGGCCTCGAAGCGTCCCACAATCTGGTGACCCGTGGCGCGCTGGCCATGGAAATGATGATAGAGACGCTCCAGACCGGTGCCGGAGGCATAGGTTTCAAAACAGACCAGACGGCCGCAGCCGCAACGGGGACGGGGCAACTCGGGGTACTTCATCAGCATGGTCGCGGGCAAGGGGTAGTGACCAATCTCGCCAGCCAGCCAGTTGCGCCCCTGAATAAGCTTGCCCGCCAGATAGACGGCGCCGCCGATGCCGGTGCCGATGGTGACGCCGAGCGCACTGCCTGCGCCGTCGGCTGCCCCTTGATGCACTTCGGACCAGAGGAAGCAGTTGGCGTCGTTATCCACCTTGACCGGTCGCTCCAGCAACTCGGCCAGATCGGCGCCCAAATGGCGACCATTGATGGAGGGCAGATTGGCCGCCACTATGCTGTGATCCTGGCTGTTGATGACACCGGGAAAACCGATACCGACCGAGCCCAGTGCGCCGAAGCGGGCATCCGCCTGCTCGACCCGGGAGCGGATCAGCTGCTGCAGCCCCTCATAATCATTGCCCGGGGTGCTCATGCGCTCCTCGTGGCAGAGGTTCAATGCACCGTCATAGACCGCAAAGGCGATCTTGGTGCCACCGATATCAAAGCCGTAATACATGCCAGCACTCCCTTGTCAGCCCGTGTTTATCCAACTCTGTTCCAAGGGGGACATTGTATTAATTCGCAAAAAAAATAAAGTGACCGAAGGCGAAAAACGGGAGAGTGATCAGAGCAAACGGCTCATTTGTCGCTGCAGGCAGGGCTGCCCGAGGCTTATCAGGGTGCGCTCCTCGCCATCAAAGACGAAGCCGCGGCGCAGGTAGAATCCCTCACCGATGTGGTTGCCATCGAGCAGCCACAATTTGACGCTATGGCAACCGGCGCGGCGCATCTGCATCGCCACCGCCTGCCACAGCCGTTTGCCATAACCTTGTCGCCAGTGGTCGGGATGGAGGTAAAAAGCGCGGATCAGGGCATGGCTCTGCCCCGCTTCCTGCTGTGGTTGCCAGTAGAGCAGGCCAATAACCACCTCATCGAGACAAAGCAGCATGGGCCTTGGGCCCGGCTCGGCCAGACGGCTCTGCCAAATCTGCAGATGGGCGGTGACATCGAGCTGTTCCAGCAGGTCGGCGCCGAGCACCTGACCATAGGCAGCGAGCCAGCTGGCTCGCTGCATCACCGTCATGGCGGCGGCATCATCGCTGCGCGCCATGCGCAGGCTTATGCCTTGCATTGGGGCACCAGACCGTTGGCGCGGGCCTGCTCATAGAGCGGCAACACTTGCGCCTGTTGCGCCTGCAACTCGGCGATCCGGTTCTCGTTGCTCGGGTGGGTGGAGAGCAGTTGCGGCGGGGTGTTGCCACCGGCGGCGGCACTCATGTTTTGCCACAGGGGGATCGCCTCGGCCGGATTGAACCCGGCACGCGCCATCAGCTCAAGTCCCAGCCGATCCGCTTCGCTCTCCTGAGTGCGGCCATAGGGCAGCATCACCCCCACCTCGACCCCGAGGCCAAGGGCTGCCATGGTGGCGCCGCGATACTCGCTGGTGCCCATGGCAATGTCCGCAGCCGCCAGACCAATCCCCGCCAGCTGGCTGCGCGAGAGTCGTTCGTTGGAGTGTTGGGCCAGTACGTGAGTCAACTCGTGGCCGATGACGGTCGCCAACTGATCCTGATTCTTGGCCACCTTGAGCAGACCGCTGTAGACACCAATCTTGCCGCCGGGCAGGGCGAAAGCGTTGACCTGTTTGGAGTCAAACACCACCACTTCCCAGTTGGTGATGCCATAGCTGGCCGGCACCTGGGCGGTCACCGCCTTGGCGACACAGGAGACATAGGCGTTGAGTTTGGCATCCTTGCTCACCTTCTCCTGCTTTTTCATCTGCTCGAAGGAGTCAGCGCCCAGCTGGTTCATCTGCTGGGGAGAGTAGAGCAGCATCTGGCTGCGGCCGGTCGGCGACTGGGCGCAGGCGACCAGCAGGGAACTACAGAGGGCTACCATGCCAAACTTGGTGAGGGACGCAATCATGAAGGGATCCTTTGCCATAACGTTGCCCTATTCTCGGAAATGCCGCCCTGCTGCGCAAGGGAGCCAGCCCCCGGCTGGCGGAAAAATATCCATCCTGCGCTATTAACAAAACTGACAGCCGCCAAAAACAAAACGAGCCCGCTTGGGGCTCGTTTTATCAGGGCATGCTGACTGTAGGCAGTTACATGATACCCAGCTTTTTCAGGTCAGCCTGTACCACCTTGGCCGGCACCGGCACGTAGCCATCTTTGGCAACGATGTTCTGGCCTGCTTTGGAGAGCATCATCTTGACGAACTCTTGCTCCATCGGGGAGAGCGGCTTGTTCGGATGCTTGTTCACGTAAACGTACAGGAAGCGTGACAGCGGATACTTGCCAGTGATGGCGTTATCGGAGGTCGCTTCGATGAAGGTCTTGCCATCCTTGGAGAGCGGTACCGCACGCACGCCGGAGGTGACATAACCGATACCGGAGTAGCCGATGCCGTTCAGGGAGGCAGAGACAGACTGCACCACGGAGGCAGAACCCGGCTGCTCGTTCACGCCGCTCTTGAAGTCGCCGTTACACAGGGCGTGCTCCTTGAAGTAACCGTAGGTACCGGATACGGAGTTGCGACCGAACAGTTGCAGATCCTTGCTGGACCAGTTGCCGTCCAGACCCAGATCAGACCACTTGGTGGCAGCCTTGGCTTCGCCGCACTTGAGGGTGCTGGAGAAGATGGCGTCGATCTGCGGCATGGTCAGCCCTTTGATGGGGTTGTCCTTGTTGACGAACACCGCCAGGGCATCGACAGCAACGCGGATGGCAGTCGGCTTGTAGCCGTAACGCTTCTCGAATGCTTCCTCTTCACCGGCCTTCATGGCACGGCTCATCGGGCCGAACTGGGCAACACCTTCGGTCAGGGCAGTAGGGGCGGTAGAAGAACCGGCGGCCTGGATCTGCACGTTGACGTTGGGGTACAAACGCTTAAATTCTTCGGCCCACAGGGTCATCATGTTGGCCAGGGTGTCCGAGCCGACAGAGGACAGGTTGCCCGAAATGCCGCTGGTCGGTGTGTAATCCGGCAGGTCTTTATCCACACCGGCAGCCAGGGCGCTGACAGAAAACAGGGTTGCTGCGGTGAATCCGATTACACCAGCCAGTTTGTTGAGTTTCATCCAATCTCTCCAAAGTTACAGAAGGTCCGTTCTTAAGACGGCGCCAGTATCTGACCTGGCAGTGACAAATTTATGGATCTAATGTGACACTTTAATGACATGACGACAGATTTGAACAAATGAAAAGAGGGCCCGTTCAAAGGCCCTCTTTTTGCAGCTAACTCATTGCCATAAAAGACTATTTAATCACCACCATCCGGCTCGGAATGAGAAAGCTGAAGCGGCTGCCAAGGCCAACCCGACTCTCGATATCGAGCTGGCAGTCGTGATGACTGAGGGCATGCTTGACGATGGCAAGGCCCAAGCCTGAGCCGCCGGTATGGCGCGAGCGTGCCTTGTCGACCCGATAGAACCGCTCGGTCAGCCGCGCCAGATGCTCGGGGGCAATCCCCTCCCCTTCATCACTCACGGCAAACAGCGCCATCGCCCCCTGCTTGCGCCACTCCACGGTAATTTTTCGCCCCGCCGGGGTGTAGTGGATGGCGTTATAGACCAGGTTGGAGACGGCACTGCGCAACTGCTCCTGATCCCCGCGTACCAGCAGATTGGGCTGCACCACAAATTCGATCTGGTGGGCCCGTTCGCCCGAGAGCGCCCGCGCCTCCTGCTCCAGCAGCCCCAGCATGGCAGGCATGTCCACCAGATGGGAGAGATCCACGGTCGGGGCCGCCTCGATACGGGAGAGGGTGAGCAGCTGATTGACCAGATTATCCATCCGGATGGTCTGCTCCATCATCACCCGATGCGCCTTGGCCCACATGGCGGGCGGGGGCGGCTCCTCGGTCATCTCCAGATAGCCCTTGAGCACGGTCAGCGGGGTGCGCAGCTCGTGAGAGACGTTGGAGACGAAGTGCTTGCGGGTCTTCTCGAGACTGCGCAAGCGGGTGACATCGCGCACCACCAGCATCGCCTGATCCGAGGCGTAGGGCATGATGCGAAACTCGAGAAACTTCTCCTCATTGACTGGGGAGTGCATCTCGAGGGGCTCGTCATATGCCCCCTTGCCCAGATAGGCGTTAAAGGCCGGATTGCGAATGAGGTTGCCGATATGCTGGCCGGCATCCTCCGGCCAGCGAAAACCGAGCAGTTGCTCCGCCAGCCGGTTGCACCAGAGGATGCTGCCATCGGTGCGAAACACCACGGCGGCATCGGGCAGCGCCTCGGCCCCCTCCCGGAAGCGGCGGATCAGCCCCGCCAGCTCGCGGCGGCGGGCGCGGTGACGCTGCTGCAACTTGTAGATACCGTTGAAGATGTACTCCCAGCTGCCATTGCCGCTGGGGGGCACCAGACTGCGGTCGTGCCACAACCAGTCAGAGAGCCGCTTCTGGAAGCGATAGTGCCAGCCCAGATGCAACACCGCCGCCACCAACAGGCAGAGGGCAAGATGATCAATCAACCAGCCAACCAATGCGAAGGGGGCGTAAAAAAACGCCATTCGCCACAACTGTCGCCGCCAGGCGTAAGGTTGCAACATAACTGCCTCTAGAGACGGGTTGAGAAGCGGTATCCGGCTCCACGCACCGTCTGGATCAATCTGTCGTGCCCTGTCTCTTCAATCGCCTTGCGCAGGCGACGAATATGCACATCCACGGTTCTGTCCTCGACGTACACATTGGTACCCCAGACATTATTGAGCAGCTGTTCACGGCTGTAGACCCGCTCGGGGTGAGTCATAAAGAAGTGAAGCAGCTTGAATTCGGTCGGCCCCATGTCGAGCGCCTTCTCTTCGGCACTGACCCGGTGGGAGACAGGATCGAGTTTCAGCCCCTGCACCTCGATCACCTCGTCTACCGAGGTGGGCGACACGCGGCGCATCACCGCATGGAGGCGAGCGGTCAGCTCCTTGGGCGAGAACGGCTTGGTGATATAGTCGTCGGCACCGGCCTCCAGACCACGCACCTTGTCCTCCTCTTCACCGCGGGCGGTGAGCATCACCACCGGGATCTGGCGCGTCACCTCATCCTGCTTGAGCTGCTTGATAAACTGGATGCCACTGCCGCCCGGCATCATCCAGTCGAGCACGATGAGTTCGGGGTAGGGTTCGCGCACCTTCGCCAGTCCATCGGCGTAATCTTCCGCTTCAATCGTCTCATATCCCTTCTGCTCCAACACGAAGCAGAGCATTTCGCGGATCGGTGCTTCGTCCTCGACCACCAGAATTCGCTTAGCCATTCCCTTCTCTCTCCTCTGTGAAGATGGGTGCGCCAATTATTAGAATTTTCTGTGACACTTTTATGACTTTATGACAGGCGGGATGATAAACGTTTTCAGATTCAGTTGGCAGCAGTACGTTGCAACAAGTCCCACCGGTTGCCGCTAATATCCTCAAATACCACCACGGTGCCATATGGTTCATCGCGGGGCTGTTCACAAAAATGAACACCGTACGCCTGCATGCGCTGGTAATCCCCCCAGAAATCAGTGGTCTCGAGGAACAGAAATACCCGGCCACCGCCCTGCTGGCCGATGGCGGCCTGCTGCTGCGCATTGGCCGCTTGTGCCAGCAGCAGTGCAGAACCGGAGGCACCTTTGGGGGCAACCCGCACCCAGCGCTTGCCCGGTTTGCCCGGTTCATCGAGCCGAGTGTCCTCCAAAAGCGCAAAGCCAAGACCCTCGGTAAAAAAGCGAATGGCCTGATCGTAATCAGCCACCAGCAGGGTCAACGCCCCTATATGTTGTGACATGGCAGAAAATCCTCAACGGATGAGTCAACGGGCGCAATGCCCCCAGCAAGGGCGCATCATATCGGCTGGATGGGCAGGGCTCCAGTCGTCATGTGCGTCTTGAAAACGACCGATGAGGGGGAGTGAGCACTCAAGGGGCTTCGCGCAGCGTCCGGTAGAGGGTGGTGCGGCTGATCCCCAGCTGGCGCGCGGCCTCGCTCACATTGCCGCTGCATGCCGCCAGCGTTTGCTGCACCTGCCGCCGGGTTTGTTCACGCAAGCTGGTCGCCTCCCCCATCGGCAAGGCGCCGGGCTCTGTGGCCACATTGGGCAGATGCAGGTGGGCGGGTTCTATCCAACCCAACCCCTCTGCCAGCACACAGGCCACTTCCAGTGCCTGCTTGAGCTGGCGCACGTTGCCGGGCAGCGGATGGGCCAGCAGCTGTTGCTCCGCATCGCGGGTCAGACGCAGGGTCGGGTCCATCTCCGCCAACAGTCGCTGGATCAGCCCCAGACGCTCAGCGGCAGGCCAACGGCGCAGCGGCATCAGCTGCTGGCGCCAGCCGCAGATCCGGTAATAGAGGTCTTCGCGAAATGCGCCACTCTGCACCATGGCCGCCAGATCCCGGTGGCTGGCACTGACCAGCCAGAAATCCACCGCCTCCGGCTTGTGACTGCCAACCGGCGTCACGCTGCGCTCCTGCAATACCCGCAGCAGTCGGGTTTGAGCCTGCAGCGGCAGTTCGCCAATTTCATCGAGCATCAGCATGCCGCCGTGGGCTGCACGCAGATAACCCTGACTGCCCTGGCTGCGGGCACCGCTGAAGGCCCCGCCTACATACCCAAACAGCTCGGCTTCCACCAGATCTGCTGGTAACGCGCCACAGTTGACGCACACCAGTGGCTGCTCCCGCCGACTCGACGCTCGGTGCAGGGCCCGCACCAGATGCTCCTTGCCGCTGCCGGTCTCCCCCTCGATAAGCAGCGAAATGCCGCGCTCCAGCATCTTGAGCGGCACCTGCTGCGGATGTGGCACTGGGCTTGAGTGACCCGGCAGCGCGGTGGTGGCCGGTGTCGCGTCCGCTTCTGGCACCAGCCGCAAGCCACGCCCCTCGCGCAGCAGTTGCCTGCCGTCGAAAGGGTGCTGGCCGAGCCAGAGTCGGCCTGCCCGGTTGGCGCCGAGCAGTTCCCCCTCCTCTCCCAGCAACAGGCGAGCGGACCAGAGGCTCTGGGGATCGAGATCCACCAGCCAGCCCGGCTGGCGTGCCAACAGCGCGTTTTCGAGGGTCATGGCCAACAGCCGCACCGTGCCCAGCATGTCGCCATCGTGATGGGCCGCATCGGTGGAGATATCGAGCACCCCGAGTAATTGCCCATTCGGCCCGAGCAACGGACTGGCGCTGCAACTGAGGAAGCTGTGCTGGGCGAAGAAGTGCTGATTGCCTAGCACCTGCACTTCGCTCTGCTCGGCCAGCGCGGTACCGATGGCGTTGGTACCCTTGCTCGCCTCCCCCCAGCGGGCGCCACTGCGCAAAAAGATACGCTCGGCATGGCGGGCGAACCCCTCATCACCACTGGCGGCCAGAATGGCCCCCTCACCGTCACACAACAACAGGCGACAGGGGCGACCCGCCAGCAACTGGGCAAACAGCGGCAGCACGAAGCGCTGGAAGCAGGCGATCAGCGCCCTGTGCTGCTCCTGACGGGCCGACAGCTCCCCCTGGGGCAGCAAGTCCAGATCGGCACTCTGCTGGCGGCTCAGCCCCTGATGCAGGCAGCGCTGCCAGGAACGCTGGATCGGACCGGGACCGGGTTGAAGTGACTCACTCATCACGCCTCCTGTTCACAAACAGCACGACTGTCTCGGCCACTGTCCAGAAACGGTACAGTTTTATCGCAATAGCCGTGGTCATTGGTTAACCAAGATACGCTGCCATACCCCGCTTTGTAACGTTTTTGTAACCTTTTGCCTGCTGGTCAGACCCTTTGGCACGCCCCTTGCGATATCAGCTGGCAACCGGTCTGTCAGCCAGTCCGGTCAGGATCACATACATAAAGGATGATGAGATGATTTATACCGCTCCCGGTCAGGCAGGTGCCCTGGTCAGCTTCAAGTCCCGTTACGACAACTTCATCGGTGGTGAGTGGGTGGCGCCGCGCGCCGGCCGCTACTTTGAAAATATCTCGCCGGTGGATGGCAAAGTATTCTGCGAGGTCGCCCGCTCCGACGCCGCCGATATCGAGCTGGCGCTTGATGCCGCCCACAAGGCGTTCACCAGCTGGAGCAAGACCAGCGTCACCGAGCGCAGCAACCTGTTGCTGCGCATCGCCGATCGCATCGAGCAGAACATCGAGCGACTCGCCATCGCCGAAACCTGGGAGAACGGCAAGGCGGTGCGTGAAACCCTGGCGGCAGACCTGCCGCTGGTGGTGGATCACTTCCGCTACTTCGCTGGCTGCATTCGCGCTCAGGAGGGCTCGGCCGCCGAGCTGGATCAGAACACCGTCAGCTACCACTTCAAGGAGCCCATCGGCGTGGTCGGTCAGATCATCCCGTGGAACTTCCCGCTGCTGATGGCTGCCTGGAAGCTTGCCCCTGTGCTGGCGGCCGGTTGCTGCAGCGTGCTCAAGCCCGCCGAGCAGACCCCGGTCACCATCATGCTGATGATGGATCTCATCAAGGACATCCTGCCCCCCGGCGTAGTCAACGTGGTAAACGGCTTCGGCGCCGAGGCAGGTCAGGCGCTGGCCACCAGCAACCGGATCCAGAAACTCGCCTTCACCGGTTCGACCGAAGTGGGCGCCCATATCCTGCGCTGCGCCGCCGACAAGCTGATCCCCTCCACCGTGGAGCTGGGCGGCAAGTCCCCCAATATCTACTTCGCCGACGTGATGCAGCACGAGAGCAGCTACATCGATAAGGCGGTAGAAGGGATGTTGATGACCTTCTTCAACCAGGGGGAAGTATGTACCTGTCCCTCCCGCGCGCTGGTGCAGGCCAGCATCTATGACGACTTCATGGACCGAGTGCTGGCCCGTGCTCGCACCATAGTGCAGGGCAACCCCCTCGATACCGCCACTCAGGTGGGGGCGCAGGCGTCCCGCGAGCAGTTCGACAAGATCCTGGGCTACATGGAGATCGGCCGCGGCGAAGGGGCCAAGATGCTGATCGGCGGCGGTCCGGCCAAGGTGAGCGGACTGGAGGGGGGATTCTACATCCAGCCCACCATCTTCTCCGGCCAGAACAAGATGAGGGTGTTCCAGGAGGAGATCTTCGGGCCGGCGCTCGGGGTCACCACCTTCAAGGACGAGGCAGATGCTCTGGCGATTGCCAACGACACCCAGTACGGGTTGGGGGCAGGCCTGTGGACCCGCGACAGCAATCTGGCCTGGCGCATGGGGCGTGGCATTCAGGCTGGCCGGGTCTGGGTCAACTGCTACCACGCCTACCCGGCACACGCCGCCTTTGGCGGTTACAAAAAGTCGGGGATCGGCCGCGAGACCCACAAGATGATGCTGGACCACTACCAGAACACCAAGAACCTGTTGGTGAGTCACGACATCAACCCGCTCGGCTTCTTCTAGCGCAAGCAGATGTCATCAGAAAGGGCGCCTGTGGGCGCCCTTCTTGTTTTGCTTTACCAGATGACATGTCCGGCGATTAGTTATCTGCCCGATTGCTGGCGATAACGCTGGGGGGAGCAGCCGAGCTCCCGGTTGAACATGGCGATAAAGGCCGAGGTGGAGCCGTAACCGAGCCGCCAGCTGATCTCCTGAATGGGCATGTCCCCCTTGAGCCAGGCCAGCGCCTTGAGCAACCGCAGCCGCGCCCGCCACTGACCGAAACTCATCCCCAACTCCCGCAGGCAGCGCCGCGCCAGGGTGCGCTCTGTGGTGTGCAGTTGTCCGGCCCACTGAGCCAGAGTACGGGGATCGGCAGGATCGCTGTGCAACGCCGCCAGCATGGGAGCCAGCAGCTTGTCCTGACTCATCGGCAGGTAGCTCTCCTGACAGCGGGTGCGCGCCAGTCGCTCCACCAGTAGCTCGGCTTGGCGCTGATCCCACTCATCCGCCATATGGCTTACCCGCCGTTCGCAAAAGTCGCTCAGCAGGGCGCGAATAAGTGGGGTGAGCAGCAGCAATCTGGGCTCTGGCGGCAGCTTGGCCGCCAGCTCGTGGCTGACGTAGATGGAGGTGTAGTCGAGGGTCTGCTCGTTGTAGGAGGTGTGGTCGAGACCCGCCGGTACCCAGATAAGATAGTCGGCAGGGGCCACCAGTCGCTGATCCCCCAGCTCTATCTCCATGATCCCCAGGCTGATCATGTTGAGCTGGCCCCAGGGGTGGGAGTGCAGCACGGTCGCGCTGTCGGCCAGCATCTGCTGGTAACTGAAATAGAGCGGATTGGGAGCGGGCAGAACGACATCTACCGGCTGAAAGTGGTGAGTGGCCATCAGCGCCCCTTGTCAGCGAGAGAGAGGAGCAGGCTTGATACAACGCCCTGTTGGCTCGGTCTCCGGCACAGGCCAAAAGCAGCCATCAGTTGCGGGCAGACGCAGTCCGTATGGGCCGGAATAAGGTGCATCAGAAAGAGTTGTCTTTTCCGCTGGGTCATCTGTCTGTTTTACGCTACTTGATAATATAAAGACAAGGGTAGACTTGGCCCCCTGTTAATAAGGAGCCTCTGATGCGAATCTTTTCCCCTCTTCTCTTTCCGCTGATGGCTGTGCTGATCTGGGCTACCAATACCGTGGTGTCCAAGGCGGCCGCCAGCGTGCTCGACCCCGCGGCTATCTCCTTCTATCGCTGGGTGATTGCCGCCCTGGCGCTGACCCCCTTCTGTCTGCCCACCCTCTGGCGGCGACGCAGTGAGGTTCGCCCCTGGCTCGGCAAGCTGCTGGTGCTGGCGGCCCTCGGTATGGTGCTCTACCAGTGTCTGGCCTACTACGCCGCCCACAGCACCTCGGCCACCAATATGGGGGTGATCGGCTCCCTGATTCCGCTGCTCACCCTGCTGCAAGGGGCGCTCTTCTTCGGCCAGCGTCCCGGCAAACAGGCACTGTTCGGCATGAGTCTCTCCCTGTTCGGGGTGCTCTGGCTGCTTGGCAAGGGCGAACCGCTTGCCCTGCTCCACAACGGCATCAACCCGGGGGATGGCATGATGTTGTTGGGCTCCGCCAGCTACGCCCTTTACGGCCTATTGATCCGCCGCTGGCACCTGCCGTTTGGCCCCTGGCTCAACCTCTACATGCAGATCCTGCTGGCGGTACTGCTGCTGGTGCCACTCGCCCTCAGCGCCGACTCGATGGCAGTGCCGGCCGAAGGGTGGGGACTGGTGCTCTTCGCCGGGCTCGCCTCCTCCCTGCTGGCGGCTTACTGCTGGATGCGCGGCCTCGCCTGCATGGGGGCAGAGCGCACCTCGGTCTTTATGAACCTGATGCCGCTCTGTACGGCGCTGATCGCCGTCGTCGGCCTGGGGGAACCGATCCATGGCTACCACCTGCTGGGTGGCGGGCTTATTCTGGGAGGCGTGATGATCTCCCAGCTGAAAAAGCGTGTCCCACTGCCGGAACGCAATGCGGCCTGACGGGCAACATGCAAAAAACAACAAGGGAGCCGCTGGCTCCCTTGTTCATTTCTATCGTGCTCTAACGACGGTGAACCGACTTCACCCCGCCCGGCGCCAGCGGTAGCGCCGCTCCGGCCGCCCCCGCTGACCATAGTTGAGATCCACATCGACCCGGTCTTCCGACTCCAGATACTCCAGATAGCGGCGCGCCGTGGTGCGGCTGAGGGAGAGTCGCAGCGCCACCGTGTCGGTGGAGAAGACGTTCTCCGGCTCGCCCGCCAGCAGATCCAGCACCTGACGCAGGGTGATGCTGTCGATCCCCTTGGGAGTGACGCGCATCTCCTTGATCTGAGAGCGCCCTCCCTTGCCCAGCAGCTTGTCGAGATCTTCCTGCTCCAGACGACCCCGCTCGCAGAGGCGGCTGTGCAGTTGCAGGATCTCGTCCAGACTCTGCTGGATGCGAAACAGCCGCAATGGTTTGATGACATAGTCATGAACCCCCAGATTGAGGGCCTGCTGTATGGTCTCCACATCCCGCGAGGCGGTCACCATGATGACATAGGCTTCGCGGTTGTGGCTGCGCAGGCGGCTCACCCACTCAAGGCCGGAGCCATCGGGCAGGGAAACATCCACCAGCAGCAGTTGGGGCACCACACCAGCCATCATGGCATCGGCCTGGGCCAGGGTGCCGGCCCGCCCCAGCAGGGAGAAACCGGGTGTCGCCGCTACCAGTTCTGACAAGATGGCACCGATCCGATCGTCATCTTCAATAACAAGCGTGATTATTGGGTCCATGGCTCACATTAATTGGTTTTTATTCAAGTAGATACCAAACAGGGTGGTCTGCTCGGCGGTTCGCCGCCATTCTATCACACCCTCGTGCCGACCCACGGTCTCCTTGACCAGGAACAGACCCACCCCGTGATCGCCGCTCTGGCGACTCACCCCGTAATCGAACAGATGATCGGCCAACTCCTCGTCGACCCCCTCGCCGCTATCCTCCACCTCGATCACCAGCCGCCGCCCCACATCGCACAGGGAGAGCAGCACCCGCGGCGGCCGCTGCTGGCGGTTGCGCCAGGCCGCCTGCAGGCCGTTATCCAGCAGGTTGCCAATGAGGGTGATGAGATCGGCTGAGACCGAGGCCGGATACTCCGCCAGCGCCGAATCGGGATCGAGCTCCAGGGTCACCCCGAGCTCGCGGGCCCGGCTGAACTTGCCGAGAATAAGCCCCGCCACCGGCTTGTTGTCGATCAGCCGCAGCAGCTCCTGCAGCATGGTCTGGCACGCTTCGTTCTCCTGCTGGATCAGCTCCACCGCCTGATCCACATGGCCCAGCTGCAACAGGCCGGAGAGGCTGCTCAGCTTGTTGGCGAACTCGTGGCTCTGCATCCGCAGCATCTCGGCATACTGGCGCAGATGGGTCACCTGCACCCCCAGACTGGCGGCCACCTCCGGACGGCTGAAGATCAGCAACCGCCCCGGCCCCTTGCCCTGCACCGCCTGCCAGCGGCCGACGAAGGACTCTCCCTGAATGGTGAAGCTCACTTCCCCACCCTCCTGCTCCAGACAGGGGGCAAGGGGCGGCACCAGCTCCGCCAGCGACTGCCCTTGCAGGGCGTGGCGCCCGGTGACCGGCAGCCGCAGCTGATAGCTGGCGGTGCTGTTGATCATGTTGATGTTGCCGCGACTATCGAGGGCGATGACCCCTTCGGTGATGTGCTCCAGCACCAGATCCTGCAGGGTGAAGCGACGCACGATCGCCTCCGGCTCCAGATCGAGCAGGGTCTTGCGCAGCAGGTATTGCACCCAGAGCGCCAGCAGCAGACCACACCCCAGCACCGCTACTATGGCGCTGATGAGCAGGGCCACCCGCTCCATATAGATGCCCTCCACCTGCTGCATCAGGTAGCCCACCACCACGGCCCCCATGACGCGCCCGTCACCGCCCACCACAGGGGAGAAGCAGCGGATCGCCGGCCCCATGGTGCCCCGATCCTTGGAGCAGTAGCTGCGCCGCTCCTGCAGCGCGGGCCAGATATCCTCGCCGCGAAACTTCTGCCCCACCAGCTCGGGGTTGGGGTGGCTGAGGCGGCGACCATGCTCATCGGTCACCACCATATAGGTGGCATCGGTGCGGTTGCAGACCGCCTCCACATAGTCGCGCAGGGTAGGATCACTCCCCTGACGCAGGGCCTCGACCACCCGGGTATCGGCCGCCATGACCCGTGCCAGATCGCTCCCCTTATCCTGCAGGTTGCTCTCCAGCAGATGACGGATAAAGAGAGCCAGCAGGCTGCCCAGAATGAGGATCAGCAGCAGGGAGAGCCCGAGAGAGAGGGTGACCAACTGGTGGCGAAGTTTCATGCACATACCTTAAAACGTCAGGACGCTGCCCAATAGTGCGGATGCCACCAGGTCTGGTCAATCAAAGGTGCCGGATCGCCGACAAAATCGGCCAATCTTTCCTCGCGGGCGCAGAGCGCCACCGCTCTGGCGACGGCGCGGGCCACCTCTCCCACCTGTTCGATGGGGGGCAGCAGCCGGCCCGCCACCAGCGGATAGGCGCCGACTGCCCGCACCGCGGCCAGCAACATGCCATCGCTGATGCGGCGCGCCTTGACGGCGCAGGCTCCGAGGCCAATCCCCGGGAAGACATAGACGTTGTTGCACTGGGAGACCACCCGCCGCTCCCCAGCCACCGTCACCGGCGCAAAGGGGCTGCCGGTGGCCAGCAAAGCGCGGCCATCTGTGGCGGCCCACACCTGCTCGGGGGTGGCCTCGGCGCTGCGGGTCGGATTGGAGAGTGGCAGGATCACCGGCTGATCGCACACCTCCCCCATCGCCTGTAACACCTCGCCAGTAAAGAGGCCGCCCTGACCGCTCACCCCGATCAGCACCGCCGGGCGCACCTGGCGGATGGTCTCCAGCAGCGAACTGCTCCCCTCCTCCACGGCGCGGGCAAACGGCTGCTGGGCGCGAGTCAGGTTGGGACGATCGCTGCAGACCACTCCGTCCTGATCAAACAGCCAGACGCCATCGTGGCTCCCCGCAAGCTGGGCCAGCATGGCGGCGATGCCGCAACCGGCAGAGCCCGCCCCGACGATCAGCACCGGGGCATCGCACAGGGCGGTCCCCGCCTGTTGCAACCCGGCCAGCACGCAGGCGGAGGCGACTGCCGCCGTGCCCTGAATATCGTCGTTGAACATGCAGAGCTCGTCCCGATAACGGGTCAGCAGGTTGGCGGCATGCTTGCCGGCAAAGTCTTCAAACTGCAGCACCACCTGGGGCCAGCGCTTGCGAATAGCGGCCACCACCTTGTCCATAAAGTGGTAGTAGCTCTCGCCGTCGATACGCGGGGATTGCCAGCCGAGGTAGGAGTCATCCTCCAGCAGCTCGGGGTTGTTGGTGCCCACATCGACACAGAGCGGCAGGGTGCGCGCCGGATTGATGCCGCCAGCAGCGGAGTAGAGCGCCAGCTTGCCGATACAGATCCCCATGCCGCCGATACCGAGATCGCCGAGCCCCAGCACCCGCTCCCCATCGGAGATGACGATCACATCCACCTCCTGCTCCACCGACTCGAGGATGTCGTCGAGATCGTCCCTGTCATGCCAGGAGAGATAGAGCCCGTGGCTGCGCAGATAGAGATCGCTGTGGCGCTGGCACGCCTCCCCCACCACCGGGGTGTAGATGATCGGCAGCAGCTCCGGCAGGTGGTGGCGCACCAGATCGTAGAAGAGCACCGGATTGTCCTCTTGCAGCTGGCGCAGCAGCAGATGCTGGTCAAACGGACTCTGCATGGCGCTGACCAACCGATAGATCCGGCGCCGCTGCTGGGAGAGGGACTCCTCCTTGTGGGGCATACGCCCCCGCACGCCCTGACGCTTGCGTTCTGCATAGGGCAGGCTGGTGCCCATCATGATGTCGTTCATTTTGTTTGTTCCTCAATCCGGTATCAGGCGAGCAGGGAGATAAGAGCAGTAGCCAGGATCAGCATCACGGCGCCGCCAAGACGGGAGGATATCTGGGCAAAGGGCATCAGCTTCATCCGCTGGGCCGCCGAGAGCACGGCTACGTCGCCGGTGCCGCCCATGTTGGCCATGCAGAGCCCGCCGGTGATGGCCGCCTCGATGGGATAGAAACCGATCATCCGGCCCACCAGCGCCGCGCCGAGGGCGCCACCGATCACGGTGACCATGACCAGCACGAAGTAGCTGATGGAGAAGGCACTGATCAGTTCCGGAATACTGGTGTAGGCGACACCGATCCCCACCAGCAGGGAGGGGGTCAGGTTGCTCACCACAAACTGATACCAGTCGGCCGCCGCCTGCTCATAACGGCGCGGCAGCAGGCCGCTCACCTTGATAAAAGCGACCGCCAGGATCATCAGGGCGAAGGGGTGCATGGGGATAAAGTTGCCAAGCAGGGAACCCAGCACAAACATGCTGGAGCTGATGAAAAGGCCCATACCCAGACTCTGCAGGGTCGGCGCTTCGGCCTGCTCGTCAGCAATGCTCTGGCTATTCTCTTTGACCATCAGCTTGCCGTTGCCAGTCAGGGAGGGATAACGGCGACCAAGGCGCGCCAGCAGGGAGCCCACCAGAATGGCCAGGGTATTGGCGATCACCACCGCCGGTACCATGCGCGACAAGAGATCCGCACTGGACATCTGCATCGGGCCGGAGAGGATCTCCACCAGGGGCACCGCACCGGCGCCCATGCCACCGCCCATGATGGGCAGGCCGATCAGCAACACCGCATTCTTGAAGCCATACCCCATCAGGGAGCCGACCAACCCCACGCTCAGCAGCGCCAGTGCGACGCCGCCAAGAATGACCGGCAGGTAGCGCATGGCGGCATTTTTCAGCAGCGCGCCGCTCATGCCGAACACCGAACCGGTCACCAGACTGGCGATAAAGAAGTTGAGAAAGCCCCCCTCCTTCATGAAGTTGGTGATGACCTGCCCCGCCTGCACCGGCAGCAACTGATATTCAAACAGGGCGGCACCGCCGAAGATGGCGAGGATGGTGCCGCCCCCCAGGTATTCGCGGATCGGCATGATCCGCTCACCCAGCTCGGTCAGCAGGGTGCCCAGCACGAACATCAGCGCCAACGCACCGACCATGCCCAGCGGCAGCGAGCCATTCCAGCCGGAAAAGAGAACACAGGTCGCCAGCCCCAGAAATATAAAGAGAGGCATACCGGCAATTTGTTGGCCGCCCATCAAGGCGGCCTTTTCTTGTGTGGTTTGTAGGGGTAAGAGGTTTTTCATTGTTATGTACTCTGCGTGTAATTGTGGCCGCTACTTTATTGATCCCCCTCGCCCCTGTCGGTTAGCCAGACTGCAAAGCCATATAAAAACATTAAAAACTTAAACATCATGGTGCCGCCAACGCGTGCTGCACAATAGAACCCCCGACCACCGATGCCCTGCTCGACCAGGAAATTGGGCGATAAAACGAGCGAGCCCAATGGTGGATATTTGGGTGATCAGCAGTAATAACGATGTGATGATCTCTCCCCCTTCGGGGAAATAGCAGAGCCAGATGACAAGCTCTGCGACCATTTATCTCCACAGATCCTGTGAGTGATAATCAGCGGGTAGCATCATCGCCATGATGCGAGTGCCACGGCATGCCACATCAGGGTTTAAGTCAGCGAGCAGGAAGCACGTACGATGAAAAAGGGTGAGGAGAAAGATGCAAAAAGGGGAGATTGAAATAGTGATGAGTCAAGCCAGCGAATACCAGAGCACTGGCTTGAACTCACAAGGATCACACACGGTCAGGTCTATTCTGCCAACAGCAATGGAATATTGGCGGGGTCAAAATCATGACTGATATCGGTACTTCTGATAGCGCCTTCCCGATTCACGCCATGGTGTGACTCTGCACCATATTCTCCATCACTCAACAGCGCTTCAATTGCCAGATACACACATCCACTGTCATATCCATCCACAACCCGTTTCCCCCTTGTTTTATAACCACATCAATATTAGCGGATAAAAAAAGCGCCGCTCGCTGAAGCTGAAAATTTCATGAAAATAACTGCCGGATATCCTCCATTCACGGCGCAATATCCGAATCGGCAAGAGAGCCTCGAGTGGATTAGCCTCGAGAATAATATCAGGGTCTCGAATGCTGCCAACTCGCACCAGCGAAAGATCCGACCAGAAACATGATCCGCATCACACTATTTACTTAGCCTGCTAAACAAGTATGATACTTAGCAGGCTAAGTACATTGAGGATGAGAAGATGACGGATCTGGAAAGGTTGCGCGAGCTGTCGCTCGCCGAGCAGATAGCGCGGATGCACCGGCTATGGCGTACTGCCGCCGATCTGGAGCTGGCTCCCCTTGGCCTCACCCATCCCCGCTGGACTGCGCTCTGGAAGCTCTCCCGCATGGGGAACCATGTCAGCCAGAAGACCCTGGCCGAAGCCCTCGAAATAGAACTGCCATCCCTGATGCGCACCTTGGGCCAGCTGGAAGAGCAGGGACTGATTGAGCGCCACTGTTGCAGTCAGGACAAGCGGGCCCGCATCGTCTGTGTGACCCCGGCTGGCCAGACCCTGCTCGATCAGATCGCCGACCGCATCATGAATATCCGCCGGGAGCTGCTGGGGGGCATCGACGAGCAGACCCTGCAACTGTTTGAAGCCACGGTGCAGCGGATCTCGGCCAACGCCCTCAGCAAAATTGAACAACACCACGACCGACAAGCCGGAGGCGATACAAGCCCTCCCGAGACCGACACAGAGAGAGAATAAGATGACCCCGGATCAACAATTTACCCGCTGGATCAAATGGTCCATGGCGGGCTTTGCCACCTTGTTTGCCTATTTTCTGATAGCCGACCTGCTGATGCCCCTCACCCCTCAGGCGATGGCGACCCGGGTGGTCACCAAGCTGGCCCCCCAGGTGAGCGGCAAGGTGATCGAGGTCGCCGTTCACAACAACCAGCAGGTCAAGAAAGGAGATCTGCTGTTCAGGCTGGATCCGGCCCCTTTTGAACTGGCAGTGGAGCAGGCCCGCCTTGCGCTGGCACAGGCAGAGCAGCAGAACAGTGAACTGGATGCCGCCCTGACCGCCGCCGTTGCCGAGATCAACGCCAAAGAGACCCTGGCCAGCCAGAAGTGGCGCGAGGCTGAGCGGATCGATGCGCTGTACCAACGTCACATGGTTTCGCTGCAACAAAAAGATGAGGCTGACAGCGCCCTGCGCAGCGCCCAGGCCAACCTGCGCGCCAGTCAGGCCAAACTGGCCCAGATCAAGGCCAGTCGTGGCGTGACCGGTGAGGACAATCTGTTGCTGCGCCAGGCCCGCAACAAGCTGGCGCAAGCGCAGCTGGCCCTCTCTTACAGCCAGGTCCACGCGGATCAGGATGGCACCATCACCAACCTGCAGCTCAAGCCGGGCAGCATCGCCAGCGCGGGCAGCCCGCTGCTGGCGCTGGTGTCGGAACAGGTGGACGTCATTGCCGATTTTCGGGAGAAGAGCCTGCGCCATGTTGGCGAGCAAACCCGCGCACTGGTCGCCTTCGATGGCGAGCCGGGTCAGCTATATCCTGCCCGGGTAAGCAGTCTGGATGCCGGGGTGAGTGCCGGTCAGTTTGACGCCAACGGTCGACTGGCCGCGCCAGTGGAGTCTGATCGCTGGGTAAGAGATGCCCAGCGGATGCGGCTGCACCTCGAGCTGGACCAGCTCCCCGATCATCTGCCAGCCGGGGCGAGGGCCACGGTGCAACTGCTGCCGGAGAATGCCCTGACCGCCATGCTGGCACGGGGCCAGATCCACCTGCTCAGCCTGCTCCATTATGTCTACTAACCACGCCACTCACCCGTCGGCCAATACCGCCCCAGCCCACCCCGCCGGTGGTGCTGCCACCCACCTCTGGTATCGGCCCCTCACCGGCAACGAGCTACGCCAGTGCTTGCGCATCGCCTTTGGCTGCACCACGGGCTTTCTGCTCTGCAAGCTGTTTGGCTGGAATTACGGGGTCTTCTATACGGTCACACCGGTGCTGCTGCTGGGGATGGTGCCGGTGATGAATGGCCATGCCGCACGCCAGCTGATCGCGGCGGCGGTGGTCTGTGGGGTGGAGGTCGGGCTGCTGGGGGGGCTGTTTGGCAGCCATCCGGCGCTGATGACCCCTATCGCCTTTCTGCTGTTTCTCTACCGTTTCGCCGCCATGTCGCGGGGCAGCCTGTTTCTGTTCGGGGCCAACGGGGTGCTGAGCCTCAGCATCATGCTGCACTTTGCCAGCTATCCGCAGACCGACCTCAACGACCTGATCCTCAACAATATCTGGGCCAGCGTGCTGTCGGTGCTGATCGCTTACCTGATGACCATGCTGATCCCGGATGTGGAGGCCAGACCCAAGCCCGCCTCGGCCCCCAAGGCACCGCACCGGATGCGCCATGAAGCCCTGCTGGGTGCCACGGTGGCCACCCTGTCGTTTCTGGTATTTCAGGTGTTTGACCTGCGCGACTCCATGTCTGCCCAGGCCACAACCCTGCTGGTGCTGTTCCCCATGCACTGGAACGGCGCGCTGAGCTATGCCCGCAAACGGGCGATGGGCACCTTGCTGGGTGTCACCTTCGGCTTGCTCGGCCAGCTGCTGCTCTATGACTGGTCAGGGCAACTGCTGCTTGTCGCCCCGTTACTGTGGCTCGGCGCCATGCTGTTCAGCCATGCCCACGTCAAGGAGGCAGGCGGCTCCGGGGTCGGCTTCGGCGCCCTCACCACCCTCGGCATCCTGTTTGGCCAGTACCTCACCCCGGGCAACGATCTGGTGTTCAGCGCTCTCTACCGGGTGAGCAGCATCCTGTTTGCCATCGTGGCCACTCTGCTGGCCTGCTACCTCGTCCACCGGTTGCTCAACCGCTTCGAGGCAACCCGCTTCGGTTATTGATCTCCTGTTGTAAACACTGTTGTCAGCCCATGGATGAGCTCTCTTTCGCCCCGTCGCCTGCCGGGGCGTTTTTTCTCTCCCTCGTGTTCCTCCCTTGTCATCCCCCCGCCGCCACAGCTCAGCGCAGAAGTACGGCTATGCTTGTAAGGCTGCTGTCGATGAGGTGTACCTATGGTCGCGTTGCTAAAAAAATGGCTGGTTTGTCTGATGCTGTTGGCTACCAGCCCGCTCGGGGCCACCCCGCTTGTCATTGGTGCCGAAGATGACTGGGCTCCCTACTGCGAGCGCGACAATGACAATGAGGATGACCAGCCACGCGGACTGGCGCCTGAGTTGGTCAAGGCGGTGTTCGCCGCCGAAGGGATCGAGATTGTCTTTCGCACCCTCCCCTTCGCCCGCTGCATGCACGATGCGAAAAGCGGCAAACTTGCGGGGTGCTTCAACGCCACCATCACCGAAGAGAACCGCTACCAGTACCACTGGCACGATACCCCCATGTTCGAGGAGGATCTTGCCATCTTCGCCCTCGCCAGCGAGCCGCAACGGGATCTCAAGCTCACCTCGCTGGAGGGCAAGCGGGTGGGCATCACCCTCGGCTACACCTACCCCACCGATTTTATGGAGAACCCCAGGATCACCCGCTTTCAGGCCAAATCCGATGCCCAGATCCTCGAGATGCTGGTGCGCGGCCGGGTCGACTACATCCTGATGAACGGCATGCCGGGCTACCTCAAGATCCAGCAAAAACAGCTGACCGGCAAGGTGGTCAAGGTTGGCAAGCTCTCCACAGATGGCTTCTGGCTCGCCTTCTCCCGCCACCACCCGCAAGGGGAAGCGCTGGCCAAACAGTTCGAACAGGGGCTGCAGAAGATCAAAAACAACGGCATCTATGAGACGCTGATCCGCCAGTTTGAAACCAGACTTGGCCTCTACTGATTGACGATGCCTTCCTGATAGCGCCCCCTCATACTCGCGCGGTATGCCGGACAGCCAGCGACGCACCGAATGGCAACGCTGATTGCACAATCACGGCAACCTGTTAGGCTCACGCCCGTATGACACCAATGGAGCTGTAATCATGAATAAGGCACATATGATGGCCGCTGGTGCGCTGGCCCTCGGCCTGCTCGCCGGCTGCAATCAGGGCAATACCCTCTCAGTCACTGGTGGCGAACCGGTCAGTTACCAGTGCGAACAGGGCAAGAAGGTGCAGGTGCGCTACTTCTCTCTCTCCGACGAAAGCCTCAGCTTTATCAAGCTGTCACTGCCGGACGGCAAGGATTACACCCTGCCCCAAGCCATTTCGGCCTCCGGCGCCCGCTATACGGACGAACATGAGGCCGTCTGGTGGAACAAGGGGGATGAGGGCTTTGTCGAGCTTCGGGATCAGGATGGCGAGTGGCAGACCGCCTACAACGACTGCAAACAGCAATAAACGTGACCCCGGCCTGGCCGGGGTCTCTCTTTACTCTGGCATCAGAGTGGTGGGGGATCAGTTGATCTCGATCTCGAAGCGGTTGGTCACCTCGACCGGAATGGCATCCGGGTTGCCCTCTGCCGGGCTGTAGCGGATCCGCGAGAGGGTCGCCAGCGCGCTCTGCTCCAGCTCGCCGGGGGGCTCGGCCGCCACCACTTCCGGCTTGACCGGCGTGCCGCTGGCGTCGATTTGATAGCGCACTTCCACATACCCCTTGACCGGTTTGGCCGGCAGGGCGGGCTCGTCATTGCCAAGCCATGACCATTGCTTCTCCTGAACCCAGTAGCTGGACAACTGCTCGAGAGGGATAGCGATCGGAGCGCGCTCGTGCGCTACCTCCTGACGGGATGAGCACCCCAGCAACAGTGTCACTGCCAGACCTGACCATACTGCGACTTTCCACTTCATGTAACGCTCCTTGTTCTCTGCCGGTGCTTGTTGCCGGACTGCGGGCCGCTCAACTCGCGCCCTTTTGGTCAGTCACCCATCCTAACGAAAAAGTATTCGTATGAACATGAACAAAAGGGCCAACCCCGAGAGGTTGGCCCTTTTATCGTCAATAAGCTCACTAACCAGCCTCTGGCATCAGCCGCGCTTGTCGCTCACCACCAGCCAGAGCGCATGGACCATGCCCGGCAGACCGCCCATCAGGGTCAGCACAATGTTGATTAAAAAGTGCAGGCTAAAGCCCACCTGGATAAAAGCGCACACCGGGGGCAGGAAAATGGCCAGCAGGATCTTGAGCAGATTGTTCATCTCGGCTCTCCTTTTCAAAAAAGTCGTCAGGATTGGAATGAGCTAACCATAAACATCCCGGACTTCAACTGCAAACCAGACAGGGAATTCGCTCACCCGCATCACGCCAGGCATTGAGATCGTGGATCTGCTGATTGCTGCTGCCACGCCAGAGCAGGCCGGGGTCAGCCAACTCCTTTTCAAACTTGCCATCCACCAGCACATCCAGCAAGGCCACCAGCTCGCGCTGGGCCTCTGACAGTTCGCCGAGCAGATAACCGGTCCAGCACCAGATATCCTTGCCCGGACACTCGGCGCGCACCCGTTTCACCAGCGCCAGCACGTGGGGCACGTTGGTCGGGTGGAGCGGATCGCCGCCGGAGAGCGACAGACCTCGCCGTTTGATGCGGCTGTCGTTGAGATCCGCAATGACGCGATCGCTCATCGCCTGATCGAACGGCTTGCCGCCATCGAGCCGCCAGGTGCTCTGGTTGTAGCAACCCGGGCACTGGTGCTCGCAGCCCGAGACAAACAGGGTGGCACGGGTGCCGGGGCCATTGATCACATCGACCGGGTAGTATTGGTGGTAGTGCATTGCTTGTTTCCTGCCTCGTTCACGGGACTGCGGCATAACTGCCGCCCTCCAATGAAAATGGCCCCTTGAATCAGGGGCCAGCTCTTCATCGCCTGTGCGCTTACATATGTTTGACGCGGCGCTTCACCTCTTCCTGCTTGCCCGCATTGAAGGGGCGCGCATCCGGGCTGCCGAGGTAGCCGCAGACACGGCGGGTCACCGACACCTTGGCGGGGTCGTGGTTGCCGCAGCGCGGGCAGGTAAAGCCCTTGGAGGTGCACTCGAACTCGCCGGTAAAGCCGCAGTCGTAGCACTCGTCGATGGGGGTGTTGGTACCGTAGTAGGGCACCTTGTCATAGCTGTAGTCCCAGACGTTTTCGAGCGCTTCCAGATTGTGCTGGATGTTGGGGTACTCGCCGTAGCAGATGAAGCCGCCGCTGGCGATGGGCGGATAGGGCGCCTCGAAGTCCAGCTTGTCGTACGGGTTGACCTGTTTCTCCACATCGAGGTGGAAGCTGTTGGTGTAGTAACCCTTGTCGGTCACGCCGGATACCACACCAAACTCCTTGGCATCGATGCGGCAGAAACGGGTGCAGAGGTTCTCGCTCGGGGTGGAGTAGAGGCTGAAGCCGTAGCCAGTCTCCTCTTTCCACTCATCGATGGCTGCCCTGAGACGGGCGATGATGGCGATGGCCTTCTGTTGCAGCTCGGCGCTGTCAAACAGGTGAACCTTGTCACCAAACAGGGCGTTGATGGTCTCGTGAACCCCGATATAACCGAGGGAAATGGAGGCACGACCGTTCTTGAAGATCTCGCTGACGTTGTCGTCCGCCTTGAGGCGTACGCCGCAAGCCCCTTCCATATAGAGGATCGGTGCGACCCGCGCCTTGACGCCATCCAGACGGGTGATGCGGTACATCAGCGCCTTCTTGGCGACCCGCAGGGAGGCATCGAGACGATCCCAGAAGTCCGCTTCGTCACGGGATTTCAGGGCAATGCGCGGCAGGTTGAGGCTCACCACCCCCAGGTTGTTGCGACCTTCGTGGATCAGCTCTCCATTCTCCTCGTAGGCACCGAGGAAGGATCGGCAACCCATGGGTGTCTTGAAGGAGCCGGTCACCTTGACCACCTGGTCGTAGTTGAGGATATCCGGATACATCCGCTTGGAGGCACACTCCAGCGCCAGCTGCTTGATGTCGTAGTTGGGATCGCCCTGCTTGTGGTTGAGGCCATCCTTGATGGCGAACACCAGTTTCGGGAACACAGCGGTCTTCTTGTTCTTGCCAAGACCAGCGATACGGTTGCTGAGGATGGCGCGCTGGATCATCCGCGACTCCCAGCTGTCCCCCAAGCCAAAGCCAAAGGTGACAAACGGGGTCTGACCGTTGGCGGTGTGCAGGGTGTTGACCTCGTACTCCAGCGACTGGAAGGCGTCGTAGCACTCTTTCTCGGTGCGGGCCATGGCGTAGGCTTCCACATCGGCAATGCCCCACTCTTCGGCCACTTCGCGGTGCTTCTGCCAGCTGATGGTCACATAGGGTGCCAGTACTTCGTCGATGCGGTTGATGGTGGTGCCGCCATAGATGTGGCTCGCCACCTGGGCGATGATCTGGGCGGTCACGGCGGTGGCGGTGCTGATGGATTTCGGGGTATCGATCTCCGCATTGCCCATCTTGAAGCCGTGGGTCAGCATCCCTTTCAGATCGATCAACATACAGTTGAACATCGGGAAGAAGGGCGAGTAGTCGAGATCGTGGAAGTGCAGATCACCGCTCTCGTGGGCCTGAACCACATCACGGGGCAGCATGTGGCTGGTGGCATAGTGCTTGGCGACGATACCGGCCAGCAGGTCGCGCTGGGTCGGGATCACCTTGGAGTCTTTGTTGGCATTCTCGTTGAGCAGGGCGGCGTTGGTCTGCTCGACCAGACCGCGAATCTCTTGCGCCAGACGGCCGCGCGCCTCGCGAGCCTGATCCCTGTCGTGGCGATATTCGATATAGGCACGGGCGATGGCCTTGTCGTCGGAAGCCATCAGGTGGTTTTCGACCCGGTTCTGGATCTCGTGGATATCAACTTCACCACGCCCTTCCAGCTCCTGACTCACCGCATTGGCAATGCGGGAGGCGAGTGCCGGATTGGCCTGATTGACCGCTTCCGCCGCACGGCTGACCGCCTCTGCAATCAGCTGGGCATTGAATGGTGCGCGACATCCGTCACGTTTGATCACAACCGGTTTCATGGATTTTCCCCGTTAAAAGGCCAGGCATTTGCCTCTGGCTCACCCTTGTTGGGCCCCCCTCCCGGCATCTCGTCCTGGACGCAAATAAATTCAGCCGAGGCTTGACAAACCTGGGCTGAAGATAGGAAGGGAACAGCTTATACACAGCTTAATAACACAACATATAGGGATTAAAAACGAATGCATCCCTATATGTGGTGTCTATTAGGCACCAAAGCGAAGCCTCATTTCTTGATCCAGAACAGGTTTTTCAGCGAGCGGGACAGTTCACGACCAACCAAAAAGAGCTCCATTCAAATCCAATCTCAGGCAGAGTGCGGGCTGGCGTCCGATCCACCCACCCGAAAAAAAAATCGCCCCCCGCCGCACCGGTTTCGAGATGACAGCGTCAACCAAAACCACCCATACTGAACAAGAACTCTCTCCCCTCGACAAGGGATAACCCATGCGCATCTCCCTGCTGTTGCTACTGCTATCCACCCTCTCACTGCCGCTCTGGGCTGCCAACATTCTGGTGATCAGCAGCTACCATCCCGAATACCTTTGGGACCAAAGCTACAACAAAGGACTGCTCGATGGCTTACAGGGGGAGCACAAGATCACTCACTTCTATATGGACACCAAACGCCATCCACGGGAGAAGTTCGACGAGATCGCCCAGCAAGCCATCGCCTTTTATCTGAAGAGCAAACCGGATCTGGTGGTACTGGGGGATGACAATGCCATCAACTATCTGGCCAACGAGATCGCCTCGCTGGGTACCCCGGTGGTATTTCTTGGCATGAACGAGAATCCGCGCCTCAAGGGCTTTGTCGGCCACCCCAAGATCACCGGCGTGCTGGAGCGCCCCCTGCTCAAGCGCAACATCAGCGAAATAAGCCAGATGATGGGGGGGCTCGACAAGGCACTGGTGCTGTTTGATTCCAGCAATGTGGCCCTCACTGCCATTGAGGATGAATTCAAGACCCAGACCGAGCTGCGGGTCGGCCAGACCCGGATCAACAGCCAGCTGATGGGGGATTACAGCCTCTGGCAGGAGGCAGTGCTCAACGCCAAGAAAAACGGCTATCAGGCGATCTTCCTCGGCCTCTACCACACGCTGGTCGACGACAATGGCAAGCATGTGAGCGAAAAGACGGTGCTGGAGTGGACTAGCGCCAACACGCCGGTGCCGCTCTTCTGTTTCTGGGAATTTACCGTCGGCAAGGGGATGGCCATCGGCGGGCTGGTGCTGGACGGCCACGATCAGGGGATACAGGCCGCCAGCCTCATCAACACCATTCTGGCGGGCACCCTGCCCCGAACCATCTCCCCGCGCGCAGCACTGCGCGGCGAATATGTCTTCAGCAAGAGCGAGCTGGCCCGCTGGCAGCTCACAGTACCCGACAAATGGCGCCACAAGATCCTCTGGCGTGAGTAACCGCCGAAACAAAAAAGAGAACCCGGCCATGCCGGGTTCTCTTTTATCGGGTGCTGCGGTTAGCAGGCTTGGTGAGGGCTATCAGCCCTGCAACGCCTGTTGCAGCTCCTCTTCGGTCCAGATGGTAATGCCGAGCTCCTGGGCCTTGGTCAGCTTGGAACCGGCCGCTTCCCCCGCGACCAGCACATCGGTCTTGGCAGATACCGAACCCGCCACCTTGGCCCCCAGCGCCTGCAGCGCCGCCTTGGCGTCGTTGCGCGACAAGGTGGTCAGGGTGCCGGTCAGCACGAAGGTCTTACCGGCAAAGGGTTGCTCCGCGGCCTCTTTCTTCTCGATAGCCGGCCAGTGGATGCCGGCAGCCAGCAGAGCCTCCAACACCTCCACGTTGTGGGGCTGGCGCAGGAAGTAGTAGACATGCTTGGCCACCACATCGCCCACATCGGCCACTTCGAGCAGCTGCTCCACCGAAGCCGCGCGCAGGGCATCCAGGGTGAGGAAGTGGTTGGCAAGGTTGAGCGCAGTCGCCTCCCCCACTTCGCGGATCCCCAGAGCAAACAGGAAGCGCGGCAAGGTGGTGCTGCGCGCTGCATCGATTGCGGCTACCAGATTGAGGGCCGATTTTTGCCCCATCCGCTCAAGACCTGCCAGCTGGATGGCATTGAGGCTGAAGAGATCGGCGGGAGTCTTCACCAGCCCCTTGTCTACCAGCTGCTCGACAATCTTGTCGCCAAGGCCATCCACATCCATGGCACGACGGGCAGCGAAGTGCTTGATCGCCTCCTTGCGCTGCGCCTCGCAGAACAGGCCACCGGAGCAGCGGGCAACCGCTTCCCCTTCCAGCCGCTCCACCGCAGAACCACAGACAGGACACTCGGTCGGGAAGAGGATCGCGCGGGCATCGCTTGGGCGCTGCGCCTCCACCACGGCGACGATCTGCGGGATCACATCCCCTGCCCGGCGCACGATCACGGTATCGCCAATCATCACGCCGAGGCGCTCAATCTCGTCGGCGTTGTGCAAGGTGGCGTTGGAGACAGTCACGCCGCCGACAAACACCGGCTTGAGCTTGGCTACCGGGGTCACGGCGCCGGTGCGGCCGACCTGGAACTCGACGTTCTCAAGCTCTGTCATCTCCTCCTGCGCTGGAAATTTGTGGGCGGTCGCCCAGCGCGGGGCGCGGGCCACAAAGCCCAGCTCTTCCTGCAGGGGGATGGCATCCACCTTGTAGACCACGCCGTCGATCTCATAAGGGAGCTCGCCACGACGGGCCAGAATGTCGTCATGGAACGCCTGACAACCGGCGGCCCCCTCTTTGAGCTTCACCTCGGGACTGAGCGGCAGCCCCCACTCCTTGAGCTGATTGAGGCGACCAAAGTGAGAGTCACCGAGCAGCTCGCCGCCAACACCGACACCGTAAGCGTAAAAGCTCAGGGGACGGCTGGCGGTGATGCGTGAATCGAGCTGACGCAGGCTGCCAGCAGCGGCATTGCGCGGGTTGACGAACACCTTCTCGCCTGCGGCCAGCGCCTTGGCGTTCATCGCCTCGAAACCGGCCTTGGGCATAAAGACTTCGCCACGCACCTCCAGCCGCTCGGGCCAGCCAGTGCCACGCAGCGCGAGCGGAATGGCCTTGATGGTGCGCACGTTCTCGGTGATCTCCTCACCGGTGGCGCCATCGCCCCGGGTGGCCGCCTGCACCAGCTGACCATTTACATAGAGCAGGCTCACCGCCAGGCCATCGAGCTTGGGCTCGCAGCAGAAGGTGAAACGCACGTCACGCTTGAGGCGATCGCTCATCCGTTGTTCGAACGCCTGCAGCTCTTCGCTGCTAAAGACGTTGTCCAGACTGAGCATGGGGATCTCGTGGCGCACCTGACTGAACGCCGTCAGCGGCTGACCGCCGACCCGCACGCTGGGTGACGCCGGGGTTTTCAGCTCGGGATGGTCGGCCTCCAGCGCAATCAGTTCGCGCATCAGGCGATCGTATTCGGCATCCGGCACTGTGGGGTTATCCAGCACATAGTACTGGTGACCATATTCGGTAAGCAGTTCACACAATTGACGGTGGCGGGAGAAGGTGTCGCTCATGAAAAAGTCTCGAAGTGTGATTGAACATCCGGCCGGGGTAGAAACAAAAATGCGGTACCAGGGTACCGCACTTTTTCTTCACTCGACCCGCATGGCGTATTAGTCGCGGCTGGCCTCGTAGGCAGCCAGCTCGTGACGGTAACGGGCAATGGTCTCGTCGCTCAGCGGGCTGCGATCCATATCGGTCAGCATGGCATCGAGATCGCTGGCCAGCTGATCGGCAGCCTGCAGCATATCCTCGAAGGCAAACGCGGCATTGCTGCGCAGCGGCAGTTGCATAAACAGGGAGACACCCGGCGTGGTGAACTGCTCCATCCGGTACGGATTGAAGGTACCCGGCTTGACCATGTTGATCATGGAGAAGAGCACTTCACCCTTGCCGTTGGGATCTTCGTGACGGTGGAAAATATCCATCTCGCCAAACTTGAAACCCAGCGCCATCAGGGATGAGAGCAGGGTTGCACCTTGCAAGTCGTGACCCGGACGGCCCATCAGGTTGATGACATAGACATCCTGCCAGATCTTCTCGACCGGCTGGGGCGCCATGCGCGGCTCTTCAACCACAGGTGCAGGTGCCACATAGGCCGGCTCTTCATAAACAGGCTCGGGAGCCACATGACGGGGCTGCGGCTGATATTCCGGCTCGGGAGCACGCACCGGTTCTGCACGCACGGTGTCGGCGGTACGGACTGTCTCTGCACGGGCACCAAAAGTCGGAGCGGTCGCGTAAGCGGGCTCAACCAGCGGCTCGTCATCCAGCGACTGCATCATGGGCTCGCGCTGGGGACGGGAACGGTAGACCGGGGTACGACGATTGACCTGAGCAGGTTTGCGCACCGGCGCGGCGGGCGCCTCGTCGATCTCCTCGGGCAGCGGTTCGTCGAACGCTTCCTCCTCTTCATAGACAGGAGGCGGCGGAACCGGGCGGGCAGCAGGCTTGCGCACTACGGGCGGCGGCAGATCGTCCTCGTCATCTTCATCATCAAAGGCGGGGACGGCAGGGCGACGACCGAGTTCCGGCTGGCGGCTCTCTTCACTGCGCAGCTTGGGCTCGGCACGACGGCCACCACTGACCACACGTACCTGGCCGATGCCATCGCTGTCGAAGGCGTCGTTATCACGATCCCGCGACTTGGAGTCCATCCGTCCAATCGGTTTCTCTTTGATCGGTGCCTGACGATTCTTTTTGTTGCTCCACAACCCGTGAATGAGCAATGCCGCAATAGCAATACCGCCCAGGGCAACCAAGATGTAACGCAATTCCTGCATTAGCTGCTTCTCTTTCTAGTTTTGCTCAGCCAAAGCGACGGCTTCACCGATATCGACCGACACAATGCGAGAAACCCCGGGCTCTTGCATCGTGACGCCAACCAGCTGCTCAGCCATCTCCATGGAGACCTTATTATGACTGATGTAAACGAACTGTACTGTGCTCGACATCTCTTTGACAAGAGAACAGAAGCGACCGACGTTCACTTCATCGAGCGGTGCATCCACCTCATCCAGCAGACAAAAAGGTGCTGGGTTGAGTCTGAAGATGGCAAAAACCAGCGCAAGCGCGGTTAACGCCTTCTCCCCCCCGGAAAGCAGGGCAATGGTAGCATTCTTCTTACCCGGAGGTCTCGCCATGATGCTCACTCCGGCCTCCAAAAGATCATCTGAGGTGAGCTCAAGCCAGGCACTGCCCCCACCGAACACTTTTGGAAACAGGGATTTTAAATCTTCGTTGACCTTATCGAAAGTGTCCCGGAACCGTATTTGTGTCTCTTTATCAATTCTTTTAATGGCTTGGCTCAAGGTTTCCAGCGCTTGCTCGAGATCCTGACACTGATTTTCAAGATAGGTTGCCCGGGTTTTCGCCTCTTCGTACTCCTCCAGCGCCGCCAGGTTGATGGCGCCGAGCGCCTCCACTTGCGCCTCCAGGGTCTGGATCTCCTGCCGCAGCTTGCTGCGATCAGCGGCGATCAACACCGCCTGATCGAGATCTACCAGTCGAACCCCCAGCTCTTCGAACTGCTCGTGCAACCCCTGTCGACGGGTGAGGTTGCGTTCACGCTCAAGGCGCAGGGTTGCCAGCTTCTCTTGCAACGTCACTAGCTGCTTGTGATCGGCACTTCTGGCCTGTTCCAGCTCGGTCAGCTGGCGCTCCAGCTCCGCAAGCCGTTGATGGCAGGCGAGCTGCTGCGCCTCCAGATTGCGCTGCTCGGCCAGCAGGGGCGCCAGATCCGGCACTGCTTCACTATCCGGCCCTTTCAACCCGGCCAGCTCCAGCCCGAGCCTCGCCAACTCCTCTTCGCCCAGGGTAATGAGTTGACGCAGATTGCCCAACTCCAGTTGCAAACGCTGGCAGGCCGCTTGTTGCTGCTCGCGGCGCACACGGGCCTCGTCGACCGCCCGCTCGCAGCGGGTCAACAGCTCCTGAGCAACCAGCAACCCTTGCGTCAACGGCTCCCCCTGCTCCTGCAACTCGGCAAGGCGCGCCTCATCGAGTTCCAGTTGTTCACGGGCGCTGGCCAGTCGCTCTGCCTCTTCGGCCTGCTCCTGATCAAGCCGGATCAGCTCTTCGCCGAGCTGACCGAGCCGCTGCAACCGCTCCTGCCGCTGACCCTGTTGCAGGCTCCAGGCTTCGCGCAGTTGTTGCCATTTCTGCTCTTGCTCGCGCAAGGTTCGCTGCGACAACTCCTGCGCACTGGCAAGCTGGGCGCGCCGGGCATCGGCTGAGACAAGTTGCTCGCTCAGCTGTGCCAGCCCCGCGGCAACCTTATCCTGCTCGGTATGCAACCGCTCACGCTCACCGAGCAGCGCCATGGTGCCAAGCGCCGCGCCCTGCCCCAGATCTGCCCAGTTTGGCCCCAGCCAGTCGCCAGCAGGAGTCAGTACCGACTCACCGGCTGCCAGGCTTGGCTGGCGGGCCAATGCGGCTTCCCGGCTCTCCACCAGCCAGATGGCGTTGAGGAAGGCAGGAATATGCTCACCGCCCAGTTGCGCCGCCAGCGTACCGGCAACCGCCGGTTGTGCCGGGCCAATCCAGAGCCCCTCTTGCGCCAGATTGCACTCGTCCGCCGGCGTTGCGGTGAGCCAGCGACCCAGCACTTTATCGAGTGCCTGTGCCCATTCGGGGGCAACCTGCAACCGGTCGGCCAGAGTCGCCCCCTCCATCTGTTCGCCGAGGATCTGATCCAGGGTCGCCAGCCGCGCCTCCAACTCCCGCTGCAGGCTCAACTGCTGGCCATGCTGCTGCTTGAGTTGTTCATGGGCGTCGACCGCCTGCGCCAGCTGCTCGGTCAGCTCGCCATTGGCAGCCCTCGTCAGCTCCAGCTCACCACTCAGGGCATCGAGGGTAGGTTGCAGGTCATCGGCCTCAGCGCCGAGGGGGCCAGCGCGTTCATCTTCCAGCTTGAGGCGGGCCAGCCGGGTCTTGGCTTGCAGCTCCTGCAGGCCACCCAACCGGGTGCGGGTCTGGTTGAGCTGCCCCTGCAACCCGGCCAACTGTTGCTGCCACTGCTGCTGGCGCAAGCGAGCCTGTTCCAGCTGCTCGCTGGCGTGCTGGCGGGCCTCCTGCTGCTCGGTGAGCAACTGCTCACACTGCTCCAGCCGGGCGCTCTCCTGCTCGGCGCGCAATACCCCTTCGGTCAACTGATCCTGCTGGCTGGCAAGCTGCGCCTTGCGGGTAGCAATCCGCTCGCCCAGTGCCTGAGCTCGGGCCTGCCAGTCGCGCCCCAGTTCACTCTGGTGCAGTTGCTGTTGTTCGAGGCGGGCGATGGCTTGCCCACCGAGAAAAATCTGTTGCTGACGGCTCGCCTGCTCGGCTTGCGCCTCTTGTCTGGCGACCGACAGGGTGACGTGGCGCCCCTCATCGGCGGTACGCTTGGCATCGAGCGCCGCCAGCGCCTGCTCGGCCTGTGCCAGCTCTGTTTTGGCCTCGCCAAGGCGCGTCTCCAGCGCCCACAATTCGGAGCCAATCAGCTCGGCACGAGCGGCGCGCGAACGACTCTTGAGCTGTTTGTAGCGTTCGGCCGTTTCGGCCTGGGCTTTGAGGTGGTCAAGGCGCGAACCCAGCTCGCCGCGAATATCGCCGAGGCGCTCCAGGTTCTCCTGAGTGTGGCGAATGCGCTGCTCGGTCTCGCGGCGCCGCTCCTTGTAGCGGGAGACCCCGGCGGCTTCTTCCATAAAGAGCTTGAGATCGGCCGGACGCGACTCCACCAGTCGGCTGACGGTGCCCTGTTCGATGATGGCGTAGCTGCGGGGGCCAAGACCGGTGCCGAGGAAGAGGTCGGTCACATCCTTGCGGCGGCACTTCTGGCCGTTGATCTGATAGTGGTTGGAGCCGTCGCGCAGCACTTCGCGGCGCACCGAGATCTCGGTAAAGCGGCCGAACTCGCCGGGCACCCGGTTATGGGGATTGTCGAACACCAGCTCCACCGAGGCGCGCCCGTGCGCACTACGGTTGATTGAGCCGTTGAAGATGACATCGGTCATGTTCTCGCCGCGAAGATGGCGGGCGGAGCTCTCCCCCAGTACCCAGCGCACCGCGTCGATGACGTTGGATTTGCCACAGCCATTGGGGCCCACCACGGCGGTCATGTCTGCCGACAGTTCGATGCGGGTCGGCTCGACGAACGACTTGAAGCCGGCGAGTTTGATCAGTTTCAGACGCATGGCGACCTGTATCAGTGGCTAATTAAAGAGGAGGCGGGCAGGTGACTTTACCAAATCCAGACCCGGCTTTGTTTGTAATATGCAGGCATCATCCCCATTCATGCCCGATTTTTGGTCGCCACGGCACGAAATAAGGAATAGTCGGCGACTTTACCAAATCAAAGGCTTGTTTGTAATATGCTGGCAGTTCTCCCATGCATAGATGGAGCTCACATGAGCCAATCACCCCATATGGTCAAAGATTCAATCAGCGGTGCAGACTATTTCCTGCGCGGTTTTTCCCTCATTCGCCAACCGGGCATCCGCACCTTTGTGCTGATCCCCCTGCTGGTCAACTTCGTGCTGTTTGCCGGGGCCTTCTATGCCCTGCTGCTGCAACTGGACGGCCTATTCGCATGGCTCCATCAGCAGATCCCCGCCTGGCTCGACTGGCTGGACTACCTGCTCTGGCCCATCGCCCTCATTACCATACTGGTGGTCTTCTCCTTTATCTTCAGCTCGGTCGCCAACTGGGTAGCCGCCCCCTTCAACGGTTTGCTGGCGGAGAAGGTGGAGCAGATCCTCACCGGTCAGCCCGCCAATGACAGCGGCATGCTGGATATCGTCAAGGATGTGCCACGCACCTTCGGCCGCGAATGGACCAAGCTGAAGTATTACCTGCCCAAGGCCATCGGCTGCCTGATCCTGTTCCTGATCCCGGTGGTGGGCCAGACCCTGGCGCCGGTGCTCTGGTTCCTGTTCAGTGCCTGGATGATGGCGATCCAGTATGTGGATTATCCCTTCGACAACCACAAGATCGACTTCATCACCATGCGCGATGCCTTGAAGCAACGCCGCGGCAAGTGCCTCAGCTTCGGCGCTCTGGTGACCCTCTTCTCCGCCATTCCGGTGGTGAACCTCTTCGTAATGCCGGTTGCCATCTGTGGCGCCACCGCCATGTGGGTCGATCACTACCGGCAGGAGCAGTTGGGGCGCTAACCCTTGAACATTGATTAGAAAAAGGCACCCGAAACGGTGCCTTTTTCGTATTTAGCATGAATTAAATTAATGCATGCATTCGATAGCTTGTCCCATATGACACGAGTTGGTAGGATTCTGGCCTTTCTCGTTCCCTGGAATATCTCATGTTACATGCACTCTTCTTGGTGGGCCTGGTGGCCGAAGGGATGACCGGCGCGCTGGCCGCGGGTCGGCGACGGATGGATCTGTTTGGTGTGGTGATCATCGCCTCGGCGACGGCCATCGGTGGTGGCACCATCCGCGATGTGCTGCTCGGCCACTATCCGCTGCTCTGGATTGAGCATCCGGAATATGTGCTGCTGGTTGCCGCAGCTGCGATGGCGGGTGTGGTCTCCGCCCCCCTGATGCGTTACCTCGGCAAGCTGTTCATGGCCCTCGATGCCCTGGGACTGGTGGTCTTCTCCATCTTCGGTGCGGCCCGAGCGCTGGATATGGGCCACGGCGCCGGTATTGCCTGCATCATGGCGGTAGTGACCGGGGTCTTTGGCGGGGTGCTGCGGGATCTGCTCTGCCAGCGGATTCCACTGGTATTTCGTCGCGAGCTCTATGCAGCCATTTCGCTGATCACCGCAGCCCTCTACTGTCTGGCGCTGGATCAGGGCTTGCCCACCAACTGGGCCGCGTTCGGTTCCATCGGGATCGGCTTTGTGCTGCGGCTGCTGGCGGTACGCTTCAAGTGGGGTCTGCCCACCTTCAACTACCAGTACGCGACCCACTGAGTGCGCCAGCTTCTGGCGAGGCGGGTTGGATTACGAACAACAAAAAAGCGCCCGATTGGCGCTTTTTTCATGGACGTTCTGCGGCTCAGTTAATCCCTTCCGAGCTGAAGAAGGTCGCCTTGTCGGCGATAAAGCGGATCTTGATGTTCTTCCCTTCCCCGCCCCAGAGGCAGCTGGTGGTGCCCAGCGCATCATCACAGCGCTCCGCCTTGCCCAGAATGGTGCTGGCCTCGGCGTAACTCATCCCCATCTTCAACTGGTCGTAATTTTCACGGTTGAGCTTGCTGCAACCGGTCAACAACAGGGCGATCAGGCCGCCAATCACTATCTTTTTCATCGCTATCTCCTCTCTGGTGGGAAGAGCTTGGCAGCTTGCCAACCCCTTTACCAGCTGCGCACCGGGCCGGTATCGAGGTGAACGAAGTTATCACGGGGATAGTAACCAACCCCACCCACCTTGAGCTGGAGCGCCGCCTTGCGCAGATGGGCCAGCTGTACGCCGGGGATCCGCACATCCACCGCCTGCCCCAGGGTGTGGTAGCTGTGCTTGGCCACGCCGCGGCTCTTGTGGCGCTTCTGACGATTGGTCGCCGGGGCGCGATAGCCGGAGATCAGCTGGATTTCGCTGCGCCGGCCCAGCTTGTGCTGCAACAGAAACAGTTGATCAAACAGCTTCTTGTCGATGTTGAACACTTCATTGCGCCGGTAATCGCGGAAGATGTGATTGAGCTCGGCCAACCCGTCGCTCAGATAGTGGCCATTTTCCCAATAGCTGGCGCGCACCCGCTCGCCGGTATTGAGATTGAAGAAACTGAGTTCACGCCCGGTGGTACTGCGGCTGGCCAGTGCAGGGAAGGAGATCAGCGAGCTGCCCAGCAGGCAACCGGCTCCCAGCAACAGGCGACGTCGACTTATCTCTTGTTCCAGCATAAGGGGTTCGTCCATCGCAGATTCAAGCGAAAATAGTTGAATAAGATCACTGACTGAATGTGATACAGGCGCTTGAAACTACCCTCCGGCGGGGGGGCCTGTCAAACCTCAATCGCCCATAGAAAAGCCCGGCACAGGCCGGGCTTTTCACTCTGTGGCTGGGATCACAGCAGGCGGCTCTGGAAGCTGACCCGATCAAATCCGTAGATGTCGTTACGCAGTTGCTGGCGACCATTTTCGTCGATCCAGCTGCTCCAGTAGACGGTAAAGACCGGGATAGGCGTGGTGAGCGGCAACCATTTGGTCTGGCTCTCCTTGAGGATATTGGCCACCTTGTCTGGCTGATAGCGGGAGTCCGCCAACAACAGCTCGGCCAGATCGTCCGCATGTTCCACCCGGATGCAGCCCGAACTGAAGGCGCGCGCCCCCTGTTCGAACAGCGCCTTGCGCGGGGTGGAGTGCAGATAGATGGCGTCATTGTTGGGCAGGTAGAACTTGTAGCGCCCCAGGGCGTTGTGATCCCCCGGCTTTTGCCGCAGGCGATAGGGGAAACCGGCGGCCAGCGCCTGATGCCACCCCTCTTCGGTGAACTGGACCGGATTGCCCTCGCTGTCGATCACCTCGAACTGCTCGCGACTCAAGTACGCGGGATCCCGACCCAGCTTGGGCAGGATGTCCTTGCTCAGGATGGAGCGCGGCACATGCCAGGAGGGGTTGAGCACGATGGAGCGAATTTCGCTGGCCAGAATGGGAGTTGCCCGCTGCTCCTTGCCAACGATGACCCTGCTGGTAAACACCTCGTTGCCGGAATCCACCACACTCAGACGGTAGTCGGGAATATTGACCAGCACGTAGCGGCCACCGGCGAGCTGATCCACCAGATCACGACGCCACAGGTTGCGCAGCAGCAGGCTGGCGCGCACTTGCGGGCCGGTATTGAGCCAGGAGCGGGTCTGACGACCGATAATGCCGTCCGCGGTGAGACCGTGACGACGCTGGAACTGTTTGATGGCCTGCTCGGTATCACCATCGTAAATCTGATCAGCATGACTCGGGGCGCTGTCGCCCAGCTCGTTGAGCATGGCGCGGATTTGGCCGAGCTCGGCGGAGCTCTCTCCGGCACGCAGGGTCGGCATATCAAGGGTCGGCCACTTGCTGGCCATCGGCATCGCCAGCAGTTTGTGCACTTTGGCCCGCACCGCCTCGTATTCCGCCACCTGAGGGCGCAGGGATTTCACCTGAGTGAGCAGGTCATCATCGCTGGGCTGGGTCACCACAGGGCGGTTCAAATCGAGCTTGAGGGTCTTCATCTGCTCGCGAGAAACCAGATCCATCCCCCGCCAGGCGTGCTGGAAACGGCTCAGCTTGGTAAAAATGTCGTCATAGATGGCGCCACGCTTGTCTGCAGGAGTGGCCTGCAGGCGCTTCCACAGCGTGAAAAAATCGGGATGCAGCTGGGCCAGCACAGCCTCTTGCAACTGCTGCTCCAGCTCGATACGGGCCTGTTCGGCCTGACTGCCCTGATACCAGTCGTGTCCGGTTTCACTGGCCGCCACCACAACTTGTGCTTCGGTCGCATGTACCGCGCCAGCGGGCAAACATCCCAGCCACACCAGATTGGCAAGAGCCAGCCAATACTTCATCCCCATGGGTACCTCAAAACGGTTTGTTCACTCTGTCGGGCCTGACAAGCAGACCTGATGCTCAGGCCGCTCATGATGCGTGAACGGCCAATACTTTGCTAGCGCCCGGGGGCATAACGCTGCCAGATAATGTCATACGCATCTGTCTCCTTGAACCGCGCCAACGCCTGATTGAATTGTTGCAAGAACTGCGGCGAAAAGCTGCGCTTGCCCAACATAAAGAAGCTCGGCGATTCAGATACCACCATGGGGTGACTGGTGAACAGACCGCTCATCCCCTCCTTGTTGAGGGCGCTGGGGGTAGCCAACATGTCACCGAGGAAACCGTCGATCCGCCCGCGGGCCAGCTTCTCATAATTCTGCTGGTCGCTCACCGCACTCACCTGTTTGGCATAGCGAGCGAGCAGCGACATCACTTCATCACCATAGAAGTACTCTTTGGTGACACCGAGGGAGTAACCACTGGCCAGCCAGCTCGCCAGATCCTGCTCGGGGTAGTGGCGGCCCTTGCGGACCCACAGCAAGGTGCGCCCCGGGTTGTAGGAGTCGGAAAACCAGGCATAACGGGCGCGCTCATCATTGATGTTCGCTTCCATCGCCATGTCTATCTCGCCATACTCCATTTCGTGAAGTACCCGCTTCCAGGGCAACTCCACATAGTTGACCTTGCAGTGCATGGAAGTGAGTACAGCCGTCAGCACCTCGGCGGCATAACCGCGCACCTGTTGCGGTGAATCGGCTTCGTAATAATGGTAGGGGGGCCAGTTATCGTAACCGACCTGAATAGGCTCGGGACACAGGGCCCTGGCCAATGCCATTGGCACCCATAATCCAAGCAACAGACAGCAAGAGATCCACTTCATATGTCATCCTTGACGAATAGGTGAGTCATCATAAATCGCCCCCTGCAAAATGGCGATAGAGGCCAGATGACAATCGCATCCGCTAGAAAATGACGCAGCAAAGCACGTCTATTTGCCAAACGCCCTGCCGGAGCGCTACTGGCAACCTGCGCCCCGTCAGACCTGTTTAACCGGGAAACAGCAACGTTTGGAACAGGGGTAAAAAGGGGTTAATATGTGACCAAATATTTTTTTGTGATCCACTATGCTTTTTTTGCAATTGGATTAGCATATGCGCGACATCGGCCTACCCATTCTGTCAGGCATAGAGAGTGATATGACGTACAAAAAGTTCGGTTTTTTGACTGCCATTCTGGCGTTAAGCGGTTTTTATCTTTACACCCTCTATCTGGCTGCTCACCCCAACGTGAGCCTGGCCTACAAACTCTATTATCTGGAAGGCAAGACCCGCTTCTGGGAACACAACTCCAGCATGACCTATCAGCCGGGCAACGAGCTCAACCTCACCAAGCCGAGCCGTTTCCTGTCGAGCGAAGGCTGGGCTAAAAAGCCGAGCGAAGAAGGCACCCAGCTGAGCGGCAAAGGCGGCCTCTACTTCGTGCTGCCCAAGCAGGCCGCCAATCCGGAAGAGCTGACCATCCACGCTCGCGTCAACAGCCCGCAAGCGGGGGCTCTGCTGCAGGTGGCGCTCGGTCACGACTTTACCACCACGGTCAAACTGGCCAAGGCCGGGATTAACGAAATCCGCCTCAGTCTGCCGGGGGATTCACTCACCGCAGATCCCAAGCGCCCCAATTTTCTGGCGCTCTCGGCACCAACCCCCATCAACGTTCAATCAGTGCGCCTGACCGTTGCCCAGTGATATTTGCCCTGAACACCGTTTTATAAAAACTACTATCCAATAAGGACGTTCTTATGTCGTATCCAGATTTTCGACTCTCTCTGGTCGTTCCCGTTTACAACGAGGAAGAGAGCATCGATGCCTTCATCAACGCGATAGACAACGAACTGGCCCCGCTGAAAGACCAGCTTGAAATTGTATTCGTCAACGATGGCAGCCGTGATCGCACCCGTGAAGTGGTCGAGCAGGCCATCGCCCGCGATCCCCGCGTAACCCTGGTCAACCTGGCCCGCAACTTCGGTAAAGAGGCAGCCCTCACCGCCGGTCTGCATCAGGCCAAAGGGGACGCCATCGTGCCGATGGACGTGGATCTGCAGGATCCTCCCGCCCTGATCCTGGAGTTCGTCAAACTGTGGCAGACCGGTGACTACGACACCGTCTACGGCATCCGCGTCGATCGCAGCGCCGATACCCCGATGAAACGTCTGACTGCCGGCGGCTTCTACCGCTTCTTCAACGCCCTCTCCACCAGCACCAAGCTGCCGGAGAACGCCGGTGACTTCCGTCTGATCGACCGCAAGGTGGTGGAGGCGATCAAACTGCTGCCGGAGCGCAACCGCTTCATGAAGGGGCTGTTTGCCTGGGCCGGTTTCCGTGCCGTTGGCGTTCCCTACGAGCGCCCTGCCCGTCATGCCGGCGAGACCAAGTTCAACTACTGGAAACTGTGGAACTTCGCCCTCGACGGTCTGCTCAGCTTCTCCAGCTGGCCGCTGCGGGTGTGGAGCTATGTGGGCGTGAGCGTCTCTCTGGTCGCCTTCCTCTACATCCTGAAAATCATCACCCAGGTGCTCTTCTTCGGTATCGACGTACCGGGTTATGCCTCTCTGATGTCGGTGGTGCTGTTCCTCGGCGGTATCCAGCTGCTGTCACTCGGTATCATCGGCGAGTATATCGGCCGCATGTTCGTGGAAGTGAAACAGCGCCCGGTCTACCTCATTGAAGGGGTCTATGGCCAGTATGCCAAGCAGGATGCGGCCAAACCGCAGAGGGCTGACAGCAACCCGCAAGAGCAGCAGGAGCAAGCGCCTCAATGATCTCCCGCGAGGAATTCTGGCGGCTGGTACGTTTCGGTTTTGTCGGCGGGGGGGCAACCCTCGTCGACCTTGGCACCTCCATCGCACTGTTTCATACCTGGCCCACCATCTCGGAGCACCTGGTTACCACGCTGGCTTTTGCCATCGCGTTCTGGTTCTCCTTCTTTGGTCACCGCTACATCACCTTCCAGAAGCAGGGAGCCGCCAGCAAGTTTCTGCTGGTCGCCCTCTTCTCGCTGGCGGTGCGTAACCTGATCCTGAGCGGCCTGCTGTTTGCGGGGCTCTCCGGTCTGCTGCCGGTGGTCATCGCCACCCTGACCGTTACCGTCCTCACTTACGTTCTCTCTCGCGTCTGGGTTTTTGCCTGATGAATGATATGACCAATACTGCCCCGCTAACCGGGGCTGCACTCCCCTATCGCCCGTCACTGCGCATCAGCGGTCGTGACTGGCTGATGATCATCGCCGCCTTCATACTGAGCCGGGTGGCGCTGTATGGCATGGGTTACTTCGGTGTCCAGCTCTACGGCTCCCCCGACATCGGTCCGCTGCAGGCCTATTGCCAGTTCGACTGCGTCTGGTTCCAGCGCATTATCGAGAACGGCTACGACCTCTACCCGCGCTGGCTGAGCAAGGGCAATGCGGCCAACTGGGCCTTTATGCCGCTCTACCCGATGGTCTCCGGTGCCATCTCCAACCTGTTCAATGTCGAGAGCCTGATCGGCCTTATCATTGTGGCCAACGCCTCCTTCTTCGCCAGCCTGCCGCTGATGCTGCTGGTGCTGCGTCAGCTCAAACTGGGTGACGATACCGCCCGCTTCGGCGTATGGCTGCTCGCCTTCTCCCCCTTCTCCGCCTACTTCGTCTCCGGCTATACCGAGTCGACCTTTATGGCGCTGATGCTAGGGATGTTCCTGTTCGCCTATCGGGAGCAGTGGCTGATGGTGGCCGTGCTGGGGGTCTGTATCTCCGCCACCCGCAACCTGGGGGTGATGATGGTCTTCCCGGTGCTGATCCTGGCGCTGCAGGCTTACGGCTGGCGTGAATTTTTCCGCTTTACCGAGCGCGCCTTCAAGGTGGTGTTCACCCTCTGGATGATCCCCTTTGGCCTGTTTGCCTACATGGTCTACCTCTATCACCTGACCGGCGATGCCTTTGCCTTCAAGCACATTCAGGTGGCTTGGGGTCGCTATATGGACAGCCCGCTGGACTGGTGGCTAAGCGGTTTCGAGCTGGGCGGCCGCAAGGCTTACCTCTCCATCATGGTGATCTTCGGCTGGTGCCTGAACGGCTACCTGTTCAGCCAGAAGCGCTGGGCTGAAGCGACCCTGATGTTCATCTGCTGCACCATCCCGCTGATGACCGGCCTCAACGCCATGCCGCGCTATATGTTCGGGCTCTACCCGACCCTGCTGGCCATCATTCTGCTGACCCATCGCTGGCCCGCCATCCGCCCAGCAGTGCTCTGTATCAGCGGTATGGTTGCCTCCTTCATCGCGGTGGCCTTCGTCAACTTCAAGTTCTTCACCGTCTGATGTGACGACGATGCCTGATACACCAAATGCCGGTCACCTGACCGGCATTTTTTATAGGCGCCATTTATATCGACAGAGCATCCCACCACTTCCCCGTCACACTTTCCTCGGCTTGAAAACGTAACCATTTGAACTGATGTCACAAATCGGCATTTTGCCGATCCAAGGCACTCTTTGCTGCTCCTAGAATGGGCCCTTGTCCGAACTGCCCTGCTCAAGGAATGGCTTATGCGTCGTGCTCATCACTTATCCCCTCTCTGGCTCGCCCTGCTGGCCGCCCCTCTGTTCACCCAGCAGGCGATGGCCGCCCCCGAGGTTCGCCTCTATGTGGATGGTCAACCGGTAGCGGCCCCGATCGCGCTGGACAACGGCACGGTGGAGCTGACCCATCCCCTTGCCAAGGGGAGCCACCAGATCCGCATCAGCGACGCAGGCAACAGTTGCGGCACCAGCTTTGGCCCGAGCGAGAGCAAGCCGCTTCCCTTCGGCACCGCCCAACCCATGGACAAATGCAGCAAGGATCAGAGCTTTACCCTGCGGGTGATGCTGGCCGGGGAGTATCAGTTCACCTTCAACCCGGATACCCCCAGCCTCAAGGTGCTGCGGGCGACCAAGAAGAGCGAGTTCAAACGCCAGCCACCACAAGAGCCCTGCATCAGCTGGGATGGCGGCCCGGTCACCGTATCGCTCAAAGGGGTCTGGCCCGACGGTACCCGACTGAGGGATGCCTACTCGAAACAGGAGGCGGTGGTCAAACAGGGCAAACTGACCCTGACCCCGAGCAAAGAGAGCGGCGGCCTGCTGCTGCTCGAGCCGGTCAAGGCAGCCAAGTCAGCACCGTTCAGCTGGGATCAGGCGAGCGTCTATTTCCTGCTGACCGATCGCTTCCACAACGGCGATCCCGCCAACGACCACAGTTTCGGCCGCCAGAAGGATGGTCAGGATGAGGTGGCCACCTGGCACGGCGGCGACTTCAAGGGGCTGACCGAGAAGCTCGACTACATCAAGAGCCTCGGCATGAACGCCATCTGGATCACCCCCATGGTGGAGCAGGTTCACGGCTTTATCGGCGGTGGCGAGCAGGGCAATTTCCCCTTCTACGCCTACCACGGCTACTGGGCGCTCGACTTCACCAAGATTGACCCCAACTACGGCGATGAAGAGAGCCTGAAAACCCTGGTGGACGAGGCCCACAAGCGCGGCATGCGGATCATTCTCGACGTGGTGATGAACCACGCCGGTTATGCCACCCTCGCCGATCTGCAAGATCTGGGACTCACCGAGCTGACCCAGAACACAAACAAGCTGCCGACCGTCTGGAACCAGTGGCACCCGAGCGGCGGCCTCAACTGGCATGGCTACAACCAGTTCATCGACTATCAATCACCCGCGTGGAACAAGTGGTGGAGTGGTGACTGGGTGCGCGCCGGTCTGCCCGGCTACCCGCAGCCCGGCACCGACGATGTGGCCGGTTCGGTGGCAGGGCTGCCGGACTTTCTCACCGAATCGACCAAACCGGTAGGGCTGCCGCCGTTGCTGGCCGCGAAAAAAGATACCCTCGCCAAGGCGCTGCCCGACGCTACCGTGAGTGACTACCTGATCGCCTGGCACACCGACTGGGTGCGCCGCTTTGGTATCGACGGCTTCCGCGCCGACACAGTCAAGCATCTGGAGCCCGAAGTGTGGGCCAAGCTCAAGCATGCAGGCACCGCTGCGCTCAAGGAGTGGAAAGCCGCCAACCCGGACAAGGCCCTCGACGATCAGCCCTTCTACATGGTGGGCGAGGTGTGGGATCACGGGGTGGCCAAGGATTTCTGGTATCAGAACGGTTTCGATTCCCTGATCAACTTCGACTATCAGCGCGAGTTCGCACTGTCACAGGCCCAGTGCATGGCCAGCGCCGAGCCCACCTATGCCAGCTACGCCAGCCGCATCAATCAGGATCCCGAGTTCAACGTGTTGAGCTACATCAGCTCCCACGACACCAAGCTGTTCTTTGGCGACTATCAGGATGTGCCGCTACAGCGCCGGGTCGCCAACAGCTTTATGCTGCTGCCGGGCGGCATCCAGCTCTACTACGGCGACGAGTCCGGCCGGGGGCTGGCCAAGGATGGCGGGGTGTTCGATCAGGCGCTGCGCTCGGATATGAACTGGCAGGATCTGGCTAGCGGAGACAAGGCTGAGCTGGTCAAGCACTGGCAGCAACTGGGCCAGTTCCGCGCAGCCCATCCGGCTATTGCAGCAGGCAGTCACCAGAAACTCTCGGATGCTCCCTACGCCTTCGTGCGGGAGAAGGGGGATGACAAGGTGGTGGTGGTCTTTGCCGGTCGGCAGAAGTAACTCTTGAGCCACATTCACCAGCAACAGAGAGGGGAGCCACTGGCTCTCCTCTCTCGTTTATCTATCTGCCAAGGTTCACTGTGACTGGCGCGCCGCCACCGGCCACTGCAACCGCGCCTTGAGCAGGGTCTCCTGCCACAGAGGCCAAGAGAGCAGCGCCTGCTGATAGGCTCCGGCCTGACCGGGCAACAGGATGCCGTAGCTGGCCAGCCGATAGGCCATCACCGCATAGAAGGCGTCGACAATGCCCGCCTCGCCAAAGTAGAAGGGGCCCCGCGTCTGCGACCAGATCTCCTGCAAACGGGCCAGCTCACCGACCGCCTCCACCGGGGGATCGATACGGGTTGGCGCCCCAAGAAAGAAGGGGAGCAGAGAACGGATCTGCCGACATCCAGCGTGCAACTCGGCGCAGAGGCTGCGAGCCAGTGCCCGCTCGGCCAGCGAAACGGGATAGAGCTGGCGGTCGGGACAGAGCTCGTGAACATATTCGGCAATGGCCAGCGAGTCGTGAACCCGCACGCCATCGTGTTCGAGCCAGGGCACCAGACCGGCCGGTGCCAGCCGCTTGAGCCGCGCCAGCGACCTGGCATCCTCCAGATCGAACACCTGCTCCTGCCACGTCAGCCCGCTCATGGCGAGCACCAGTGCCGCCCGCATCGCCCAGGTGGAGCCGGTGCCCACCGCCAATACCAAGGAACCCATCTGTTGCCTCCTGCATGAGTTGCCTGCGACCAGCCGGTCTGCCCTTGATGGCAAAACATCCGATGGTCGCTTCACATTTGCGCACCGGCGGGTTTGACCCTCTTGGTGAGCGATGCTAGTTTGATTTTTCAAAACAATCAGTTAGCAACAATGTGAGCCATTAACCGAAATATGGACAGCCAATTTACCATCGTCATCGCAGATGACCACCCCCTGTTTCGGGGCGCCCTCTACCAAGCGGTGCACATGGCCATCAACGATGCTCAATTGCTGGAAGCGGACTCCATCGACAGCCTGACCAGCCTGCTCGGCGAGCACCCCGAGGTTGACCTGTTGCTGCTCGATCTCAAAATGCCCGGAGCCAATGGCTTCGAGGGGCTGGCCCACCTGCGTGGCCAATATCCCGACCTGCCCATCGTGGTGGTCTCCGCCTCGGAAGATGCGGCCATCATCCAGCAGGTGTTGCGGCTCGGCGCGCTCGGCTTTATTCCCAAGTCGGTGCCGATGAAGGAGCTGGTCAATGCCCTCAATACGGTGATCGGGGGGGATAACTGGGTGCCGGAAGGCATCTCGCTCCATCCCGAATCGGAAGATGGCCCCGATTTCGCCAGCAAGCTGGCCAGCCTCACCCCCCAGCAGTACAAGGTACTGATCATGCTGCGCGATGGCAGCCTCAACAAACAGATCGCCTGGGAGCTCAACGTCTCCGAAGCCACCATCAAGGCCCATATCACCGCCATCTTCAGAAAACTGGGGGTCAAAAACCGCACTCAGGCGGTTATCGCCCTGCAACAGCTCGATATCAAGGAGAGCTGAGCCCCGAACGCGGCGACACAGGCCAGATGAGATAGCCAGCCATGCTGGCTATTTGTTGCTCGACAATTAGCACGATCGTACTTTATGCTGCCAGCGCCAACGAGGAGAGAAGGATGAGTAAAGGGCGCCTGACCCGGGAAACCATTTTGCAGACCGCCTTTGAGCAGGCGAGCCAGCAAGGGCTGGAGAGCCTGACCATCGGCTCGCTGGCCAGCGCCTGCGAGATGTCGAAAAGCGGCCTGTTTGCCCACTTTCAATCCCGCGACAACCTGCAGATCGCCGTGCTGGAGTACGCCGCCGAGGTGTTCCGGCTGCGGGTGATCCAGCCGGTACGCCAGCAGGAGCACCAGAGCCAGCACGACAAGCTGATCGCCCTGCTGCGCGCCTGGCAGGCGTGGAACCACTGCTTCGCCGGACGCTGCATGTTTCTCGACGCCTGGACCTCGGTGCAGGATGGCCATGAGCAAAAGAGCCCCGTGCAGCAAGCCGCCCGGCAACTGGTGCGCTTCTGGCTCGACTATCTGGCCCGTCAGGTGATGCAGGGGCAGGCCGCTGGTGAGTGGCGACGGGAGATGGATTCCTGGCGCGCCGTTTACCGCCTCTATGGCCTCTATCTGGCGGATCAGGTGTTCAACGATCTCGAACTGTGTCAGGATCAGGCCCGCCACTTCTGGCCCGAGGTGGACGCTCTGCTGAGCAGCTGGCGCTGATGTTTTGGCATCCGTTCAACACGAATTTTTAAAAACCAACAAAAAAGCACGACCGTTCGCACATAAAAACCACAGGATGACCATGAGCAGCAAGATCTACTTCAACACCCGCCGCTTCAGCCCGAGCAAATGGCTGCTGGGGATCGGCACCCGGTTGCACCACAGACTCGCCCCCACCCATGCCAAGCGCACCGCCAGCAAGTTGCTGCTCACCCCCCAGCGCAACCAGCGGAATGGCCACGAGCCAGCGGGCCTGGTGAAGCAGGCCGTCCATACCAGCGAAGGGGTATTGATGAGCTATCGGCTCGGTCAGGGGCCGCTGTGGCTACTGGTGCACGGCTGGTCCGGCAGCGCCAGCCAGTTCTATCCGCTGATGAGCCATATCGCCGCGCAGGGTTTCACCGCCATTGCCTACGATCATCCGGCCCACGGCCAGAGCGCAGGCAACACAGGCCACCTGCCCCGCTTCGTACGCGCCTTCGACGAGCTGGCCGCCCGGCTGGCCACTGAAGTGGGCCCTGTCCATGGGGTTATCGCCCACAGCATGGGGGGCGCCGTCACCCTCTCCAGCCGTCAGCCGGGTATCGATACCCTGCCGCTGCTGTTGATTTCGCCGGTGCTCGACTATGTGCCCCAGCTCTACGGCATGGTGGCACGCTCCGGCTACTCCATCCGGCTGTTCGATGCGGTGGTCAAGGAGATTGAGCAGGAGTACCAGCACCCCTTGAGCACGGTCGATCCGCTGGGTCGCCTCGCCAGTCGCAACGGTGCGGCAATAATCGTGCATGACGAGGAGGACAGATTCGCCCCCCATAGCGACTCCTTGCGGGCCAGTCAGGATGGTCATACCCGGCTGGTGAGCACCCGGGGACTGGGCCACGGTCGCATCCTCGCCAGCGCCCCGGTATTCGCCGCCTTCGATCAGCTGGCGCGACCGGAAAATCCTCACCGCGCCCTTTGACATGGGGCCATGAAAAAAACGGGCCAGCGCCCGTTTTTATATTTGATACAGCGCCTTATAGTTAACTTGTCAGTGGGAACATTCTTGTCAGCACACAATAAGGCGCCAGCATATGGCCAGACCCAATACAGCGTTGTTGCTCACCGGTGGCGGTGCTCGCGCCGCCTATCAGGTCGGCGCCCTCAAAGCGATTGCGGAGCTCTACCCGCGCAATCTTGGCATCCCTTTTCCCATCCTGTGTGGCACCTCGGCGGGGGCCATCAATGTCACCGCGCTTGCCTGCTACGCCTCCTGCTTCCATCTGGGGGTGCGCAAACTGGAGTGGGTCTGGCGCCGTTTCGAGACTCACCACATCTTCGATTTTCACCCCGGCCGACTGCTGTGGCGGCTGATGTACGAAGGGTCGGCGGGGCTGATAAATCCCCACACCAACCACGCCTTTCACCTCTTTGACAACGCGCCGCTGCACCGCCTGCTGGATCAACTCATCGACTATCACCGCATTGATGACAACATCCTCTACGGCAGTCTGGAGGCGCTGGCCATCACGGCGTCGGATTACGATGACGGCCTCTCCACCACCTTCTTTCAGGGGCGGGCCGACCATCATCCTTGGGAGCGAGCCAGACGGCGCGGGGTACGCACCGTGCTTACATCGGAGCACCTGCTCGCCTCCTCGGCGCTCCCCTTTGTCTTTCCGGCCACCCGGATCGGCGAGAAGTTCTACGGCGACGGTTCCATCCACCAGCTGAGCCCACTCAGCCCCGCCATCCATCTGGGGGCGGAGCGGATCCTGCTGATCACCCTGGATCCGCCGGCCCACTCGGCGCCGACCCATCATCACGGCCATCTCACCAGCTCCAATATCGCCAGCCATCTGCTCGATACCGTCTTTACCGACACCCTCAACTCCGATCTGGAGCGGCTATGGCGCATCAACCAGACTCTGGATCTGATCCCGGAGCGGGAACGCAACCGCCTCAAGCTGAAGCGGGTGGAGACCTGCGTGCTGAAACCGAGTCAGGATCTCGACACCATCGCGCTGGCCTACCTGCGCAAACTGCCGCTAAAGTTGCGCCGCCTGTTGCGGGTACTGGGCGTGAAGGGGGATGAGACCAGCAGTCTGGCCAGCTTTCTGATGTTCTATCCGGGTTATTGCCAGCAACTGATCAAGCTGGGCTATCAGGACACCCTGAGGGAGCGGGAGCGGGTCGTCGCCTTCCTCGATATCGAAGGGCTACCAAAAGAGCGGGAATAAAGGGCGCGGCCGATGAGTCCGAGGGAACTCAGCGCCCCTCCAGCAAACGCTGCTCCGCCTGCTCCATGGCCACCACGGTGCCAAACAGGATCAGCCGATCGCCAGCCGCCAGCACCAGCTCGGGTCTGGGCTCCAGACTCTGATCGCCGCGCTGCACCTCCTTGATCCGCACCTCATCAAGTGGCAGCTCGCGCACTTCATGGCCCACCGCCCACGCCTGATCGTGCAGCAACAGCGGATGGAGGCGTTCAAGCAGCTGATCTGCCTCCAGATTGCTGGCACTCTGATCCCCCCAGTAGAAGCCGTGCAGGAAGCGATACTGACTGCCGCGCTCCAGCTCCATCCGGCGGATCACCCGACCGATCGGGATATCGCAGTTGAGCAGCAGATGGGAGACCAGCATCAGGGCCCCCTCCTGGGATTCAGGGATCACCTCAAACGCCCCCGCCTGCTTGTACTGCTCCAGAAAACTGTCATCCCGGGTACGCACCAGCACCTTGAGATCCCCCGCCAGTTCGCGGATCAGCGCCAGCATCGCCTCCACCCGCTTGCGGTCATCGAAGGTAATGATCACCAGCCGTGCCCGCAGCAGACCGGCGGCCAGTAGAATATCGCGGCGGCTGGCATCGCCGAAGGCCACCTGCTCCCCCGCCAGCTTGGCCTCGCTCACTCGCTCGGGGTCAAGGTCGAGGGCCAGAAAGGGGATTTCCTCTATCTTGAGAAAGCGGGCACAGGTCTGCCCCGCCCGGCCAAACCCGGCAATGATGACGTGCTGGTTTTTGCTCAGGCCCGACTGGGCCACCTCGGAGCGGGTCAGCAGCGCCGGATCGGTCAGGCTGCGAGCCAACGAATGGGCCTGAGTCACCAGCCAGGGGGTCATGGCGATGGAGATGATGCCGATGCCGATCAGCAGGGAGACCAGTTGCTGATCCAGCAAGCCGTGGTGCAGCGCCAGTGCCAGCAACACAAAGCCAAACTCCCCCACCTGACTCAGCATGATACCGGCGGCCATGCTGTCGCGCTTGCGCTCCCCCATCAGCCGCCCGGCCAGCAGCACCAGCAGGGATTTGCACAGCACCAGCAACACCACGCAGATCAGCACCTGCCACCATGCCCGCGCCACCAGCTCCCAATCCATGGCCATGCCGATGGTGATAAAAAAGAGCCCCATCAGCACGTCGCGAAAGGGCTTGATGTCTACCTCCAGCTGATGACGGTAGTGGGACTCCCCCAGCATCATCCCCGCCAGAAACGCCCCCAGCGCCATCGACAACCCGAGCGAATGGGTCATGAAAGCAGCGAGCAACGCCACCAGCAGGGCACTCAGCACGAACAACTCGTCGGAGCGGGCTCGCGCCACCTCGTGAAACAGCAGCGGCAGCAACCACTTGCCCACCGCCAGCAGAGTAAAGAGAGCAAACAACCCCTTGAGGGTGGCCCAGGCGATCTCGGCGGCCAGGGCGCTGCCCTGCACTTCCGGCTGGGCGAGGATAGGGATCATCACCAGCAGGGGCACCACCGCCAGATCCTGAAACAGCAGCACGCTCACCCCCAGCTGGGCGCGGCGGGTATGGAGCTGCTTCTGCTCGCCGAGCTGCTTGATCACCACAGCCGTCGAGGAGAGTGCCAACGTTCCCGCCACCACCAGCGACTGCGCCAGACCCAACCCCCACCACCAGCCGATGGCGAAAAAGAGCAGTGACGTGAGCAGCACCTGCAACATCCCGACCCCCAGCACCAACCGGCGCATCGCCAGCAATTTTGGCAGGGAGAACTCCAGCCCCAGCGAGAACATCAAAAAGACGATCCCGAGCTCGGCAATGGTCTGCATGATCGACTGGCCGGTGATCACCGCCAGCCCATGGGGGCCGAGCAAGACGCCGGCAATCAGGTAGGCGAGGATCACCGGCAAGCCGAGGCGCCGGAAAGTTGCCACCAGCAGGACGGCGGCGAACAGCAGGATCAACAGGTCGGTGTACAAATTTTCCTCTCCTTTTATCGACTTAAGCTTAGTCAGCCGATCTGGCGGGCAGGAAAGATATATTGGGCATGCCAATTGCAGGGAGGAGACAGTAGTCAGGTGTTACAGGTGGAAGACCATGGAAAATACGTCGTCACTTAATGGCTTTAGCCATGGCATCGAGCAGTGGGTTCGCCAGATGGAGCGGCTCACGCCGTTGCCCAGCGTTGAACGCAACCAGTTGCTCGAGCAGTTGTTGGGGCAGAGCGATCTCGGCGGTCTGCTGACAACTTTTGCCGATCGTGCGGCAAGAATTGTCAGGATCCACGGTCTCTACCTCGATTGTGGCCAGCCCCATGTGCTGATCCAGCACCCGCCGCTGGCCACCCTCAACCTGCACAACTATCCGTTCGAGCTGCGCGGTCAGCATGGCCAGCTGCTCGGCCAGCTTCACTACGAGCTGGAACATCCGCTGAGCGGCAGCCAGCAACGGGTACTGATGCAATACCATCAGCTGCTCTGCCTGCTGCTGCCCCTCTATCTGCGGCTGGAAAAACTGGATCAGCTGGTCCGGCTCGATCACCTGACCGGCCTTGGCAACCGCTCCTACTTTGACGAGGCCATCGGCCGCGCCATCGAGCAGCACAGCCGCGAGCCTCACGGTCTGGTGCTGGTGCTGCTGGATCTCGATCGCTTCAAGCAGATCAATGACACCTGGGGTCATCCGGTGGGGGATCTGGTGCTGAGCCGCTTCGCCCAGCTGCTCAAAGGGTGCATCCGCAGCACGGATCAAGCTTTCCGGCTCGGGGGAGATGAATTTGCCCTGCTGCTGCAACCGGCCGAACCCGAGGCGTGGCGCCCGGTCTGGCTGCGACTGCAGCATATGTTGATGACCAACAAGGAGCTCAGCACCTTCTCGGTCGGATGCAGCCTTGGCGCCGCCAGCTGGCAATCCGGGGTCGATGTGCCGAGCCTCTACGAGGCGGCCGACAGTCACCTCTACGCCCGCAAAAAAGCCGGCAAGGCCAGCCCTAACGAATAATCCCGAACTCTTCTTTGCTCCGGCACATGCGAGCCATGTGACCGGAGCTTCTTTTTTTGGGGCTAATCCCCCCTCACACCGAGATCACCTCAGGCAAGATCCTGCTCGGGTAGAACCGGGGCGGCACCGCTCCCCAGCCAATGGCACACCAGCCCGGCACCCTGCGCCATAAAACCGTCGCAGACAAAGAGCCCCACCACCGCCGCCACCTGCTCGCCATAGTAGAGGATGGGGATGCGCCCACGCTGCCACGAAGGCACGCCATACTCCTGCAAAAGCTTTTTCATCCGCCGACTACCGCTTCGCCCCACCGGTTTGAGGGGGATCCCGGGCGTTACCTGAAAACGCACCGAGAGTGGCTCGTCCGCTCGGGGGGAACGCAGCAGATCCTCGCCGTGCTCCGCCATACGCACCACCAGCTCGCCCAACCCGTCCGGCAGGGTCAGCGGCTCACCCACGGTGAGCGGCAATACCTGATGACAGGGTTGCAGGTCAGGGCTCACCAGATAGAGCCGCTCCTGATAACGGCGACAGCTCTGGCGCCCCCAGTTGAGCCGGGGATTGGCATCGCCGCGCGCCAACGCTACCTCCTGCCAGAGCCGGGCAAGCTGCTCACGTGATGGCATCTCCCCCCCCTGACGGCGGATCCAGTAGCGCAGCAGGTTGTTGCGCCGGGTGGATGAAAGGACGTGCAGCGGGCCTATATGGAGCGCATCCCCCTCGCCCGCAAGCTGCCAGTCACTCTCGGCCAGCTCCTCCAGCAGCGCCTCCTGCTCGGCGCACAAGGCCATGCTGCGTGCCGCGGTCTGGGCCATGGCGGGCCAGCGCGCCTTGAGCTGGGGGATAAACGTCTGGCGCAAAAAGTTGCGGTCATAGCTCACATCCTGATTGCTCTCATCCTCCACCCAGCCAAAGGGGAGGCTCGCTGCCGCCTCGGCCAGCTCGGCGCGACTCATATCAAGCAGCGGGCGCAGCAACAGGCCGCCGGCAAAGGGCTGGCTTGGCAGGATCCCCGCCAGTCCACGCAGACCGGCGCCGCGCTTGAGGGCCAGCAGCAGGGTCTCCAGCTGATCGTCCTGATGGTGGGCGGTGAGCAGCCACTCCCCCTCCCGCATCCGGGCGGTCAGCCGCTGGTAACGGGCGGTGCGGGCCTGCGCCTCCAGACTCTCGCCATTGCCGCGGATCAGAGTCACCCGCTCGACCAGCAGCTCCACCGCCAATTGCTGACACACGGCTTCACAATGAGCGACCCACTCATCGGCATGGGGACTGAGGCCGTGGTGCACGTGCAGGGCGCGAAGTAGCAGGCCATGCTCGCGGGCATACTGGGCCGCCAGCACCAGCAGCAGGGTGGAGTCGAGGCCGCCACTGAAGGCCACCAGCAGACCGGTGGAACCTTCCGGCGCTGGCATAGTCAGACAAAAGCGAGAATAAAGATGAGAAATCATAGGCTTCCCCAAAACGGACCGGCCGATCTTAGCAGAGTCGGGCTTATCAAGCTGCAACCCTGCTGCTAGAGTGAGGCTCGCCCGCCCTCTCCACCAGGCTGGCCGCAAGGCGGTCGCACAACTGATTGGAGCAAGGAAGATGGGCAGGGAAGCAAACAATCCGAATTGGAATCAAACAAGATGAACAATAAGAAAAGCTTACTGGCCGGCCTGATTGGACTGGCCCTGCTGGCTGGCTGCAGTCAGGCACCGCAAGACTCCCCCAAACACTCCGGGCTGGCGCTGGCCAATATGGACACCCAGGTCAAACCTGGCGATGACTTCTTCCGCTACGTCAATGGCAAGTGGCTCGCCACCGCCAAGATCCCCGACGATCGCCCCGCCGATGGCGCTTTCTACATGCTGCGGGACAAATCCCTCGCCGATGTGCGGGTGCTGGTCGAGGGGCTGGCCAAGCAGGAGGCCGCTACCGGCACGCCGACCCAGCAGATCCGCGATCTCTACGCCAGCTATCTGGATCAGGCTAGCCGTGACACCAAAGGGCTCACCCCGCTGGCACCGGCGCTGGCCGATATCGACCAAATCCGTGATCAGGCGGCACTGGCCCGCGCCTTTGCCCAAAGTGGCCGCATGGGCGGCGGCGCACCGTTCGGCATCTGGATCGACGCCGATGCCAAGTCTCCCGACCGCTATGCGGTCTACCTCTATCAAGGTGGACTGGGACTGCCGGATCGGGACTACTACCTCAAGCAGGATCCCGACAGCCAGGCCCTGCGCCAGAAGTACCAGCAGCATATCGCCGCCATGCTGAGCCGCCTCGGTGAGTCTGACCCGAGCGGCAAGGCCAAACGGATTCTGGCCCTCGAAACCCGGCTCGCCACCATCCAGTGGGACAATGTCGCCCTGCGGGATCGGGAGAAGAACTACAACAAGCGCCCCGCCAGCGAACTGGCACGGCTCGCCCCCCACCTCGACTGGCAGGCTTATCTCAATGCCTCGGGCATCGCTGGCCAGCCGGAGCTCATCATCGGTCAGCCGACCTATCTGAGCGCGCTGGATCAGGTGATGGCCCAGACCCCCATCGCCGACTGGCAGGCCTACCTCAAGTGGCAACTGCTGACCGACTACGCCCCCTATCTCGACAGCGAGACCGACCACGCCAACTTCGCCTTCTACGGCACCACCCTGAGCGGCACGCCCAAGCAGCGCGCCAGCTGGGAGCGGGCGCTCGGGGTGCTGAACGATCATCTGGGTGAAGCGGTCGGCCAGCTCTATGTGGCCCGCTACTTCCCGCCAGCAGCCAAGGAGCGGATGGAGCAGCTGGTGGAGAACCTGCGCACCGCCTACGGCCAGAGCATCAAGGAGCTCGACTGGATGTCGCCCGAGACCAAGGCGCAGGCCCTCGAGAAGCTGACCAAGTTCCGCCCCAAGATCGGCTACCCCGACAAGTGGAAGGATTACAGCGCCATCACCATCAAACCGGATGATCTGGTGGGCAACCTGCAACGCTCGCAAGCCTTTGAATACGCAGACAGTCTGGCGCGCCTCGGCAAGCCGGTCGACCGGGACGAGTGGCACATGTCGCCGCAAACGGTGAACGCCTACTACAACCCGAGCAACAACGAGATCGTCTTCCCGGCGGCTATTTTGCAGCCCCCCTTCTTCGACATGACGGCGGATGATGCGGTCAACTACGGCGCCATCGGAGGGGTCATTGGCCACGAGATGGGCCACGGTTTTGATGATCAGGGGGCCAAATCCGATGGCGACGGCATGATGCGCGACTGGTGGACACCGCAAGATCTCAAGGAGTTCCGCTTCCGCACCAGCCGTCTGGTGGCCCAGTACAACCGCTTCGAGCCCATCAACGGCCAGTTCGTCAATGGCCAGTTCACCCTGGGGGAGAACATCGGCGATCTGGGTGGTCTCACCATCGCCCACAAGGCCTACGAGCTGTCACTGGATGGCAAGGAAGCGCCGGTGCTGGACGGCTTCACCGGCGAGCAGCGCTTCTTCCTCGGCTGGGCGCAAGTGTGGAAAGGGATGTATCGTCCCGAGCTGATGCAGATGCTGCTGCGCTCCGACCCCCACTCGCCGCCCGAGTACCGGGTCAACGGCGTGGTGCCGAACATTCCCGCCTTCTACGAGGCATTCAACATCCAGCCGGGGGACAAACTCTATCTGCCGCCCCAGAAGCGGGTGAAGATCTGGTAACAGCATCACGGCGGGCTCCCCGGGAGCCCGCACTCAAGAGACAGCAAGAGGTTGCAAGATGAACAGAGCATTGATGATGGCTGGGCTGCTGACCCTGCCGCTGGCGGCACAAGCACAAGCCGAAGAGGGATTTAGCAAGCAACTGACCCTCCCCTCCGGGCAGGTGATCCGGGTGGCGCAGGGGGCCGGTGAGCCCGCCTCCATCGGCAGCTATGACGTGCGGCTCTATTCGGGCCAGAACGCCCAATTTCCACTGGATGAGTTTCAGGATGGCAAGGTGATGGCCCGTAACGGCTTTGTCCGGGAGCTGAAACTGGTCGATTTGAATGGCGACAAGCAGCCCGAGCTGGTGGTCATCATCGAGAGCGCCGGCAGCGGCAGCTATCAGGATGCCGATGCCTACACCGTCAGCCCGCAAGGGGAGCTGGAGATCTTCAATCAGGTCAAGGAGCTGGAGCCCAAAGAGGATGTGGTCAAGGCGCTCAAAAGCCCGCAAGACTAAGCCCTCTCCCCGAATCTGAAATATAAAAAGCCCTGATGATCAGGGCTTTGTTGTTTCTGCTGTTGACGCAAATAGCCTAGAGGCGGGTCGCCCGAATGGAGACCTGCGGCAGCGCCATCTCGTGCTGGGCCGCCACCAGTTGCAGCTCGTAGGCCCCCGCCAGCCAGGTGCGAGCCAGCACTGCATCGACGCTGGCGTTGGTACGTTCGAACGCCGCTACCGGGGTGCAACCGGCCAACAGATTGGCCAGCATGGTGGCGCTCAGCAGATCCCCCACCCCGATGGGGTGGCGGGCAAAAGGGTAGAGCGGGCGGGAGAGGTGAAAATTCCCCTCCTCGCACACCAGCAGCATTTCGAAGCGGTCCACGGCAAAGCCGGCCTTGCCCAGATGCTTGACCATCACCAGCTTGACCCCTTGCGCGCGCAGCTGCTGGCACGCCTCGATGGCCTCCGGCACATTGCGGATATCGCGGCCGGTGAGCTGTTCCAGCTCCAGCAGATTGGGGGCCAGCATATCGGCGCAAGCCAGTGCCCGATGTTTCAGAAAATCGGCGACGCCGGGTGCCACTATGCACCCCTTGTCGGGGTGACCCATCACGGGATCACAAAAATAGAGGGTGGCCGGATTGAGTGCCTTGAGCCGGGCCACCGCCACCAGGATCTCCTCCCCCTGTTCGGCCGAGCCGAGGTAGCCGCTCAAGATCGCATCGCACTGGGCCAGCACACCGATCTCCGCCAGGCCGTTTACCAGCTGACGGATATGACCGCTGGGCATCACCATCCCCTGCCAGCCTTCGCGGTATTGGGTGTGATTGGAGAACTGCACCGTGTTCATCGGCCACACCTCGATCCCGAGGCGACGCATGGGAAAAACGGCGGCGCTGTTGCCGGCACAGCCAAAGACTACGTGGGATTGAATGGAGAGCACTCGCTTCATGGTTGGCGACTCACGCAATAAGAACAGGAATTCCGGAGGGAAAAACGGGCCTTGCGGCCCGTTGTTGTCACTTTCGACTGTTGTCACTGTCGATTAACGCAGCACCTTGACGGTGTAGCTGCCATCGGCCTGACGATAGAGGCCGTGGATGTCGGTCTCGAAACCCGGGTAGTGGGCACCGATCTCGCACAGCATCTCGAGGAACTCGAGCACCGGCAGAGAATCCTGGGTCACCATCTCACCCGGCAGTACCAACGGAACTCCCGGCGGGTACGGCAGGATCATGTTGGCGCTGATGCGGTCAACCATGTCACGCAACGGCACTTCCACCACGTTGCCGGCCAGCTCTTGCTGCCATGCGGCGTGCGGAGTCATCTTCATCTCCGGCAGTACATCGAACGCCTTGAACATCAGCTCCGGCAGACGGTACTTGCTGGTCAGCTCGTGAATGCGCTGCGCCAGCTCCTGGATGCGCATCCCTTCGTAGAAGCTCGGGTCTTCACGATAGAGGCTCGGCAGGATGCTCTTGATGGTCAGGTTCAGGTCGTAGCCACGCTTGAACTCGGTCAGGGCACGCAGCAGCTGCATCGCCTTGGACTGATCGATACCGATGGAGAAGAGGAACAGCATGTTGTAGGGGCCGGTCTTCTCGACCACGATGCCGCGCTCATCCAGGAACTTGGAGACCAGAGAGGCAGGGATGCCCTTCTCCAGCAGCTGGCCGTCACGACCCATACCCGGAGTCAGCAGAGTGACCTTGATCGGATCCAGGTACATGTGGTTGTCATCGATGTCCTTGAAGCCGTGCCAGTCATCTTTCGGATCCAGCTTCCAGCACTCGACGGTGTCGATGTTGTCCGGCTGCCATACGTCGAAGAACCAGCCTTCGCTCTGATCACGCAGACGCTTGATCTCTTTGCGGAAGGAGATGGCGCGATCGATGGAGTCCTTGATCAGACGCTTGCCGGTGTTGCCACGCATCATGGCAGCAGAGATCTCGGTAGAGGCCACGATGCCGTACTGCGGCGAGGTGGAGGTGTGCATCATGAAGGCTTCGTTGAAGGTCTCTTCCTCCACGTCACCCTTGATGTGGATCATCGAGGCCTGGGAGAAGGCCGCCAGCAGCTTGTGGGTGGACTGGGTTTCGTAGAACACCTTGCCCGGCATCGCTTCGCCGCTCATGCCGCACTTGCCTTCATAGATCGGGCTGAAGTTGGTGTAAGGCACCCAGGCACTGTCGAAGTGGATGTAAGGAGTATCCAGCGCCTCCTTGATGAAGCCGGTGTTGTAGAGCAGGCCATCATAGGTGGAGTTGGTGACGACGGCGTAACGGGGAGCCTGGGCACCCGGTGTAGCGGCAACCTTGGCTGCGATGGTGTCGCGGCTGAATTCGCTCTGCGGGATACCACCCAGAATGCCGTAGGCGTTGCGGGTCGGACGGAAGTAGATCGGCGTCACGTCGTTCATCATCATCAGGTGAGTGAGCGACTTGTGGCAGTTACGGTCAACCAGCACTGTGCTGCCGGCAGGCGCGGAGTACATGCCGACGATCTTGTTGGCAGTAGAGGTGCCGTTGGTAACGATATAGGAGCGATCGGCGTTGAAGGTACGGGCGATGTACTCTTCGGCTTCCTTGTGCGGACCTGAGTGATCCAGCAGGGAGCCCAGCTCCGGCATGGAGATGGAGACGTCAGCCTTGAACGCGTTCGGGCCGTAGAAGTCATAGAAGATGCTGCCGGCCGGGCTCATCTGGAAGGCGGTACCGCCCATGTGACCCGGAGTACAGAAGGTGTATTTACCCTCTTCCACGTACTTGAACAGCGCCTTGGTAAACGGCGGCAGGATGGCGTCCTGATACTCCTGAGTGGCCTGACCCATCTTGAGGGCGATGTCATCGGCCATGCCGAGACGGTACTCGAAGAAGTGCACGTTCAGACGCAGGTCGGTCAGGTGAATGTCCAGGGTGGACTGGTCGTTGGCGAAGGCGAAGATCGGCAGCTTCTCGTTGCGATCGTGGATCTCCTTGCACAGACCCAGAGAGTATTTGTCCCAGTCGAAGATGGCGCCACAAACGCGGGGGTTCTTCTCAATCAGTTTCAGCAGGTCGGCGACGTCGACCGGATAAACAACCTCGAAACCCTTGCGCTCGAGGGAGGCTTGCAGCTGGCGAATGGGTTCTTCTTTAAAGAAAACGCCGAGGTGGTTGAGGATGGCAATGATATTCATCGTAATGCTCCACACGTAAAGGGGCGCTCTCCATCAGGGATGGTGAGTGAAGAGCGCTCGGAAGATAAAAGGGGAAATCAGTTGCTGGGTTGTTCGTTCAGCAGGGCATCGTGCTGACGCAGACCCAGTTTTTTGGCGTAGAACATCAGGATGATGAGCGACACCACGAAGGTAGCGGTGAGGTTGGAACCCTTGGCACCCATCAGGGCTACCAGACAGAAGACGCAGGCCACACCGGAGAAGATCATGGCGCCGATGCTGCGGGAGGTCATGCCTTCAAAACGGATCAGGTTAATGCTGGAGTAGAAGTAGGGCAGCATGGTCAGCAGCACCGCATCTGTGGTCAGCACGTTGAAGAGGTCGGCAGCGTGGGCAGACTGGGAGGTGAAGGCGGTCAGGCCAATCATCAGGGCAGTCATCTTCAGGGAGCCCAGGATCAGACCCTTCTTGGCCACGCCGTTCTTGTCCACTTCGCCGTAGATTTTCGGGAAGTTGCCGTCGTTGGCGGCACGCTTGCCCGCCTCGCCCACCAGCATCATCCAGGAACCGAGCGAGGTGAAGCAGGCCAGGGCGGTGAAGGCAGAGACGAACGGAGCAGACCAGCTACCGAAGATGGCGGAAGAGGCCATGGCAAACGGGGCGCCGGAAGCAGCCACTTCACCGGCCGGGAACATGCCGCTGATCACCTGGGTAGAGAGGATGTAGATAACACCCGCGATACCGGTACCCAGCATGGTAGCGAGCGGTACGGTGCGCTTGGGGTTCTTCACCATGCCGGAAGAGACGGCGGCAGATTCAACACCGACGAAGGACCAGAGGCAGATCAGCACGGCACTGATGACCGCATGCAGGTCGCTGCCGCTGGTGGTGTTCCAGTTCTGGCTGTAGACAGTGGCATCAAAATGACCCCAACCCATCACCGCAGTACCGACCACCGGCAGCAGGATCAGCACCAGACCCAGAGTACAGAGTCGGCTCACCCAGCTACCGCCAAGCAGGTTGACGAAGGTGAAGATCCAGACGGCAGCGATGGTGGCTGCGGCGGCCGGGATCGGGCTGTTGAGGATGGGGAAGAAGACGGAGAGGTAGGAGACACCGGTAATGGCGATGGCCAGGTTACCGATCCAGTTGGCGTGGTAATAAAGCACACCAGTCTGGAAACCGAACACCGGAGAGATCTCGCCAGCGTAAGCAATGGGGCCACCCTCTTGCGGGTTCTTGGTAGCAAGGCGGGCGAAGACAAAGGCGAGGCCCATGGCGCCTACCAGACAGATTGCCCAGCTAAAGACAGAGATGGAGCCGATGGTGGCCAGTGCCGAAGGCAGCAGCGCAATACCACTCCCCATCATGTTGCCGGCCACCACACCTGTACAGGCGATAAGGCCAATCTTCTTGCTCGTATCTAGGGACATAAGATCTCCGGTTCTATAAAAGGTCGGGTCGTCACATACACATTTGGCGGAACGCCCCGCCAAAGAATGGGCACAGACTAGGCCTCTCGTCCCCGAAAAACATAAGGAGCAGCTAACGGATAAAAATATGAGGCAACTTTTTTTACCCTCCTCGCCAACAAGATAAAAAACCTTTAAAAACAGCGAATTAATTATTTCCCACCAAGCTTTCTTGATAAAACCTTGATATCCGGCAGCCCGTATTTTCGCCTTGACAACCCCTTTATCTCGCCGTCTTGATATTTTTCCCGCGATAACCCCGGGATAAAGGGGTTCGCACAGAGCCGCCCCGCTCTCGCCCGCCCTGCCCATCTCATCGACCCGGCCAATCCCATCGCCGTCAGTGCCATCTGCTATGCAATTTACCCTCCCCCTGAATGACAACAGCTCTGCCTATCCGGGGTCATCGGCTCGCTCAATTCGCTGTTGGCAACCCGTGCAGCGCCATGGCCACACACGCCAAAAGACGTAATCGGAAGAAGTTCGCTCCGGTTGGACATTGCTGGAGGCATGGAAATGCAGGAACGCAGGAACGCAGGAACGCAGGAACGCAGGAACGCAGGAAATGGATGATGCGAAGAAACGCCAAAAACAAGCGGTATGCCCGGCACAGTTCACCTGAAGATCACCCGGGGTAACTCACCACGATATGGTGTGCAGAGCTCCTCTTTTCAGGAGTAGCAAGCCTGATAAAAGGCGGCCAGAAACGGCTCAGGCCACCCGAAGGTGGCCTGAGCGAAGAGCCAGATGTCATGCCGGCAGCAACAAAGGGCGCGGAATTAGAAGAGCTTCACCTTGCTCTGACCCAGTGCATCGAACAGCGCCGGAGTGAGGGTCTCCATATTGCTGTAGAAACCGAGCTGCTGGCAGAGCAGATAGGTCTGCTCGGTTGCCTCCATCAGGAAGGCCTGACTGTAGGCATCCCCCGCCGCCTCGGGGCGACCGTCCAGCTCCGCCAGCTTGCCCTGCAGTATGTAGTAGAGCACCGAGCGGCCGCGACTCGCCGCCTTCTCCAGCAGATAGTTGGCCTGCTGTTGCTGGCCGTTGAGGATCGCCTGCAGGGTCAACGCCTCCCACACCCGGGATGGCAGGGCGCCGCCATTTTGCACCACGCGGGCGAGATGGGTTCCCACCTCCTGCAGTCGCTCGCTCTCGGATTGCCCCGCCAGGGTGGCCAGCACCTCACCGGCTAGATAGCGCTCCGCCAGCAGCAGCGGCTGATCAGGCTGGAGCGCCAGCGCCTCTTCGAGCAGCTCGATACCACGCTTGAGGGCGACCGGATCCCGGCTGTTGGTGTAGTAGTGAGCCTCCATCATCGCCATCAGGGAGGCGTCATCGGTCGGCCACCCCATGCCCGGCTCGGCATCCGGCTGGTCGAGGGCGCGCAGCAGATCCTGACTGCTCTCCTGCAGCACGCCGTGCACGTTGTGGCGACTGAGCTGGTACTGATGGCTGAACAGCACCCGGTTGGTGTTGATATTGCGATACTCCAGATCGAGATAGGTGCCGCGCGGCTGGCGGGTGACCCGCACGCTCAGCTCCTTGCCGGGCATGATGCCCCCCATCAGAGTGGTGGCGCCGTACTGCACCCGCAGCGGCGTAGCCACGGCCACTTCCCCCATCAGGGCTCGGGTAATGCCATCGGCGAGGCGCACGTTCTCGTTGTTGTCATCCATGCCGGAGTGAAAGCGGAACACCAGCAGATTGGGATCCAGCATGGCGTGTACCTGGGGGCTGGTGTGCTGGTAGCTGAGCATGCTGACAATGGCGATCAGCACGATGGCAACGAAGATATCGAAACTCACCATCTTCCAGCGGCTGCGGGCATCCTTGGCGTGGGTGGAGATGGCGCGGGTCAGGGGCCCGGCGGGAAAAGGGGCAACATTGGGCTGTGCATCATCCTGCTCAGCCGCAGGCGGGCTCAGATCGGAGAGAGTCGGGTTGTCTGAGAGAACGGTATTGACCGCGGGCGCGGGCTGCTCGTCCGCCATCACCACGGAAACCACCTGCAGCGGCCGTACCGGTGCCACCAGCTTGTAGCCGCGCTTGGGCACGGTGACGATATAGTCGGTCGCATCGGTGCGACCATCTTTGAGGATCTTGCGCAGTTCGAAGATGGACTGGGTCACCACCTGATCGGTTACCTCGGCGCCATCCCACACCTCGTTGATCAGGGCATCGCGGCCAAACACAGTGCCGGCATTATGGGCCAGAAACCGCAACAGGTTGACCAGTCTGGGTTCGAGGTAGACCTCGCGGTCGGGGCGACACAACATGTTGTCGTCAACGCTCAGGGTCCAGTCGTGGATCTCAAAAACCGATTCGCTCATGATTCACTCGCTGCAGATGGTGACAATGCACGATGAGAGAGACGCAAAACCCGGGCTGACTGAACGGAACAAGGCGCTATCACCACAGGTGACAGATAAAAAGAGAACCGAAGCAATCACATCTCTGAGAGTCAGTCTGGCCAGGCCATCCTGTTTACGTCTGAAGGGCATCCTTGCGGGCATTCCGACCACCGGGATCGGAAGGGATCACTTTAAGCAAAACGCGAGCTGGATCCCACTTTTTTTGGCTATAAATCGCCGTTGAGTTGATCCGACACCGCACTTTTCGGCAAATAGCGTGCCAACTAGTATTCATATGAATATCCCATATGCCGTAATCAAAAAGCCCTGAACATCAGGGCTTTCTCATTTCTTCGACCATCGGGGAGATGTTACTTCGCCAGCGGGAGCGCATCCTGCTGACGACTGCGGCGCAGATGACGCCGCCACAACGAGAAGCCGCCGTAGCCAAGACTCAGCACCACCGCATAGAGCACCTGAGTGGCAAGCGCTACCAGCACCAGAGCGCAGAGCAGCACGCTTATCCCCGCCAGCCCCTTGCCCACCCCGCCGAGCAGGCGCCAGCCCGCCGCCATGCAGAGCAGGTAGACCAGCACGAAGTTGCCGTTGGCGTAGCGGATCAGCTCATCGAGCGGCAGTCGCAACCAGATGATCAGGGTGATGCAGAGCAGGCAGATGGCAAGCACCAGGCCGAGCGCCCGCAGCGGCGCGCCGCGCGCGGTGAGCACGGCCAGCGAGGGGGGCAGCTTGCCTTCCCGTGCCATGCTCCAGATCAGCCGGGCAAAGCCCTGAATGTAGATGTTGATGCTGGCAAAACAGGAGAGGTAGCCGAGCACCGCCACCAGCCACTTGGCGGTGGGGCCGAACAGCAGCGCCAGCAGGGAGGGGATGGCGGTGGCGTTTTTCGCCTCATCGCCGTAGAGCCCATATTTGAGCACCACCAGCGAGTGGATCCAGTAGATAAGCCCCGCCAGCAGCACCCCGCCAAGCAGAGCGATGGGGTAGTCCCGCTCCGGCCGCTTGAACTCCTCCCCCATATGGGCGAAGGCTTCCAGCCCGACGAAACACCAGAACATCACCGCCAACGCGGTGGCCATGGCAGGCCACTCGTCCGCGCTCGGCAGCGGCCGGGCCGCATCGCGCCAGCTCACCTCTCCCTTGAACCAGATAAGCAGGGTGAGCCCCAGAATAGCCAGAGCTATCAACAGCTGCAGGTTGCCGGAGGAGCGCGCCCCGCGCAGCCCCAGCAGGAATACCCCGAGCAGGGTGAGCAGCTGGATGGCCCAGAGGGTCCACTCCCCCATCTCGAACAGGGCGTGCCAGAAGCCGGCGGCAATCATCAGGGCGGCAGGCAGCCCCACCGGCAGCACCGCCAGAAAGAGGAAGGCGGAGAAGCGCTCAGCGCCGTTGCCAAAAGCGAGGCCGATCAGGTGCGGCGCGCCGCCCGCATGGGGATAGCGACGGCCGAGGCGAGCGAAGGTAAAGGCGATGGGCAGCACCAGCGCAATCAGCAGCAACCAGGCCCAGAGCGAGGCCCCGCCCGCCAGCGAGGCGGCAGTCGCCGGTACCACGAAGATCCCGGTGCCGAGCAGCGAGGTGGCGAGCAGCCCCATCCCCTGCCAGAGCCCGAGATCCTTTTTCAACCCAGACATATCCTTTTGTCCTGACTAAAAAAACATCCCGCCATGTTAGGCCTGCTCCGCCCCTTTGTTAAGTACGATGGTTAAGCGCGGTGGCGAGAATATGCAGCCTTTTATTCAGGCTCGCTCTCAGCTTGCAGGGATTCGGCCAGAAAATCCCCCAGCAGGGTGATCTTGAGCACCTGCCGCCGCGCCGCCGGATAGATGAAGTAGAGGGTCTTGGCCGGGCTCTGATAGCGGCCAAGCAGCGGCAGCAGACGCCCCGCAGCGATATGGTCACGCACCTGTTCGGCAGGCTGCAAGGTGATGCCAGCCCCCGAGAGCGCCGCCGTCAACAAGGCTGGCCAGTGATTGATGCGCAGGCGCGAGACAACCCGCACCTCCTCGCTCTGGCCATCCTCACCGACAAACTGCCAACGCTCGTGCTCGCCCCAGTTGCCGTGCAGGCACTGGTGGTGAGCGAGATCGGCCGGATGACGGGGCACGCCGTGGTGATTGAGGTAGTCGGGCGCCGCGCAGAGGCGGTAGTGCTGGGTCAGCAGCGGACGGGCAATCAGCGCCTCATCCTGCGGGCGCAGGGTGCGGATGGCGGCGTCGAACCCCTCCTCCACCAGATCGACCCAGCGGGGGGTGAGCTGCAGATCCAGATCCAGCTTGGGGTAGCGGTCGAGAAAAGCGGGCAGCAGCGGCACCAGCCGGTGATGGCCAAAGCTGAGGGGGGCGGCGATGCGTAGCCGTCCGGCCGGCTCGGCCAGCAGATTCTGGGTGAGCGACTCGGTCAGTGCCAGCTCCTCCAGTACCCGCTGGCAGCGGGACAGAAAAAGCTGGCCCAGCTCGGTGAGGGTCTGCTGGCGGGTGGTTTTGTGAAACAGCTTGCCCCCCAGCCACTGCTCCAGCCCCAGCACATGCTTGCCCACCATCTGGGCGCTGATCCCCTCTTCGCTCGCCACCGCGCTGTAGGAGCCGAGATCCACTACCCGGGTGAAGATTCGCATGCTGGTCAATCGGTCCACAACCCCTCCTTTTTGCCCGTTTCAAGGCCGTTTGGCCCGCGACAAGGGCCCTAATTCACAACCAAAAGTTTAGTAAGAAATGGATTTTAGCCAATTTATTTAATTTTTGGTTACCAATACAGTGATGCCGTCCCTTCCCCACAGGATAAATTCCCATGAAAAGCACCTATCTGGCCGCCCTGCTGGTCGGTCTGCTGGCCAGCGGCGCCAGTCAGGCCGCCGAGAGCAGCTTTATCAGCAACCACGACCATGCCCCAGCCTCAGCAACTCAAGCCCAGCCCGATATCTTTCGGGTCAGCCTGCTCGGCACCGGCACTCCGGTACCCCAGATCAGTCGGGGCGGTTACAGCACTCTGGTCGAAGCGGGCAACCAGAAGCTGGTGTTCGATTTTGGCCGCAACTCCACCACCCGATTGTGGCAGTTGCATATTCCCATCGGCCGGGTCAACGCCTTCTTCCTCACCCACTTTCACTCCGACCACACCAACGGGCTGGCGGATCTCTGGCTGACCGGCTGGCTGCAACCAGCCTATGGCCAGCGCCACGCGCCGATGGAACTCTACGGCCCCAAAGGCACCACAGCTCTCGCCCGTGGCTTGCAGCAGGCCTACGCCACCGACATCGCCACCCGGGTCAAGGATGAGGGAACGCCGCTGGACGGGGTGGAGATCAACAGCCACGAGGTCACCGCCGGGGTGGTCTACAACCATGACGGGGTCAAGGTAACCGCCTTTGACAACGACCACGGGGTCAACATCAAGCCGTCATTCGGCTATCGCATCGACTATCACGGCCACAGCGTGGTGCTCTCCGGCGATACCCGCTACAGCCCCGAAGTGGTGAAGCAGGCCAAAGGGGCCGACCTGCTGGTGCACTGCGTCTCCATGACCTCTGCCGAGCAGATGAAGGCCAACCCGGGCTACAAGGCGATCGCCGGACACCTCGCCTCCCCCGAGCAGGCCGCCCGCGTTCTGAACGAAGCCAGACCGGCCCTGACCGTGTTCAGCCACATCGGGCTCAACGGCAAGATCACGGTCAAAGATCTGGCGCAGGATCTGCGCGCCCGCTACTCGGGCCCCTTTGTCATCGGCAACGACCTGATGCAGATTGATCTGCCTACCACGGCCTCCGGCAAGGGCTATGCCCTCTGGCAGTCGGAGAATATCGACAACAAATAGAGGCACGGATGCCGGTCAGCCATGGCCGGCATCCGCAATCGACACCGGGGGCTATCTTTAAGGGGTGTTTGACCACAAGGAGTTATCTCTATGAGCCTGAAATGGAAGCACCTCGCCCTGGCCACTCTTCCCTTGTTCGGCATGTCGGCCGCTCAGGCGGCAGTATTGACCAGCCTTGAATGGCCCCCTTACACCAGCGCCAGCCTCCCTGAACAGGGCAAGAGCAGTCAGGTGGTGACCGCAGCCTTTGCCCTGGCTGGCGACCCGCTGACCATCAAGTTCTATCCCTGGCAACGGGCCGTGGACGAGGCGACCAACAACCCAGAGGTGCTGGGCTACTTCCCCGAGTATCTTGATCCCAAGAGCAGTTGCCTCTTCTCCGACCCCATAGGTAACGGCCCTCTCGGGTTTGCCCAGCGAGCCGATCAGCCGGTCACCTGGCAGAGCCTTGATGACCTCAAGGGCAAGAAAATTGGTGTCGTCACCGGCTATGTGAATACCACCGAGTTCGACGAAAAAGTGGCCAGCAAGGCGCTCTCGGCCGATGCCACCAGCTCCGACAGCCAGAACCTGCTCAAGCTCGGCAACGGTCGGCTCGATCTGGCGGTCATCGACCAGAATGTGATGACCTATCTGCAGGAGAGCGATCCCCAACTCAAGGACGTTGCCGCCAACCTCGGCTTCAACGGCAAGATCCTCGAGGACAAATCCCTCCACGTCTGCTTTACCAACTCCGCCAAGGGGAAAGAGGCGCGGGACAAATTCAACAAGGCGCTGGCCAGCGACGAGGTGAAGAAGCTGATGAAGTAGCGATACCGCATCCGCTCAGCGCCCCAAACAGCCATAAAAAAAAGCCGCCTCTTGCGAGGCGGCTTCTTCATTCAACTTGGTAACCGGTGTTATCAGGCAATCAGCTTGTAGATGATACCGGACATGGCGATCAGGCCGATGATGGTCACGAAGCCGTTGCTGATGTTGCCAGCGTATTTGCGCATGGCCGGAACCTTGGTGATGGCGTACATCGGCATCAGGAACAGCAGCATTGCGATGATCGGGCCGCCCAGGTCTTCAATCATGCCGAGGATGCTCGGGTTGATGGTAGCGATGGCCCAGGTGGTCAGGATCATGAACACGGCAGTGACTTTGTTCAGTTGCTTGGTGTCAACGTTCTTGCCCTTCTCGCGCAGCGCCTTGGCCATCAGGCCGTTCATGCCCTCTTGCGCACCCAGGTAGTGGCCCAGGAAGGATTTGCTGATGGCAACCATGGCGATCAGCGGAGCCACAGTACCGATAACCGGGTTATCGAAGTGGTTGGCCAGGTAGGACAGGATGGAGATGTTCTGTTCTTTGGCAGCAGCCAGGTCAGCCGGGGAGAGGCTCAGTACGCAGCTGAATACGAAGAACATAACGGTCATCACCATCATGACGTGGGCGCCCAGCAGGATGTTGCTGCACTTCTTCTCGGCACCTTCACCGTAACGACCTTTGTTGTCCACCGCGAAGGAGGAGATGATCGGGGAGTGGTTGAAGGAGAACACCATTACCGGGATAGCCAGCCACAGGGTCTTGATGAAGTCACCGTTGAAGGCGTCGGACAGGGCCGGAGCTTCAGTGATGATGGCACCGTTCCAGTGCGGGATCAGGTAGAACGCCAGACCCATCAGGGTGAGCACGAACGGGAATACCAGCACGCTCATCGCTTTGACGATAACCTGGCCGCCCAGACGAACAACCGCCATCAGACCGAGGATCAGGGCCAGTGACAGAACGGCACGGGGAGGTGCAGACATGCCCAGCTGGTGGACAATCACGCTCTCGACGGTGTTGGTGATGGCGACTGAATACATCAGCACGATCGGGTAGATGGCAAAGAAGTAGAGCAGGGTGATGAATTTGCCTGCGGTCTTGCCGAAGTGCTCTTCTACTACTTCAGTGATGTCGCCATCACGGGTAGAGCCGGACAGCACGAAGCGGGTCAGACCACGGTGAGCAAAGAAAGTCAGCGGCAGCGCCAGGATCAACATGGCAACCAGCGGCCACAGGCCACCTACACCGGCGTTGATTGGCAGGAAGAGCACACCGGCACCGATCGCGGTACCGTACAGACCCAGCATCCAGACCACATCGGCCTTGTTGACGCCGCGGGAGGTGTTGCTGGCTAAACGACCATCAGCTGCAATATTCATGTCAGACATACGTTGTTCCTGTCATCTAGGAAAATGGGATTCTTGTTTGGTCGGGCCTTGGCCCGGTTCCATCTCCCTGGAACGCCTGCTGTCCGTCCTTGATAATAACCTCTCGCCCCCCGGCAACCTGGCCATCACTCCTTGTGACAACAGGATTGCAACAAACAACAGTGCGAGATTTTGACCCTGAGGGTCGGCGCCCGTCTCACTTAACAACCGATTAACGTGCGCCACTCTTGATGGGCTGACTTTAATTAAATGCCCTTATTAATCACAGCGTTTTTTTGAATTAATCAACCAAAGTTTGATTTTGGTCGCCTTTCGGACGACCAAGATCACACTCAAAGCGCCTTATTGTGAGTTTTTTTTAACAATTCAACTTAGTTTCACTGGAATCAATGGCCTGCGAGCAGCTACATATTTGCAACAAGCCACCCATTTAGCGCGGATTGTGTGCAGCACAGCCTTGGCGTACCCTTGTGACTCACGCCTTTTTGTTGATTGATGATGACCATTACCCGTACCGATCTCGCCGAACTGGCGGTGTTTGCCGCCGTCGCCCGTCACCGCAGTTTCAGCAAGGCCGCCCTCGAGCTCGGGGTCTCCGCCTCCGCCCTCAGCCATAGCCTGAAGGGGCTGGAAGCAAGGCTGGGGGTGCGGCTGCTCAACCGCAGCACCCGCGCCGTGGTGCCGACCGAAGCGGGCCAGCGGCTGCTCAAGCAGCTGCTCCCCACCCTCAATACTCTTGAAGAGGCGCTTTGCGAGCTTGCCCGCAACAGCGATGAACCGGTGGGAAGGCTCAAGCTCTGCGCCCCCCGCGGCGCCATCGACAGCCTGCTGGCACCTGTGCTGATCGACTATCTGGCCCGTTATCCGCGGATGCAGGTGGAGGTAGTGGAGCAGGAGCTGATGCCCCGGCTGATTGAAGATGGTTACGATGCCGCGCTCTTTTATGGGGATCTGCTGCCCAAGGAGATGATCGGCATCCCCCTCGGCCCGCCCCAGCGCTATCTGGTGGTGGGCTCCCCGGCCTATCTGGCGGAGCACGGTACGCCAGAGCACCCGAGCGAGCTGAGTCGCCACGCCTGCATCGGCTATCGCCTCACCCCGCACCACCACTATCGCTGGGCCTTTGCCGCCGACGGCACCATGCTGGAGATCGAAGTGACCGGGCCGCTCACCACCAGCACCCCGGCCCTCTATCTGGGCGCCGCCGAGGCGGGGCTGGGACTGGCCTACTGTCTGGAAGAGGAGGTGAGCCAAAAAGTCGCGGAAGGGAAACTGCTCACAGTGCTGGAGCCCTGGTGCCCTACCTTTGCCGGCTTTTACCTCTTCTATCCCAGTCGGCATCAACTGGGCAGCGGCCTGCGCATCCTGATCGACATGCTCAAGGCTCACTATCAAAACCCCGGATTAGTGAGCAATACTCAGCAATTCATCAAGTGAAACCCTGATTATCACCAAATAAGTATTAATCTAGACTAGCTGTTCGATAATCGAACTCCCCGAGAGAACAGATATGTCTGCCTATTTAACACTGCGGCAACGGGCCATGACCCGTCGCTTCTGGGCTTACGCCCTCCCCTCCATTCTTGCCATGCTGGTCTCGGGGGCCTACTACCTCATCGACGGCATCTTCGTCGGCCACTATGTCGGCGCCGCTGGCCTCGCCGGGATCAACCTGGTCTATCCGGTCATCATGGTGCTGATCGGTCTGGCCGCCATGATCAGCATGGGGGCGGCCACCGCCATCTCCTTCCAGCAAGGGGCGAAAAACGACACGCTGGCCCGTCAGGCGCTGGTCAACGCCCTCTGGCTGCTGGCCGGTCTCGGGGTAGTTGCGCCGGTGCTGCTCTATTACACCCACACCGATATCCTGCTCGGGCTGGGGATTGAACAGGGCACCGAGACCTGGAAACAGGCGAGCGACTACCTCACCTGGATTGGCGGCGGTACCCTGCTGCTGGCCAGCAATCTGGCGGTGCCCTATCTGCTGCGCAACGATGGCCGCCCGAAGCTGGCCATGGTGCTGGTGAGCAGCGGCGCCGTGCTCAATATCATCCTCAACTACATCATGGTGGGTCGGCTGGGGCTGGGACTAATCGGGACCGCGCAAGCCACCCTGATGGCAGAGGGTGCGGTGAGCCTGATCGGCCTTGGCTACTTCTTTACCCCCTGGGCGCGGCTGCGCCTCAGCTGGCGGGATCTGGTGCCCAACCTCCCCGCCATGCCGCACCTGCTCTTTACCGGCCTGCCGAGCCTGATTGCCCAGTTCAACCTCGGCCTGCTGCTGATGCTGCACAACAGCCAGCTGATGGTGTATGGCAATGTGAAGGATCTGGCGGGCTTTACCGTAGCCGGTTACACCGAAGCGGTCTTTATCGTCATCCTGCAGGGGCTCGCCTTCGGCATTCAGCCGCTCATCAGCAAGGCAGCAGGGGCCAAGCGCCATCGCAACCTCAAGTACCTGATGGAGATGGGGCTCAAGTTCACCTTTATCTATGGCATGCTGGTGTGGCTCACCATCCAGCTGCTGCCGGGACAGGTCGCCATGCTCTATACCGGCAATCAGGATCCCGAGCTGCTGGCCGCTGCCATCAGCAGCCTGACCCTCAACCTCGGCGCCATTCCGCTGGAGGGGATCATCATGTTCGGCATAGTGCTGCTGCAATCCATGGCGCGTACCCGTCAGGCGCTGGTCATCTCCATCGCCAAAACCGTGTTGCTGCTGCCGCTCATCTTCCTGCTGCCACAACTGTGGGGGCGTGATGGGGTGCTGATGGCCCAGCCCGCGACCGTGCTGCTGCTCACCCTGCCGCTCTGCTGGCTGCTGTGGCGCGAGTGGCTGCGCCTGAAGATGGCCTGCGCACCAAAAGCCAAACACCGCCCACAACCGGCCCGCGCACGCGCCGCCGTCCAGCTGGCCCGTTAAGGCCACCCATCCCGCGTAGCAATAAAAAACCGGCATCATTGATGCCGGTTTTTGCTATATGGGCGGGTCTGCTTGCGCTGACACAACAAGCCAGGCCAACACCGCTGCCCACACTTATGCCAATACTTCTGGCCTGAGCTGGGCCATCAGCCCCGGGTTGTCGGAGTAATCCACCGGGATCGCCACCACAGCTGGCCCCTCCACCGCCAGTGCGGCCCTCAGGGTGGCGCGAAGCTCGTCGGCCGAGCGCACCGCAAACCCGGCCGCCCCGAACGATTCGGCATAGCGTTTGAAGTCGATGGGGCCAAAAGAGACGCCGGAGGTGCGGCAATACTTCTGCTGCTCCTGCATCGCCACCATGTTGTAGCCGTTATCGACCCAGATGATGTGAACGATATTGCTCTTGAGCCGCACCGCCGTCTCCAGCTCCATGCTCGACTGCATGAAGCTGCCATCCCCCGATACCGAGATCACCTTCTCACCCGGCCGCACCAGCGCCGCACCGATGGCCCACGGCAGTGCCACCCCCATGGTCTGCTGACCGTTGGAGATCAACACCTGACGAGCACGGAAGCTGTAGAGGTAGCGGGCAATCCAGATGTGGAAGCTGCCCATGTCGACGCAGAGGGTCATGTCATCGCGCACCAGATCCTGCAGCTCGCGCACGATACGCAAGGGGTGAACCGGATTGCCGTGCAGATCGTCGGCCCGCATTGCCAGTCGCAGCCGCTGCTGGCGCACCCCTTGCAGCAGCCGATCCACCTCGGGGGGACGGATTTTCGGATTGCCCATGATGCGGGTCAGCTGCAACAGGTTGGCCCGGATCGACCCCACCAGCTCGGCGGTCGGGCAGTAGCTGCTGTCGATATCGGCGGGCAGCACGTCGATATGGAGGATGCGCCGCTCCCTGTCGCCATTCCACAGCACGGGGTCGTACTCGATGGGGCTGTAGCCGATGCAGATCACCAGATCGGCCCCAGCCAGCAGCTGATCCCCCGGCTGGTTGTTAAACAGCCCCACCCGTCCGGCAAAATCATCGAAGTGGCAGCTGTCCACCACCCCGGCAGCCTGATAGGTACCGGTCACCGGCAGCCGCGCCTTGTCGAGGAAGGCACGCACTGCCTCGGCATTTTCCGGCCGGCTCGCCATCAGGCCGAGCAGCACCACCGGATTCTCGGCGTTACGCAGCAGGGTCAATGCCTGCTCCATATTCTGCTCATCGGCGCAGCCCGGCTCCGGCACCTCGCGTGGCACCAGCACATTCCCCTTCACCGGCTTGTTGATGATGTCCATCGGCAGGCTGACAAACGCAGCCCCCGGCCGTCCCAGCTCGGCGGCGCGAAAGGCGTTGGCCATCACTTCCGAAATTGCCGCCCCACTGTTGACCTGGGCGCTGAACTTGGTGACCGGACGGCAGAGGTTGACCGTATCCATGCTCTGATGAGTGAGCTTGAGGCCGTCGGCACGGCGCACCGCACCGCCCAGCGCCACCATGGGGTCCCCCTCCGAGGTGGCAGTCGCCAACCCGGTAATGAGGTTGGAGCAGCCGGGGCCCGAGGTGACCAGCGCCACCCCCGCCTTGCCGGTGAGACGCCCCACGGCGGCCGCCATAAAGGCGGCGTTCGCCTCGTGGCGCACCACTATGGTCTCGATGGGGGAGTCCTCCAGCGCATCGAACACCCGGTCAATCTTGGCACCCGGGATCCCGAACACCTGCTTGACCCCTTGCGCCTCCAGATGACGAACCACCAGCTCGGCACCGCACTTCCACTGTCTATTTTCCATGATATTGCTCCTTGTCTATCAGCCTTCGGCGGCCTGAATGGCGCGATCGAGATCGGCGGGGTTGAGGTCGGCCTGCCGGAAAGCGGGATCCGATGGCAGGGCCAGATTGAGGTGACGCACCACAGAAAGTCGCAGGGTGCCGTGGGCCATGGTGTAGTCGAGCAGATGGCCACCCCCCTTGCGATCGGCGGTGATCATGTGTTCGTGAAAAC